>CAYGBM010000020.1:0-35140 GCA_964348225.1 uncultured Candidatus Saccharibacteria bacterium | reverse complement strand
CTTTCAACATCAAAAGGCACATTTACCCTGACTTCAAACGAATCCTCAATCTCATAGCCTTTATCAAGATTAACCAATTTCATCTCATAGATACCCAGCTTCTCTGCTTTATAATAAGCGAAATAATCAGGTATATCGGTAACATTATCTTGCGAGCAATCATCACTGTATTGAATCGTCCCCTTTTCAGTGGATAAAACCGTCTCAAGCCTTGAATCTTCGTGCTTAATTCTTAACTCTAATTTTGCATCGCAAACCGTGTGCCCTCTGTTATCAAGCACTGCCATTTGAATATAGGCTTCCTCATTTAAAAGATAAATTGATTTGTTAATATTTACTGCCAAAACCCCCCAATCAAAGCTTTCATCAACAATAAAGGTTGTTCCATCACTTTCCATTTCAATTTCCATTCGCCACCTGCCTGGCATAAAATTCTTCTCAGGCCTTGCAAGCCTAATCTCAAATCTCTCTTTCCCCTCAACCAGCTTGGGTGTAATTTGAGGGCTCACAGACGACACCCCGCCTTCTGGGTTGAAAAGCTTTATCTTAATCTTATCTCCAATCGCAGAGCCACCAGCCAAAGAAACATCGGTTGAAGAAGCATCTGTTGTAGAGCTTGTTGTAGCATCTTCTGCTCCAGGAGTGCCCAGTGCAGAACCAATGCTCGAAGACCCACCCTCTGGCTCGCTTTGGGCTCTAACCACAAGCATAACCCTGTTCTTCAATCTTTGAGCCCATCTTTTAACAGAAGACCCAGTCCTTAAAACAAAACTTCTTATTTTTTGAAATCCTCTTTTGAAAAACCCTCCTATTCTAGTTAAAACTCCTTTTTTCTGCAGATGGGCTTGCTCATCTGCCTCTTCCTGCTCTTCCTCTTTTTCTTGAATACTCTCATCTACCCCTGCTTCAGTTTCAACTTCAGTCCCTGCTTCTGCTTCTACTTCCGTGCCCGTAGCTGCCCCTTTCTCTTCCTCTGCTTCTGCTAACGCCTCTGGTTCTAGTTCTCCTTCTTCACTCTCTGCTGGCTCTCCACTTCCTGCTGACTCCTCGCCTTGCTCTGCATCTGTGCTTGTACCAACATCTATGGTTGTGGTACTCATTGAATCCTTCTCCTCTGTCTCTGTGGTCGTGGCTATTTCTGTGCTTGTTGCTGGTTCTATCTCCCCGCCAGCCTCTTCCTCCTCTGCCTCTTCTTCTAGCTCCACTTCCCCAGGCATTTCTTCCTCAACTTCCGTCTCTGAAGATATTTCTTCTTCAGGCTCCACCTCTGTCCCTTCCTCAGCAGGCTTTTCACCCTCATCTTCCACAGTCCCTTCCTCCACACTTCCCTCTTGCTCTTCAAATAATTCTCCCTCAATCAAATCTCCTTTTCCACTCCTGATTATCTCCTCAGCCCCTAAATCTGGCATACCAATCAAAAAAGTGGGCTCTTCATCATAGCGAAAAATATTTTTATATTCACCAAAAAGAACCAAAGAATTGTCTTTAATTTTGATTTTTGCCTTCTTGGGCATCTTCACTTCTTTCTTTTCCTCTTCCTCTTCTGCTAATTCCTGCACCTCTACTTCTTGAATTTGCTCCTCTTCTACTAGCTCCTCTTCCAGCTGCTCTGGCTCCTCTGCCTCGATTTCCTCTTCTTCTAAAGCTTCTTCTGGCTGCAACTCCTCTTCCTGATCCTCCTCTGTTTGTTCCTCTGTGGATTCCTCGGTCTCAGCTTCTGTCCCCTCCTCGGTTTCTTCCGCAGCCTCTTCAATCCCTTCTTCTTCGCTTTCCTCTTCTATGCCTTCTTCAACTGGAGCTTCTCTTTCCCCACCCGTTGCAATATCCTCTGTGTCAGCTCCGTCTGTCCCCTCAGGAGCTTGCTCTCCGTCAGAAACTTCCCCTGGAGAAGAAACAACCTCCTCGCCAGAGGGTTCTGTTTCTTCATCAGTTTCTTCATCTGTTTCTTCCTCAACCTCATCCACTTCTTCGTATTCCGCCTCAACCCAAACACTATCAAGAAAGGTGGTTACATTTGTTTCACCACCAACAACTCCTTCAATTTTTATTTTTAGATTTTCAATATCCTCCCAGCTGTTCAAAAAAAATGCTTCATAGGTAAAATATCCCCTGTTCAGCATATTAGACAAAGCATAGCCAGAAATAACACTTAATTGCTGCCAATCTTCTCCATCAAAGGACCACCAAATGATAATCCTTTCATCAATAATTGGCAGGCTGTCTTCTGGAACACTTGAGGTAGCAACCAAAGCCCCAGGAACATCTTCACTGCTTGTTGCTTCATCAACAGCCTCCTCTTCGCCCTCGCTTTCAGCCCCAGTTTCAGCTTCTTCTCCAACCCCTTCTTCACTTCCAGCTCCATCTTCAATGCCAACCCCAACCTCACCTTCATCCTCACCATCAGTTTTTGTTTCAGCCTCATCTCCAATCTCCTCTCCAACCTCAACTTCACTGCTAGTGGCAGCATCTTCAGCTGAACCCTGATCTTCACTCACTGCCCCTTCTTCAAGCAATACCCCCTCTTCAATAGCTTCACCATCTCCTTCAACTTCTGTACTTTCTCCAACTTCTGTACTTTCTTCAATTCCTCCGCCTTCTTCGTCTGCAAAAGCCTCGAAGCCAGCTCCTTCTGATTCTAATTTTTCCTCCTCTCCCGCTCCACCAGATAACTCTGTGCTTTCCTCAACACCTTCCTCAATAACCTCTTCTAAAGCTCCTGCTTCTTCTGGTATTATGGTTTCCTCTTCTATGCTTGTTTCCTCAACAGGCTCTGCCCCTATCTCACCAAGAACCCCTTCTGGTGGAGTAGTTTCTTCTGCTGGCGCCTCTTCTCCAGCCTCAGCTATTTGAAGTTGCACCAAAGAGTTGAGAAGATTTCTTTTGGTTAACGAAGGCTCTGAAGAGGTGGCATCTGTTTCCTCTATTTCCTCGTCTTCTAAAAGCAAGTCTGACTCTTTCTCCCCAACAGCAAAAGAAGCTTTAATCTTTGCTGTTTTGAATTTCAAGGTTGTTGAAGCATCTAAATCCAAAGAGGCAACAACAAAGTCCTGGCAGTTTAAATCCAATGCCCCTGCTTTATAAACAGCTGAGTTCGCTTCTGAAAACAAATAAAGGTCTCCCAGAGGTCCAACATTAGGTGGCCCCTGAACATTTTGGGGATTTTGCCAGCCCCCATTGCATTGGCTGGCATAAAAATTAAGCAGCTTTGGCTCATCAACAAATACAGCCCTGATTGAGCTTGGGAAAAATCGTATAGGAGCAAAATTAGTAAAGATACAAAGAATAAGAAAAGCAGCTATGCCCACCTCCCACTTAATCTTTCTAAATATTTTTGGAGTTAAAATTAATTTCAACAACTCTTTTTCCTTTGCGAATCTCTCTGCCTGCTCATCAACAATCTCTTGAACACTCTGGACTTCCCTTCTCTCCACTTTAGATCTAGCTTTGTGCAGCTGAAGCTGGTAATTCTTTAGCTCTTGCTCGGTGGTTACTAAACTAAACTTTGGGTGAGTCTTTCTGCCTCTAATTTTCCCTGTTCTTAGCAAGCTGCCAATATAATCTGATGAGTATCCAGAGATCTTTGATGCTTCCCGTAAGGAAACATATTTTTTTCTGAGCAAATAAAAAGAATCTTTGAGATTAAGATTCTTAGTCTTATTGTTTGCCTTACAATATTTAATTATTTCCCAGGGCTTAATCTGCCAAGAGACTCCAGAGTGAATTTTCTCTCCTTTGATTTTTCCTGTTCTAATTAAAGAACCAATGTAGTCAGAAGAATAACCAGAAACCCTATTTGCCTGTTTTAGGGAAATATAATTTTTATCTCTTTCTTTTTTTCGTTCCTGGTTTTTGCTTTTTATCTCCAAATTCATAAAATATCGAGGCTCGAGATTCCCTTATTTTATCACATATATGACTCTGTCAATATGTTAATAACTCAACTGCAAGTGCCCGAGACCCGTCCTCGGGCAACTTGCTACCCGAAGCTTATCCTCGGGTATTTTGCTTAGTTTTCAAGGTTTTTCACAGAAAAGGGGTTGACAAAGACATTTCTTAGGTTAAAATTAAGTAAAGGTTATAAAAGGTTAATAGATACATTAATAAACCTTCATATAAAAATGGTTTGTTCTCAAGAAAATTCAAAGAAATACCTCACCATTAAACAAGTGTCTGCTATTTTAGGGGTTACTCCCCTTACCCTGCGAAACTGGGACAAACAAGGCAAGCTAAAAGCCTACCGCAATCCAGTAAATAACTACCGTCTCTACAAACCAGAAGAAATTGAGCTATTCTTACGCAGGATTGAATCAGGAAGAAAAGTAAATTTCTAGGGTTGGAGTAGAGTCGGAGATATCCCCGACCCTAATTACACTGTAACATTGGTTCTGCAACAAAAAATCCGCTATTATTTGGCGGGTTTTTTGTTGAAAAACTTAATCTGACCCTGTTTTTTTACCTTTTTACTTGAAAAACCTCACTAAGTCATTAAGAAGATAAGTGCTTACAACATCTTTTTTCTCAGCCCAGCCCCTGCGAGCCTGAGAAACACCATACTCCATATAGCTTAACTGTTCTTTGTAGTGTGAATCTGTATTAATAATCAGTTTTACACCAAAATCTAATGCCCTCTTTATATTGATGTCGTTTAAATCCAGCCTTTCTGGAAAGGAATTGACCTCTAAAATGGTGTTTGTTTCACGGGCTGCCCTTAGAATTTTATTGAAATCAATTTGATATTCATCTCTCTTTTTCAAAAGCCTTCCTGTCGGGTGGGAAATAATTTTAATGTGAGGGTTTTTCATTGCCTTAATGATTCTGTCTGTCATTTTTTTCTTTGGCATTTTAAAACTTGAGTGCACCCCAGCAATAGCATAATCTAATTTCTCTAAAGCTTTGTCTTCGATGTCAATTGAACCATTGTTTAATATATTTGTTTCTGCGCCCTGCAATATTTGAAAATTGAAAATTGAAAATTGAAAATTAAGCTTATCTATTTCTTTTCTTTGCTGGGCTAATTGCTTTTCATCTAAGCCGTTCTCTATTTTTAAGAACTTGGTGTGGTCTGAAATGCCAAGATATTGGTAGCCCAAAGCCTGAGCTGTCTGAGCCATTTCTAAAATCGTATTATGTCCTCCATTCCATTTTGAATGGCAATGCAAATCTCCTCTTATATCTCTGAGCTCAACAAGTTTAGGTAATGGTAATCCCCGAGCACTTCGCTTACGCTCAGCACAAGCCTGCCGAAGGGCTGCCTCAATCTCTCCCCTATCTTCTCTTATTTCTGCAGGAGGACAGACCATTCCCAGGGCTTTGTAAATCTCTTCTTCGGTTTTGCCAGCAATCCTTTTTGAGCCTTTAAAAAGTCCGTATTCGTTAAGCTTTAATCCTTTATCAATGGCAATTTTCCGTAAAGCAATATTATGCTCTTTTGAGCCAGTGAAATACTGCAAAGCTGAGCCATAAGATTTCTTAGGAACAACTCTTAAATCAACATCAAAACCTTCTTTAAGCCGAACAGAAGACTTTGTCGCTCCCCTGCCCCATATCTTAACAATACCGGGTAGGGAACAAAAAAAGTCCATCACTTTTTCTGGACTCTTTGTTACAGCAAGAAAGTCAACATCTCCGATTGTTTCTTTCATTCTTCTTACCGAACCGCAAACACTGATTCCTTCAACCTCTTTTAATTGCTTGAGGCTCTTTTCAATCTCTCTGACGCGAGGTAAGATTTCTCCCAAGATAAATCTTCCTTTGCTTCGTTTTAAAAATTCAATGCTTTGTAAAATGTTTTTTTCTTTTTTCTCGCCAAAGTTTGGTAAATTTCTAATTTTGCCAGCCCGAGCAGCTTTCTCTAAACCCCTTAAATCCTTTACTTTTAAGTGCCTGTACAAATCTCGTACCATTTTTGGGCCTATGCCCTCAATCGACGTTAAATCTTGAATATCTACGGGATATTTCTTTTTATAATTTTCATAATATCTGATTCTGCCTGTTTTTAAATATTCTATTATTTTTTTAGCAATACTTTTGCCAACACCCGGGATTTCATCTATTGCCCTTTCTCCTCCTTTTTTGTAAATTTCTTCTATATCTTTTTTCAATGTTTCCAAAGATAAAGCCGCTTTCTGATAAGCATAGGGCTTGAAAGCTACGTCCTCCATTTCTAGATACTCGGCTATTTCGTAAAAGATTTTTGCCAGCTCTTGGTTTTTCATTAAATAAGCCTCATGTGTGGTCAGAGTGAAAAATATCTTTAAGAGAAAAGTGCAAGCCGTGGTCAAATACGCCTTTTATTTCGTTTCTGAGGGCAAAAAGCATTATTACTCCAAGCAAACCAAGAGCGCCAACAACGACAAAAACCACGGTGAAGCCAAACCTAGTTACTGCCCAACCTCCAACAGCCCCTGCTATACCAATGCCAAAACCAATTGAAGTTGCATCCAATCCCCACTGAGTAGATTCCTTTCCTTTGTCAATATGACGAGTGAAAATAGCTGCCCAGCCAGAAAGTGACATTGCCAAACCAAAGCCATATACCGCTTGTAAAAGATAAACGTGAAGAGGGTTTGTCGCGAAAATATAGCCAAAGGGAATCAAAGAAGCAAGGAACAATCCAGCCACTAAAACAAAGTAGTCGTCTTTCTCTGTGGGGCGGGTATCTAAAAGAATTCCAATGGGCACCCTAAACGAGGACCTAACAATCCAAAAAATGGCTGCTGCTAAACCAACAACAAAAGCATTTCCTCCTTGAATCTTGCTTACCACAAATATAGCAAAAATGGGGTTTACCAGACCCCAACCCGTCCAAAAAGCCAAGTCGCTTAGGATTAAATATTTTACAACTTTATTGGCGCTAAGTGAAATTTTCATTACTCTTTGAAGACTCTAGAAGATTTAGTCACCACCAAGCAAAATATTTTTGATAATGCTAAATATACCCCTGCCAAAAAGAATAATCACAAAGCCAATGATTGTCCACACAATTATTCTTCGGGCAGTTTTTATCCTTTCAGGATTGCCAGCGGACGTCATAAAAACAATAGCTCCGATTATCAGCATTGCAGGGGCTACAACCATGGCTATGTAAAGCATCCACTTGATTATATTCTCCAAGATTTCTGTTATGGACAAAGGAGTAATAGGGCAAAAAGGATCTGCTTTCTCAAGCCCACATATACCAGCCTTTCCTGCTTTTACCCCTGTTGGATTTCCATCTGCGTCTGTTTCTAACTCACAGTAAGAGTCTGGTTCACAATGGCAAACTAAGCCAGGGTTGCAAGTACCTTGGACTAAACCTGTTGGGCTTGATCCACAGCAAAATTCACCCTCCATGCCTTTTGCAGCAACAGACCCCGCCCCAAGCAATAAAACAAATAGAAGAATTAAAAAGACAAATAATTTCTTCATATAAAAAGCCCGAAAGAATAAGGCTTGCCAATTTTAGCCAGCAAACTCTCTGCTTACATCATTGCTGCTTAACAAACACTAAGCCATAATGATAGCTTCCTGCTTGGAATTTTTTATCTAAGTAAAAATGCATTCTTTTGGCAATTTCTTTTACCTCATCTGGAGGAACCCTCCCCTCTTTTGGTCCAAGAGAAGAACTCAAATCCCAATCAACAACCAAAACCTTTCCCTTTCCCTTAAGCACCCTCCGAGCCTCCCTAAAAACCTCTTCTTTCTCCTCAATCTGAAACAAAAGGTCTGTCATCAGCACCAAATCGCAAGAAGCTTCCGCGATCCCAGGAATTCTCTTCTCTACATTGGCAACTATTTTCCTAAGGTTGCCAATGCCCTGGAGTTTTGCCCGGCTGTCTAGGGCGGAAAGAGGACCCTCTTGAATATCAACAGCAAAAACCAGCCCATCTTCAAGCTTTTGGGCTAAGGGAATGGTCCAGCCTCCGCTCCCACAGCCAAAATCAGCAGCTGTCATATCTTTTTTCAGCTCTATTTGATTAAAAATTGAAACTGGGTCAACAAATTCAGGCATGTTCTAAGTTAAAGATTAATTTACAGACAGATGGCTGATGCGATTTTATCTCCTTTAGAAAGCTTCATTACTCTGACCCCAGAGGCTGCTCTGCCAATTATTGAGATAGAACCAAGGGGAATTCTTATTACCTGCCCCTTCTTGGAAATAACAATTAAATCTTTTTCTTCTTCTCGAAGAACCTTAGAGAAAACTATCTTCCCTGTTTTTTCAGTAATCCTTGCTGCCTTTATGCCAGAGCCCCCTCTTCTCTGCAACCTGTACTGCTCAATTTTAGTTCTCTTGCCATAACCATTCTCGGTAATAACCAGTAAGTAATTTTTGATTTTTGATTTTTGCCTGCCCGCTGTAGCTTTAACGGGGGCGGAACTTTTGATTTTTTTTATCACGTCTGCTGCAATTATTTCATCCCTGCCACGCCTAACTTTGGCTGAACGAGGCCCTTCAGCTAATTTCATTCCTCTCACTCCAGCTGCCGTCCTTCCCATGGGCCTTACATCACGAGCCTTGAATCTAATTGACTTACCTTCCTTGGTTACCAGAATTACTTCATCTTCCTCATCAGCAATCTTCGCTGACCTCAAAAGGTCTTCTTTCTGCAGCTTAATAGCAATTAGCCCGGTTCGTCTGACATTCCTAAAATCAGAAAGTTGGCTTTTTTTAATTATACCATTTTTGGTAACCATTATTAAATGTTTCTTTCCCGCAGCCTCGTCTTCTTTACTATAAGTAATAAGATTTAATACCTTTTCTTGTGATGAAATTTCAAGGAAATTCAAAAGCCCTCTTCCCCGAGCTATTCTTTTCATCTCTGGAATTTCCCAAACCAAACACTGGAAAACCTTTCCAGAATCGGTAAAGAAAAGCAATTTGTCTAAAGTGTTGGCGGCTAAAAAGTGTTCAACCATATCTTCAGAAGAAACCTCAATACCGGCGATTCCCTTCCCTCCTCTTTTTTGAATTTTGTACAAAGAAGGCCTTACCCTTTTAATAAAACCGCCCTGGGTTACAGTGATGATTGTTTCGGTACTTGGAATCAATTGTTCTTCTCCGATTTCTCCGGGTTTTGATACTATCAACCTGGTTCTTCTTTCATCCCCATATCTCTGTTTTACTTCACGTAGCTCTTCTTTTATTACCTCCTTTACTTTTTTAGGGCTTTTTAAAATCAGGTTAAGCTCTTTTATTTTTGCTTTTATATCTTTCAGCTCTTTTTCAATGTTTTGGCGCTCTAACTTTGCTAAACTCTGAAGCTTCATCTCTAAAATCGCTATTGCTTGCAATTTGGTGAGCTTGAATTTCTTTTGAAGGTTTTTTCTAGCTTCTTCTTTGTTGGCTGAGTTTTTGATTGTTCGTATTACAGCATCAATGTTTCGCAAGGCAACCATCAAGCCTTCCAAGATATGAGCCCTTTCTTTTGCCTTTTTTAAGTCAAACCTTGTTCTCCTGAGCACCACTTCTTTTTTGTGCTCTAAGTACAAACTTAAAACATCCACCAAAGAAAGAACCCTTGGTTGAAGTCCATCCACCAAAGCCAACATATTTAAATAAAATCTTTTCTGGAGGTCAGTGTATTTATAAAGGGCATTCAAAACTTTTTTGGGGAAAGCTTCTCTCTTTAGCTCAATCACAATTCTCATTCCTTCTCTATCAGACTCATCTCGAACATCTCTTACCCCTTCAATTTTCTTCTCTTCAACTAATTTTGCAAGTTGACGCACTAAAGATGATTTTTGAACCTGAAAAGGAATCTCGGTGATTAAAATTTGAAAGTTGCCTTTCTTTTGTTCTCGGATTTCGGCTTTACCCCTCATCAAGATTGGTCCCTTGCCTTGAGAGTAAGCAGCAATAATATCTTTTCTGCCGTAAATTATCCCGCCCGTTGGAAAGTCGGGTCCTTGGACGAATTTAAAAAGGTCTTCGGTGGTTGAGTTGGGATGACTGATTAAATAAATAGCAGCTTGAAGAACTTCAGAAAGGTTATGGGGTGGAATGTTGGTTGCCATACCAACAGCAATTCCTAAAGAGCCGTTCAATAAAAGCTGAGGGAGGGGTGAAGGCAGAACAACCGGCTCTTTCCTGGTTGCATCGTAATTAGGTCTGAAATCTACGGTGTCTTTCTCAATCTCTTTTAACATTAGCTCCCCGATCGCAGAAAGCCTACACTCTGTGTAACGCATACTTGCGCTTGCATCTCCGTCAATACTGCCAAAATTGCCTTGGCCCTGCACTAAAGGATATCTTAAAGAAAAATCCTGCGCCATCCGGACTAAAGCATCATATACTGCAATATCGCCGTGCGGATGATAACGGCCAAGAGTGGAGCCAACAACAGTGGCTGATTTTCTGAATTTAGCAGCATGACGTAAGCCATCTTCATGCATTGCGTACAAAATTCTCCGATGGACAGGCTTTAAGCCATCCCTGACATCAGGCAACGCCCTTGAAATAATCACCGACATCGCGTAATCTAAATAGCTCTCGCGCATCTCATCAACAATCTCGCGAGGTCTAATATAGCCTATTTCTTTTTCTTTAGTTTTGGTGGCTTTAGGCATACTGACTATTTTGGCTCAGTTGTAGTTACAGTTATAGCTGTAGTAGTTGTAGATTCCTCTAACTTTTCCATTTTTTCCAATTCTCCTTCATATGCCTCGTTCAATTCCTCCAACCCTTCCAAAAACATACCCTCCCCTACCTCTTCTTCTGTTCCTTTGAGTATTGGGGTGGTGAAATCACTGAAAGCCTGTTCTGGCTGAAGGCCTTCTATTCTTCTTTGAAGTCTTAGAATCACCAGAAAACCAAGTGGTATTGCCAAAAAAGCAAGGAGGCAAAAGGCCAAGGTCTTTCTCAAAGAAACATCTATTTTTTGCGTTTTTTTCAGAAAACCCATTCTATGTTAAGCGACTATTTAAGAACTGAGGGTTACAATCTTTGTTTCCTCCTTGGGTAAATCTTTTAAGCTAATTTTTATTTTCTTTTCCGGCTTTACATCCTCTGCCCCCATTAACTTTAAAAACTTCTCTAAACTGTCAAGCTTAACTTTTAATTTTGGAATCTTATAATGCATTGGGATAACTATTCTCGGCTCAATTTGAGAAATAACGCCTGAGGCATCTTTTGCGCCTAAGGAATGTTCTGAACCCACGGGCACCATTAAAATATCAATTTCTCCCAGTTCTTCAAGTTGCTCTGGCGTTAATTCTTTTTGACCAAAATCTGAAAGATGACAAAGCTTCATACCCTCAGCCTCAACCTTGTACAAAATTACACTTCCTCTTTCTTTTCCCTCACTTTTGTCATGAAAAGCCGGAATGCCTTTTATGAAAATTCCCCTAGTTTCGTATTCACCGGCTCCATCAATTAAAAAAGGGCTTACTCTACCAGATTCCCTGCCTACCCCACCTCCCTCTTTGGAAGGCTGTCGGGGCGCACATTTTATCGCTTTTACATTTGAGTGGTCCTCGTGTTGATGGGTTATTAAAAGAATATCAGCTTCAACTTTTGGCACCCGCAGTCCCAACCCTTCCCCAAAAGGGTCAATAGCAATTTTCACAAAGTCGCCATCTAATCCTTTTGTGCTTATTTCAAAAAAAGATTGTCCGTGCCAAACAATGTTCATAAACAAACAATATTCGTAAGATTGTCTTATCTTAGCACAATATCTTAGCCCTTGCAATGCCTTGAATTTTAAGTTATTATTGGTAATATGTAGAATTATGGCATTAAAAAGCCTAAGAAAAATAAAATCAGCAATAATTTGTCCTCCAAAAGTTGGAGAACTTGTAGAGGGTAAAATTTTAAGCCGGGGCAGAAGCTCTCTGTTCTTAGATTTGGGAGCAAAAGGAATTGGGGTAATTTATGGGAAAGAGTTCTTCGACGCCAAGGATAGTTTAAAGGGCCTGGAACCTGACGATGTTGTGTTTGCCAAGGTCTTAAAGCTGGAAACAGAAGATGGCTATCGAGAGCTTTCGCTGGTTAAGGCTGCTCAAGAATTAGCCTGGGGAGAATTAATGCAAGCAAAAGAAAAAGAAGAAATTTTTGACGTCCAAATCAAGGGAGCCAACAAAGGAGGGTTAATTGCTGAAGTTAAAGGGATTCAAGCATTCCTTCCTGCCTCTCAATTATTGCCTGAGCACTATCCAAAACTTGAAAGGGCAGAACCTGCAAAAATAGCCTCCGAGCTCCAGAAGTTTCTTGGCAAGAAAACAAAGGTAAAGATATTGGACGTTAATGCCGAAGAGAAAAAGCTTATTTTATCAGAAAAAGCAACCAAGAAAGAAAAAGTGGTTGAAGAACTAATTAATTACACAGTGGGAGACACGGTTGAAGGAGAAATAAGCGGAGTAACAAATTTCGGGGCATTCTTTAAGTTCGGCAAAGGCTTGGAAGGATTAATACATTCTTCGGAAATCAAGGCAAAAGAAAACAAAAACCCTGTTGAGGCTTTAAGGGTTGGTGACAAATTTAAAGCCAAGATTATTGAAATCGCAAATAACAGAGTTTATCTTTCGCTGAAAGCAGCCTGAAATGAAAAAGCTTCTCCAAAATTTCATCGCCATCATCCTGATTTTTATAATAATCTCGGGGTTTTTTGCTTTGTTAAGCCCTCAAACCTTTCAAAAAACAAAAGAGATTTCCTTTACCCAGTTAGTGGAAGATGTAAACCAAGACAAGATTAAGGAAATCGAGATAGCCGGTGATGAAATCTCTTTAACATACAAATCAGAGGAAAAAGCAACTTCAAGAAAAGAAACGGGCGTGTCACTGGCTGAAGCTTTAAAAAATTATGGGGTTAATGAAGGAAAAGTGAAGGCGCTCAATATAAAAATTGAGAAAGAAAGAGGAGGATTTTGGGGTTGGTTTATGCCAGTTATGTTGCTAGTGCTTCCGATTTTAGTGTTTGGGTGGTTTTTCTGGATGATCTTCAAACAAGCCAAAACGGGGGCGGGCCAAACTTTCAGCTTTTTGAAAGCACCAGCTAAAATATTTGGCGACGGAAAAAAGAAAGGTGAAAAAGTCTTCTTTAAAGACATTGCTGGCTTGCAAGAGGCAAAGCAAGAAATAAGAGAGATAGTTGATTTCTTGAAGAACCCAAAGAAATATCTTAAGATGGGTGCTCGTATCCCCAGGGGCGTTTTGCTGGTAGGCCCTCCAGGCACTGGCAAAACAATGTTGGCACGCGCTGTCGCCAATGAGGCTAATGTTCCTTTCTTCTCAATAGTGGGCTCAGAGTTTATAGAGTTATTTGTAGGTGTGGGCGCGAGCAGAACCCGGCATCTTTTTGAGGCAGCAAAGAAGCAACAACCCAGCATTGTTTTTATTGATGAGCTTGACGCTATTGGAAAAATAAGAACGCCGGGGATTGGTGGAGGGCACGAAGAAAGAGAACAAACCCTAAACCAAATTTTAGCTGAAATGGACGGCTTTGAAAGAGACACAAACATAATTATTCTTGCGGCAACAAATCGCCCGGAATACTTGGACCCTGCCTTGTTAAGGCCCGGCAGGTTTGACAGAAGAATTGTTTTAGACCTGCCTGATGTTAAGGGCAGAGAAGCAATATTAAAAATCCACTGCAGAGACAAACCCTTAGCTTTAAATGTGAACTTAAAAGAGGTAGCTGAAAGAACCCCTGGATTTTCGGGAGCAGATATAGCAAACCTGGTTAACGAATCTGCAATATTGGCTGCAAGAAGAAACAAAAAACAAATTTTTCAAGCAGAGCTTTTGGAATCAATAGAGAAAGTCCTTTTGGGACCTGAAAGAAAAAGCCATCTTTTGTCCAAAAAAGAAAAGGAAATTTCTGCCTATCACGAAGCAGGCCATGCTTTGCTTTCAGCCTCGTTGCCAGAAGCTGAAGAGGTAAGAAAGGTTTC
The DNA here is from genome assembly GCA_964348225.1 of uncultured Candidatus Saccharibacteria bacterium. Taxonomy (GTDB): domain Bacteria; phylum Patescibacteriota; class Minisyncoccia; order Minisyncoccales; family CG1-02-41-26; genus CAYGBM01. The sequence continues at coordinate 21,271 of CAYGBM010000020.1, read as the reverse complement.
TATTGTGGCAAGGGGCATGGCGGCTGGCTACACTTTAGCTTTGCCCAGAAAGGAAAAAAGAATCAAGACGAAATCAGAGTTTTTGGCTGAGCTTGCTGTTCTGCTGGGAGGCTATTGTGCTGAAAACTTAATGTTCAAAGAGATCTCAACGGGCGCTGCCAACGACTTAGAAAAAGCCAGTATACTCGCCAGAGCCCTGGTTACCAAATATGGAATGTCAAAATTAGGACCTATTTCTTTTGGCAAAAGAGAAACGCTCCCCTTCCTCAACTGGGAGCAAGAAAGCGAAAGAAATTACTCAGAAGAAATAGCTGCCTCCATTGACAAAGAGACAGAAAGGTTTATAAAAGAAGCACAAACTAAAGCGACCAAACTATTACAAAGAAAGAAAAGAATCTTGCAAAGAATAGCCAAAGTCCTGATAGCAAAAGAAACAATTGAAAAAGAAGAATTTGAGAAGTTAGCTGGTATTAAAGCCCGGAAAACTGTTCGCAAGAAAACACCCTCCAGGAAAAAGAAATAAAGGGAGGGGCACGTAGCTCAGTGGCAGAGCCCCAAGCTTATAACTTGGTGGTCCCAGGTTCGAACCCTGGCGTGCCCACAGGGAGGGCGCGTAGCTCAGTTGGCCAGAGCGTTCGCTTGACGTGCGAAAGGTCCGGAGGTTCAAGTCCTCCCGCGCCCACATAAAAGCGAAATATGCCAATAAAAACAGAAGAATTCACAAAACCATTTTTAAAACAAGATCTCCCGGATATCAGACCAGGAGATACTGTTAAAGTACACCAGAGGATAAAAGAGATTGCAAAATCAGCTAAGCGTTCTAAAAAACAAGAGGAAAAAGAAAGAATTCAGGTTTTTGAAGGGGTTGTTTTAGCTCAAAAGCACGGGGGAGGCATTTCTGGCACTTTTACTGTGAGGAAAATTATTGATGGTATTGGCGTTGAAAAAACCTTTCCCTTACACTCCCCTAATATTCAGAAGATTGAAGTTGTTTCTCGAGCTAAAGTCAAACGAGCCAAACTTTACTATCTGCGCGATAGAATTGGCAAAAAAGCTAAGCTAAAACGAAAACAGCATGTGCCCGGCGAAGAAACCATTAAGGAACCTAAACCTTCTTCAACGAAAGAAGAAGCAGAACAAGAAGAATAAAGACAGGATAAAAAATAAGCCCAGGTGGCGGAATCGGAATACGCGCATGATTGAGGATCATGGCCAATTTTTTGGCGTGTGGGTTCAAGTCCCACCCTGGGCATATTATTACTTCGTTCATCAAGTCATTCTAGCGGGCGGTTAGCTCAGTTGGTTTAGAGCGTGCGGCTTACATCCGCAAGGTCGGGGGTTCAAATCCTCCATCGCCCACATCAGAACCACTTAAAGAACGTAGTGAGTTTAGTGGTTCTTATGCCCTCCGAAACAAAGTGAAGGAGGGCACATCGAAAGTAATTTATAATTTTTGTTTATTCTTTATAATAGTAATGTAGTCCTCCTTCACCCTCGCTAACGCTCGGGCTTCGGAGGACGTAAGAATAACTAAACTCGCTTTGCTCCTTAAGTTATTCTAACGCCGCGGTAGCCAAGGTGGTTAAGGCGCATGTCTGAAAAACATGAGATTCCGGTTCAACTCCGGACCGCGGCACATAACGCGGGTGTCGTATAGCGGTTATTACACGTGCTTGCCAAGCACGCAACGGCGGTTCAACTCCGCTCACCCGCTCTTTAACTCAACCCTTCACCCAAATCTTGGGTGAAGGGTTGACATTTAATCTTGATTGCGCTATATTTGCAGAATACCTGAAGGAACGAAGGAGGAGCGATTTCGAGGGTAGAATTAATATATGTTGCGTAATAAAAATCTATATTTGTTGATTTTAGCGGTTCTTTTCACGGTTTTAGGAGGCTATTTCCTGAATCTGAAAGTGTCAGCAGGTAATGATTTATGCCCAGAAAATGATGTAACAGGTATGCAGCTTATAGAGAAAACCGTGTTGCTTCCTTTTGCTATTCCGGTTCAACCTAAGACTAGCAAAACAATAAACGTAATAGTTACTGCCTATTCTTCCACAGTTGAGGAAACCGACAGCACCCCCTTTATCACAGCTTCAGGAGAGCCAGTTTGCGACGGGATTGTTGCCAACAATCTCTTGCCCTTTGGAACCAAAATTCGTCTCCCTGCGATTTTCGGGGATAGAATATTTGTGGTCAAAGACAGAATGCACTGGAAAAAGGGTAACTATCACGTTGATGTCTGGTTTCAGTCAACAAAGGAAGCCTTAAACTTTGGCTCAAAATACGCAAAAATGGAAGTACTGCTTGACTAACACCTGATAACATAATTCTAGCGATCGCTATAATTATATTACTGGTAAAATTTAGATCTTAAACCAAAAACCCGCAATAACTTGCGGATTTTTGGTTTTTTTGATAGAGGGAACCCTCCTCCAGTTTGCTACTGAGAACCACAATGTTATCTGTCCACCTTCACTCCTGCCTACACTTCGTTTCGGCAGACAAGTCGTTTCGGTGGATATAAAAAACACTAAGCTCATAAATTCGCTAAGTGTTTTCAATATGCCCGGGGAGGGATTCGAACCCTCACGAGCAAAGCTCACACGGTTTTAAGCCGTGATCGTCTACCTGTTCCGACACCCGGGCAATCCTGAAGGCACGGGCGAGAATCGAACTCGCGTATAGAGCTTTTGCAGAGCTCTGCCTTACCATTTGGCTACCGTGCCATTAGCCCATTAAAGCTCAATTCTGCTGATTTTTCAAGTTGTCTAAGAGCTCGTCTGTTCTCTGGGCTGTTCTTAACTTTTTTTCTTCAAAGAATTGAATTTTAGGGACTCTTTTGATGAAAAGTTTTTTGTTTAATATCTGGTGGAGATTGTAGCTTTCTTTGTTTAAAATCCTCAGAACCTTTTCTGTTTCTCCTGTAGGGAAAACAGAGATAAACGCCCGGCAATGATCTAAGTCTCTGGAAGTTTCAACTTCTGTTACTGTAACCAAGATATTCCTTGGTAAGTCAATTTCCTTTAATATAGTCTTGCTCAATTCCCGGGTTAAAACTTCATTAACCTTTTTAATTCTCTCTGGCATTTGGTTTAGACGCAAGTTGCAGCTCAGGGATTAAAGCGTTCCCTTCTTCTTTTCCTCGCGAAAAACATGCAAAACATCATTTTCTTCAAGCTTAACATCACCCCGAAACATTATGCCTATCTGCTCCCCCTTTGATGCTTTGCCTATGTTCTGCTTTTCCTTTTGAAGACCTTTTATTCTGCCCTCCCCTAACTTCTCTTCCTCTCTGAAAATCTCTGCTTTAGTATTCAAGGTAATATCTCCTTCTATCACCCTGCCTCCAACTATTTGGCTTTCTCTGCTTTTTTTAAACAAATGAGTAATTTTAAACTTTCCCAAATCAATCCTTTTTGTTTCAGGAGCCAAAACAGCGAGCATGCTTTTTCTCACCTCCTGTACCAGCTCATAAATTACCTCAAAAAGCTTCGTCTCAACCCCCCTTTGTTTGGCAAATAACTTGGCTTTGTCATCTAATTGCACCCGAAAACCAAAAATCTCTGCTTTTCCACTTTCTGCTAGTTTGATATCTCCAACATTAATGTCGCCAATTTCTGACTTTAAAACCCTCAAAACTACTTTCTCTTGAGGAAGATTTCTTAAAATACCATCGATTGCCTCGCAAGAGCCCCAAACATCGCTTTTTAAAATAATATTCAAAACCTTTGTTTCCTCTTCAACCTCAATTACCTGAGGCCTTCTGTATTCCCTTTCTATCTTCCCAGCAAAAGCTTGAGCTTCTTCTTTAGTTCTAAACACCTTGCATCTTTCGCCAACCCCGGGGGGTTTCTCAAGACCTAAAATAACTATTGGTTGAGAAGGAAAGGCTCTTTTTATTGTCTTCCCCTGAAAATCACTTATGCTTTTTGCCTTACCCAGGGTAGAAGAAGTTGCCAAAAAATCACCTTCTTCTAAAAACCCCCGCTCTAAAATTAAGGTCGCTAAAGGACCTTTCTTTGGATCCACGGAGCTTTCAATTACCGTACCCTCACCAGCTCCTGAAATGTCAGCCTTTAACTCTTCCATTTCAGCAACCAGCAAAATGGTTTCTAAAAGCTCATCTATCCCTTCTCCTGTTTTTGCTGAAACATTAACTGAAGGCACTTCTCCACCAAGCGATTCTAAGATAACCTCATTGTTAGCAAGCTCCTTCTTGGTTTTTTCCAGCTGAGCTTCAGGCTTATCTATTTTGTTTAAAGCCACCACCGTTGGAACATTAGCTTTCTTGATAAACTTAATTGCTTCCTTTGTTTGCTCTTTTACTCCTTCTCCTGCATCCACCACTAAAACAGCAATATCAGCAACCCTTGCGCCTCTCTGGCGCATTGCTGAAAAAGCCTCGTGCCCCGGAGTATCAAGAAAGGTAATCTTTTTGCCCTGCCTCTCAACCTCGTAAGCACCAATGTGTTGGGTGATGCCACCGGATTCCTTTTCAACAACATTGCTCTTTCTGATGTAGTCAAGAATAGCTGTTTTCCCGTGGTCAACATGCCCCAAAACAACAGCCACAGGAGGTCTGGCAATAATATTGCTGTTTTGTTTTGTTTGTTCTTTTTCTGGCATATTTTGGATATTGCTTTTGCGGGTATAGTGATTTTTTTACCCCGTAAGGAAGCGGTAGGGGCGAGATTCGAACTCGCAAGCCCTGAAAGGGCGCCGCTTTTCGAGAGCGGTACCTTACCAGTTAGGTTACCCTACCGCTTTTCTACGGGGCGAGCCACCCCAATCAGCCACTCTGGCATCCCGCCAAACACAATTCTTCAAGCTTTCAAAAATCTTAAGAGGGGTTTTGAGAAAAATGGGTTTAATAGAAATCTTTTGTAAAAGGGATAGAAATTTAATAAAACATTATATTTTATTGACGGCCAAAGCTTTTTGAATTTGTCCATCTCAACATATTCTAATTTTCTGGGTAGTCTTCTAAATTTCTCTTTTTTCAAATCCTCAAAAATCTTGCGCGTTTTGGTTAACTTCTGAAATTCACCCAAAAATCTTTCTTTCCAAAGAAAATCATAATCTAAACCTTCAATAATTGATCTGGCTGCCAGAAATCCTGATATAATTGCGTATCTCATCCCAAACCTGAAAAGCTCGTCCTGAAAGCCTGCTGCCTCTCCAACTAAAAGCATGTTATTTTTTACTGCCGACCCTGGAATTCCAAAGCTTCTTTTAGTGCGAAAATCATACAAGAAATTGTTTTCTTTAAGGCTCTTTTTAAAATATTTCTTTTTCATATCTTCAAGCGCCCTCTCAAGATCCACTTGCTCCTCTCCAATCTTCCTGCTTATCTTGATGGTGGCAACATTGCTGTTATGAGGAAAAAAATATCCGTAGCCGATTGAGGGGCTAAAGTCCTTTTTCAAAAAAACCTTAACTTTATTCGCTTCAAAACTTCCCTTAAAAGCCTGGCCATAGCCATGGGTTATTGGCTTGCTAATTCCAGTGGCGATAACATCAACTTTTTTGTTATTTTCCCTTGCCTCATCTGAAATCTGATTCAGGTCGTCTTTCTCCTCTAAAATTTTCTGGAAATCAACCGCAACTCCCCTTTTTATATCCACCCCCAGTTCTTCTGCTTGTTTTAAAAGATGGTTCTCAAATGAGTTATCTCCCCCTCTTAAAACAACATAACCCACTGGCACTCTGTTCCCTTTGATAATAACCTGGCGATGGTCAATATAAATTTCAGCTTCTTCAATTTTTCGGAGCTGGCCAATTCTTATATTGCAGCCTTCTATCTCTTCAACCACATCCTGCTGACAAAACCAATTAGGCAACAATTGGGGATTTTCAGGATAATGCCCTCCAACCTGAGGGCATTTTTCGTAAATTTCCACTTTCTGCCCGGCCTTGGCAAGATTGATAGCACACGTCAAACCAGCCAAGCCAGCCCCAGCAATTTTAATGGTTTTTTTGTGCATATTCAATTCCAACACTTCTAACGGGGTGGACCCAGCGAGATTCGAACTCGCGACCTCACGCATGCCATGCGCGCACTCTGGCCAACTGAGCTATGGGCCCGCTAGAATGACTTAATGAACAAAGTGAATTTAGTCATTCTTGTGCCCGCCGAAGTCCTGAGTTTACGAAGGACGTAGGCGGGCTTTCCGGGTTGCCCTCCTTCACTTCTGCCTACACTTCGTTTCGGCAGACAAGTCGTTTCGGAGGGCATAAGAGCAACTAAATTCGCTAACGCTCATTAAGTCGCTCTAATGTGCCCCCGAGAGGACTCGAACCTCTATCTAAAGCTTAGGAGTCTCTTGTTTTATCCTGTTAAACTACAGGGGCAAAAGTAACGGGGCGGGCCTGGATTTATTCCTTAGGAGGGAACCGCTCTATCCTGTTGAGCTATGAAGGCTATGTTTTGAATATACCAAACTTTGCCTTTGTTTTCAATAAATTTTGTGGTAAAATAGAATAATATGCCAAAAGAAGGCTCCCAAGTTATAAGGGCTGTCAAAAAAGTTCTGCCAGCGGTAGTGAGTATAACCATGTCAAAATATTTGGAATTTTTTGATTCCCCTTTTGATATGTTCGGAGGGGCTTTTATGTCGCCTCCAAAAAGGAAAAAAGTCAGGCTGGGAGGAGGCTCTGGATTTATTGTTTCTGAAGACGGAATAATATTGACTAACCGCCATGTTATTGAAGACCCAACAGCAAGCTATATAGTTGTTTTGCAGAATGGCAAACAGCTAAAGCCTAAGATTTTAGCCCGTGACCCAATAAATGACATAGCTATTTTAAAAATAGAAGTTGGCTCTGGCTCTAAAAAAACTCCCCTGCCAACAGTAATCCTTGGTAGCTCATCAGACCTTGAACTAGGACAAACCGTTATTGCTATTGGCAATGCCTTAGGGCTTTTCCGGAACACTGTTTCAACTGGAGTGGTTTCCGGCTTGAGCCGGGAAATCAGGGCTCAAAGCGACATTACTTTAGAAAGCACAAGACTGAGAGGGCTAATTCAAACCGATGCTGCCATCAATCCCGGAAATTCCGGTGGACCCTTAGTTGACATTGATGGAAAAGCCATTGGTATTAATGCTGCAATGGTCTTTGGGGCGGAAAATATTGGTTTTGCTTTACCAATTAACAATGCCAAAAAGGACTTAGAGGAGCTTAAAAAATACGGCAGAATCCGCCAGCCTTTCTTAGGAATAAGATATGTGCCAATCAACAAGGCGCTTCAGGAGAAGTTCCGCCTGCCTGTTGGACACGGCGCTTTGGTAATATCAGAGCCTGCAAGCCAAAGAGGAATCAGAGAGGCTGTTGTGCCTGGAAGCCCGGCTTACAAAGCTGGTATCAAAGAAGCAGACATAATTTTGAAGATTGGAGAAAAAGCTGTTGACCAGAAATTTTCTGTGTCTGATATCCTTCAGGAGTATAAAATCGGACAAACCTTGCCTGTAAAAATTCTCAGAAAAGGCAAAGAGAAAGTCTTAAAAATCATCCTCGGCGAGAAAAAATAGTGTCAGACATAGGTCTGACCCTAATAGCAGAAAATACCCTGCTTTAGCAGGGTATTTTCTTTTCTGGGTGGGTGGGTGGCTGACCGGACTCGAACCGGCTTCGGCTCCTCCACAGGGAGCAGTGTTAACCATTACACCACAGCCACCATTTGATTTTTAGCTTTTGAGTTTTCTTTGTCTGCCTACACTTCGTTTCGGCAGACATAAGATCTGCTAAGCTCGGCAAAGCCTCGCTAAGCAGCTCTAATGTGCCCCCACCAGGAGTCGAACCTAGATATCCTGTTTAGAAGACAAGTGCTTTATCCATTAAGCTATGGGGGCAAAAGTAAAAAGTAATAGGATAAACTGCCACCCCTCGGCCCTGAAGGCTACTGATTATCTACTTATATCACGACAATAAATGTAACAGCTGAAGATGGATTTTTATAATAACAAAAAATCCGGTTTTAGTCAAACACAGATTATTGTACCCTGGCTTGAAAGGGATTGGGATAATATTTTGTTGCAGCTGACTGGGAAACCTCTTCTCTTCTCTGCCACTCTGAAGAAAACTGATTCAACAAAGCTTCATTAATTGTTAAGGGCGAAGGCACTTCAATCTCCTCTTCTTCTACCTTTAAGTAGTATTGGTTAAACAAAATTCCCGCCAAAATTAAATCCAAAACTAAAAGCAAAATCATCAGTAGAAACAACTTTTGCCAGAATTTCTTCAAAAGACCAACCAAGCTTTGTTTAATTTTAAGAGATTTTATCTTCATTTTTTATATCCTGTTTTTTTATGCTCCTCTATTTTGCCGAATCCTCCCCTGAAAACACCTTTAAAGATACTGCACAATACATGTCATTAGGGGTAAGGCTTTTGGATTCTTCTCTTCCAAATACACTTTCATGCAATCTTCCAATGCTTAACTCAAAAATTTCAACCAACCAAGGGCTGTGCTGCAACTCTTCCAGAAATCTCAAGCAGTTCTTGAGGCTTCCTGCCAAAGAAATCTCAAGTTGAGTGCTTAACCAAAAACCAGGAGATGTTTGAGAAGAAGAGAGAGCCGAAATTTTTATTCGAAGACCTGCCTTTTCAGCTTGAGCCTCCAAAAACTCCATAAAATTAATGGGGGCTGTGGGATCAACAAAAGAGTTCTTAATCTTTGTTAAATATTCTTGATAAAGAGGGTATTTCTTCTGGAAGTCAGCTAAACTGGATAGCTGGGCCTGAAAAAGATTTAAAGCGGTTTTTTGCCGAACCAAATCCCGTGAATTATCTCGTACTTTAGTAAAAAGAGGGAGGATACCACAAATTATCAGAGCAGCAAAAATACACCCGAAGACAGCGAAAGTTAGATATAATTTTCTTTTTGAAGAAATCATTGAGTTTAGAATGGGCTATTTAACGGCTAATTTAGCCCTAATCTCCTTTTTGCTTGGGAATATATTTAAAATCCAAAGAAAACTCAATATTAGTTGGATTGACCCAACAGGAAGGTGGAAAATAGATATTTTGAAAACGTTCGTCTTTTTCAAGGATTTCTCTGAAAGAAAACAACACTTCCCTTGTTGGAGCAAAACCAGAAATACGAACATAAGCAATAGCGCTTGAGCCTTGAATAATCTTTTTGAAAGAAAGCTCTTTAAAATAAATTGCCTCGGGGGTTAAAGAGGTAATCTCCTCAAAAAAAGAAGTTATCGAAATCTCTTGCTGCCAAAGTCTCTGGGTTTTAGAGAGATTTTGGTTGGTTGTTTCGATTATGTTTTTGAAACCTTGAAATTGAGCTGCTTTCAGTTCTTCTTCCCTTTCCAGGACAAGTCCCCTGAGAAAACCAGCTCGAGAAGAGATAAAAACACTCAGGGCGAGAAAAATAAGCATCAGGAGCAAAAAGAATATTACAATAAAAACAGAAATAGCAAAAACTTTTTTTTGAACTGCAGCAAGCCGGAGTTCCTTCTTTGCTTGTTCTGGTAATAAATTAATGCTCATATATAGCTCTTAGAGCCAAACCTAAGGCGGTAGTGTAGCCCAAAGATTGCTCAAAAGGCAAACCCGGTATTTCTTTTAAAGCACCTTTTCTCAAAATATTAATCCAGGGATTGCCAAGCTTAACCTCAATTTTAAGAACCGATGTTAAAAATGAAGCCAGCCCTTTCAAATTCGCCCCTCCTCCGCAAAGCAAAATACTTTCTACTGTTTTTCCATCAGCTAATGCCAGATTTTTTTCAGCGTGAGAATGATAATATTCCAGATGCGCTTTTATCTGCTTTGCCAAGTCCTTTAAGGGGGGGATGATTGCATTGGAAACCTTTTTTTCTCCCTCCAGGCCATGCTCTCTTTTTAATATTTCGGCTTTTTCTGGGGAAACCCTAAAGGTGTCTGCAACCACCTTGGTTAAACCCTGGGAAGATATAGGAATGGTTGAGGTAAACCTTAGGCTTCTTCCTGAGAATATCATAAAGCTTGTTCTGCTACCGCCAAAATCAATGAGCAAAAGAGGTTTGGTTAAACTACTTCTTCTGATTAGGGCTCTAACCACAGCCAAGCCTTCAATTTCCATAGCCTTTACCTGCAGCCCTGCTTTTTTAAAAGCACCTAAATAAGAATCTACAATAGTTCTTGCAATTGCCACAATCAACACTTCTTGTTTCTTTTGTTTTTTAGAGAGGGGCTGGATTTTTTCGAAATCAAAATAAACCTCTTCTAAACTAAGGGGAATATAATTTTCGGCTTCGAACCTAACAGCTGTTTCTATTTCTTCTTCTTTCAGGAACGGTATCTCTAAAACATCCAAAAAAGACTTTTCCTCGGGCAAGGATACAATTGCATAATTTGTTCTCAGCTTTTTCCCCTGAATATTGCTTAAGGCTCTCTTAATAATCTCGCTAAGCCTCGATTCTTCTTTGACTTCCCCATTCTCAATAAACCCCGGGGGAATTTCTGCCTCACCGAAAGAAGCCAGCCTTAAAGCATCGCCGGCTTTCTCAAGTTTTGCCAGCTTCAAGGAAAAATCTGAAACATCAAGGCCAAAAGCCTCTGTCTTTTGTGAAAAAATATTCATATTTACTGCTTTCGTAATTTTATTCTACTTCTCGCCAGCCCCCTACTTCCCAAGAACCGCCAGGACCGCTTGAAAACTCAGTATCCATTAATCCAGTTTCATAATTAACTTCAGCGTTTTCTTCAAGGTAAACCTGATAGGCTGTTACTTCTCTGGCTTCAACGTTGTTTTTAACAACAATTAAGCCGTTGTTAGCGTAAAATATTCCACCTGCTGTAGTATTATCTATCTCAATGGCAGGGCTTGTTTTAACCAAAGAGGAATTGGTGGAAAGAAGCAAAAGATAGCTTCCTCCTATGCCCGAACCCTCTAAGGATACGCCGGGCTTTATAGAAATTTTTCCATCAGCCATAAAAATACCAGAAAGCCCCCAGTAAGAGCCTGGGTCAAGCTTCACAGTGGCTCCATTTTTAATAATAATGTTGTTCTCCACCCATAAAGTGCCTGTTAAAATCAATGTTGCGTTGTTTTCAATCGTGGTGGTGCCAGTAATTTTTTTAGGACCAAGATAAACAGTAGCCCCTCCGGGTACAGTATAATCGCCTACTATAACACCTCCTAACTCAGCCTCATCTTTCCACTTGTCAATAAGCTCCTGGCTTATAGGCAAAGCTTGAGCTGTTGTGGTGGGATGGCTTTTTTCTCCTAAAGTAGAAGTGCAGTTCTGTTTACTGCCACCGGAAAAATACAGGTTGCCTCCAATAGTACAGTTTTTGCAGTTATGGGTGTAAGCATCATCTTGAACAATCAATTCCTCGATTTTGCTTCCTATGGTAGCTACCTTGATAGTGCCGTCTATGTAGCCCTTGTTAGGAGAAACCACACTGCCGTTAGAAAAAACATTGCCCTTTATCCTGGAATTATTATCCATTTCCATGCCCCCATCCCCGACTTGAGCGCCATAGCGAAAAGAAATCTCATCAGCCGTTATTTGGTAAACGAGCTGAAGCTTTCTGATGCGGTCCGCCAAATCTCCTTCTGAAGTAACTGTTCTTGTCCCTCCAACGATGTCCGATATATCCACGGTAGTTGTGGCTCCGCCCACATTCAAAGTGTAAGGGGTTGACCAGTTCTCGTTCTTTTCAAACCTCAAAAGTATATCTTCAATGCCAGATTCTGCTGCCAAGTAAGCCTGGGTTGATTTTAGAACATCAGCTGAAATTCTATGCTGAGCAATAACTAAACCACTCACACTATGACTTATGGTAATCATTGCCACCAATATTATGATTGTAACAAGAATGGCAACAAATCCTTTGTTTTTTGGTTTAGCTTGCATAGGATTGTTTTAAGCTGTTTTTTGTTTTAATAATAAGCCCTCATTGAGGCGGTGGATGTTACTGTAACAGAAGCCTCAAATTCTGACTTGCCAGAAGGGTTTTTGTATTTCAGCTCCAAAGCGATCTGAACTGAGGGAATGGTGCTCGTAGTGGCAATTGAGCTGAAAGTCAGATTTTCAACCACCATTTTATCTGAAGTTACAGCAAAAGGAGGATTAGACTCTTTTTTAAGACAGAGCTTATTGCTGCAGACAAAAAAATCAATGTAGGTGGATAATTCTCCCTCTGGCAAATAGTGTAAGGTCTCTAAAGAAAGCTGGGTAGAGGTGGTGGTTGGCGTATAGATGCTTCTTGCCTCCCTTATCTCATAAGCCATTATTTCAACAGCTCTTCTAGCGTTATTTAATGTCTCTCTCATTGTCTGAGCTTTAATATTAGAGCGATAAACCCAAACAATAAAACCGCTAAGTATTCCCATAACAACAGCAAAGACGGCTGTATAAATCAAAATCTCAATCAGGGTAAACCCCCACATCATACGCTTATGCTCGTGGCTTTCGGGAATAGGTTTCGCGTTTTTCACACATCCATCTATATACTTACACCCATAACTTTCTGGTGTGGGGGTAAAGCCCTTTATATGTTTAGATTCATTGCTGTTTTTTTTAAGTATCATAGTGTCTGTTGCCAATTAGTAAGATAGGTTGTTACCTCTATTTGCTGGGGTTTGTTTCTTTGGGTCCAAGAAATGGTTACAATTACTTTTTTCGTGTCGCTATCAACAGCCCCTCCACTTTCAACAATATCGTCATTCCCGTCCCTTTGAACCTCGTAAAAAACAATTTTCTCCGTAAATCCATCCTTTGCTGCCTCCCCAAGCACTAAATCCCATTCTTCCGGGGTAGAGGTGCTTTCTATGTGATATGACACACCAACAGTCAAAACACCAAGGCCATCTACGTCCCAACTTGTACCGTCTCTAAAATTCCTTACACCTTCCATTGCCTCCTTGGCTAGAAAATTTGCCTGGTAGACCCGCTTTTTTTCTCCAATAATTCTTAAAGAAAAATTAATAATTCCCAAAAGGTAAACAAGGGAAGTTACAATTATGGCTATAACTATCAAAAGCTCTGCCAAAATCGCTCCTTTTGATTGTTTGTTTTTTTTCTTTATTGCCATATTGGCTCTGAAACGTATTGAGAGTGTCCTTTATTGGTAGCTCCTTCAGCTGTGTAGCTTATGAGGTCGGGAGAGGGGGCTGGATCATCAGTGATATCTATATCAAGAGATTTATTGTTATATCTTCGGTCTCTATGGATGCAAATCTGGGTGTCAGGATCATTAAGACGGTGGGTATGAATTTTCAATTTCTGGATTTCTCCCGCTACATCAACCTCTCCTTCCCAATAAATCTGCCCTGCTTGCAGATTATCAGCAATTATGATTTCTTCTGTGGTTTCTGTTGCCTCTCCTTTGTCAAAAATTAAAATTAACTTTTCAGTGGAAGTAGCAATGCTTCGGGTATAGTCAATATGAACATGACGCGAATCCTTAATGCGGTCTGCATCAGAAACAGAAGAGGTCGCTGTTTGGACCACGCCAGAAGTTTCAATGTAAACCGTTCTGACCTTGTTGGGAACAGATTTCAGCCCAATAGAAACCTGGCCCGATTGATTAGTACTGCCAAGTATTCTGTTAAAAACTACTTCTTCTCCCGGCAAACCAATCTGAAGAAATTCAACTCTTTTTGAAAGCTTATAGATCTCATCAGAGGAGCTAACTCGGGTAGCATAGCCCTCTCCCTTAAACAAGGTGTATTGATGAGGATCGGTGGTGGTTGTGAAATAAACACCCCACTGGCTGGCTCCTTCCGAAGCCAATGTCCTATTCTGAGCTAACCTTAAAATACTAATAATCTCTTCAAAATTATCATTTAAATCTGACTCTCTTTGAAAGTGATAAATAACAGGAATAGCAATAGCAATTAAAACACCAAGGATCACAATAACCACTAATAATTCGATTAAAGTCATGCCTTTCATAATAGTTATTAGTTATTAGTTATTAGTTATTAGCTTTTAGTTTTTAATGTATGCCCCCAAGTACACTAAACATCGGCTGCATCATTGAAACAGCAAAAAAACCAACCACACCCCCAATAAACAAAATTAGGAGCGGCTCAATGAATGAAGAAAGCTTCTGGGTCATTGAGGTTGCCTCTTCTTCATAGAAATCAGCAAGTTTTTCTAAAATGTCAGGGGTTTCCCCTGTTTCTTCGCCAATCTCAATCATTTGCAAAACCATAAAGGAATATAAGTCTTGATAAGGTGTCAGAGCCTCGGACATCTTCTTGCCCTTTTCAACGACCTTGGATGCCTCTTGCAAGGATTTTCTAAAATAGAAGTTGGTCAAGGCTCCAGAGGCAACTTCTAAAGCACGAACTATTGGAACTCCTGCCCGTAAAAGAGAGCTTAATGTTCTTAAAGCTAAAGTTGAGTTTGTTTGCTTGCTAATTTTAGAGATAATAGGCGTTTTTAAAATTAATTTTGATTTAAGCTTCCTTCCTCCGCGAGTCCTCTGAGCCATAAAAATGGCAAACAACACAAAAACAATTAAAGGGATACCGATAAACCACCTTTCTGTTAAAAGATCAGCAAAAGCAATGATGGTCTGGGTGGTAAAGGGTAGGTCTACCTCCAATGCCTCAAACGCTTCTTTAAGCTTTGGAACGGCAAAAACCATCATAAAAGACCCTATTGCAAAGGTCATAACCAACACAATCACTGGATAAACCATGGCTGTTTTAATCTTGGAACGTAAACTTCTTTCTTTCTCCATCTGGAGAGCCAAAATTTGTAGAGACTCCTCCAGCTTTCCTGTGCCTTCTCCAACCTTTACGGTTTCTTGATAAAGAGGGGGAAAAATACCAGGAAAAGCCGCCAAAGATTCAGAAAGACCTTTCCCTTTAATAATTTTTCTTGAAATCTCAAGAAGGGCATCTTTAAATTTCTTATTTTTCGCCTGCTTTGCCAAAATCTCAAAGGCTCTGGGCAGAGGAATGCCTGTTTTCACCATAATCCTCAGGTTTTTTGTAAAGAACATCTTCTCAGTCAAGGGTACGCCAAAGAGGTTTTGTAAAAAACTTAATCCTGGGATAGCAAGCTTTTTCTTTTTCTCTCCCTTTTCCTCTGTTACAGAAACCAAAAAATAGCCTTTCTGTCGAAGAAGCCTTGCTAAATGATGCTTATCTTGAGCTTCAAGAGTTCCAGCTTCCTCCTCTCCCTTTAGACTTTTAGCTTTGTAAGAGTATCGCGGCACTTAGTCGGTAAAATTAAAAATTCTTAATTAAATTTTTAATTATTAATTATTAATTCTTAATTATTCTATTATTACTCTTAAAACTTCCTCAATGCTCGTTATTCCTTGAGCTGCTTTAACAAAACCATCCTCAATCATTAATCTCATAGCCTCTGTGCGACCTCTGGCTTGAACCTCGTCTGAGGTGGCTCCTTTCTGGATCAGGCTTTTTATTGATTCTGTAATACGGAGAACCTCAAATATACCGATTCTTCCCTTATATCCTTCAGGGCATACCTTGGTAGGCTTGGGCCGGAAAAAAGGAATATCTTTTAACGTTCCATTGCCTTTTATAATCTTCTCTTCTTTCAAAACTTGAGTGATGCTTTTTAGGTCGCAATATTTGGAAAGATTTTTAAGCTCCGATTCTTTTAAGAAGTATTTGTTTTTTTCTTCGCAAAGTTTTCTAACAAGCCTCTGGGCTAAAACAAGGTTAAGGGTTGAAGAAAGCAGAAACGCCTCTACCTTCATATCGATTAGCCTGGGAATAGCTCCTGCGGCTGAATTTGTATGCAATGTTGAAAGCACCAAGTGACCAGTTAAAGCAGCGTTAACCGCTAAAGCAGCAGTTTCCTGGTCACGAATCTCTCCAACCATTATGACGTCCGGGTCCTGCCGGAGCAAAGCCCGGAGGCCTGAGGCAAAGGTGAGTCCAATTTTCGGACTTACTTGGGTTTGGTTAACTCTTGGCATCCGATATTCTATTGGGTCTTCAACCGTTGAGATGTTTATACCCGGGCTATTCAGAATTTCCATCATTGAATAAAGAGAGGTGGTTTTACCACAGCCCGTAGGTCCTGTCACCAGAATCATTCCCACTGGCCTTCGCAGAGCAACCTGAACATTTTCCAAATCATCCCCTCTCAACCCTAAAGCCTCAAGGGTATATCCTTTAGTCGTTTCTGGTAAAAGGCGCATCACAATTTTCTCCCCACCAAAAACCGGTAAGATTGACACCCTGATAGAGTATTTGTAATCTTCTGATTCTATTTTAAAACGACCGTCTTGGGGAAGACGATGCTCGTCTAATTTCAGGTTGCTGAGAACTTTAACCCTAGCGACAATCCCAGATTTGGTGGTAATGGGCAGGGTCATCGCATCATGGAGAATTCCATCAATTCTGTATCTTACCAAAACTTCTTTTTCCATCGGCTCAATATGGATATCAGAAGCCCTTTGTAAAATGGCGTGCTTCAACAGGGTATCAACGATCTTGATTATCGGCAACTCTTGGGCTTGTTTTTCTAATTCTTCACGCTCCTCCACCTCCTCTTCCTCAACCTTTTTCAATCCTGCTGCCTCTTCCTTTATAATCTCACCAAACTCTACCTGGAGGCTCTCCTGATATTGCGAGAGAACATTTTTAATACTTTCTGGGGTTGTGAGCCTTGGCAGAATTTTTAAATCGGCCTTCTTTTTGACAAACTCAATAGTCTTGAGATCCTCTGGGTCAAGCATTGCAACTTCCAAATTCCTGCCCTTTTTTTTAAAGGCAATAATATTGTGGCTTCTTGCAATAGGCTCGGGGATAATCCTTAAAATCTCAGGTGGAACTGTTTCTTTCTCTAAGTTTACAAAGGGAACTCCCAGGATATAAGCCTTTAACCTTATAATATCTTCATGTGAAATTAATTTTTCAGAAACCAGAACCTCTTCAATTTTTTTTCCTTCTTTTTGGCTCTTCTTAAGGACTACATCAAATTGGGCTTCCTTTATCAAACCAGCATCTACCATAAAAGCTTTAAGTTGTTGAGGTTCTATCCGCATTTTGTAATAGAAGCGAGTCCACACGAAAAATAGATGCAGGCCAACAAACTATTTCGCATCTTTTCGCGTAGTTATTCGCAATAATTCGCCTCTAACCTTTTATTTGCCAAGCGCCTTCTTTACCTTCTCTACTACTTCATCTATTGTGTAATTTGCCTTAGTGAGATATGTTTTAGCCCCCAACTCCAAAGCCTTCTCAACATCTTCCATTCTTTCCAGATTAGTTAAAATAACAATAGGAATGTCCCTTGTTTTCGGGCCTTCTCTTAATCTTCGCAGAACCTCAAAACCATCCATTTTCGGCAGGATAAGGTCAAGCAAGATAAGATCTGGGGTCTCAGATTCAGCAAGCCTAATCCCTTTTGCTCCGTCCATTGCACTTATTATTTCGTACCCCTGCTTCTTCAAAACATCTCCAATGGTCTTTTGCAGGGCTGATTCATCTTCAATAAATAATACTTTCATTATTTGAGAAAATCGCGGAAAAGACAACTTGTCTTAATAGCAACACTCAACGTGTCTTTCCGCGCAACTTTACCCACTTCGCTCCAGGCAAAGTGAACCAGAAAGTCGAACCTTTATGTTCCTGGGAGAAAAAACCGATCTTCCCTCCCAGTAATTCTATAAGCCTTTTTGAAATATGAAGTCCCAATCCAGAGCCTTCAGTTTGATGTCTGACTACATTCTTTGAACGGAAAAACTTCTGAAAAATATATTTTTGTTCTTCTTTGGGTATGCCAACCCCTGTATCTTTAACCTCAAAGTAAAGCCTTTCTTTCATCTTTTTGAGGCCAATTCTAACCTCTCCTCTACCTTTGGTATAACGAATAGCATTATCCAAAAGATTCTCAATAATCTGTTCCATCCACAGAGGATCGGCCAAAATATTGGGTAAATTCTTTTCAGCCCTCAAAACAATCTTCACATTTGAAGCCTCAGCAAAGGGCCTGAACTTCAAAATTAAATCTTTGGTTATATCCTCTAGAGAAACCTCCTCTTTCGCTAAAGGAAGCTCTCCTGTTTCTATACGAGAAACAGTTAAAAGGTCGTTTACTAAATCCCCCATTCTTTGGGTATTTTCTTTTAAAATCTTATAATATTCAAGCTCAGCCTCCCCCACCGTTCCTACCTTGCCCGACATTAAAATATCCAAAGAAAACCTTAAATTGGTTAGGGGAGAACGTAATTGATGAGAAACAATTCCAATAAACTCAGTTTTCATACGAGAAGCTGAAGCCATCCTCTCAAAGCTGTTAACAATGATGTAGTCAATTGCAAGCAATATAGCCCCTGCACAAAGCACGATTAAGGTAACAATAGAGGGGTCATCAATCCTCAAGGTTGCTAAGAAATAAGTGGCAAGTATTACTCCGATCACAATCATCCCCAGCACAAGAAAAAGGAACTGAGGGCACTGCCAGAGACTTACCCCGTATTTTTTACAAGGAGCTAAAGGATTAATTTTTCCCATTATGTTTTTCATATTGCTCTATTTATAGATTATAACATATATAATTATAGCATAGAAAACCTAAAAGAAAAAACAAGCAACCCCCCTGCCAAGTTGCCTTGATGTTAGGCAAAAAAAGATTGACTGTAAGGCTAAATCTGTTAAAATAGGCTATCAGAAACAGATGATGCCGGGCTGTAGTGTAACGGCAGCACGAGTTCTTTGGGAGAATTTAGTCTGGGTTCAAATCCCAGCAGCCCGATATTAAAGCCATTTAGCGAGGCAAGGCCGAGCTTAATGGTTCTTATGTCTGCCGAAACGAAGTGTAGGCAGACAACTTCAGCCCTCCTTCACTACTTTACGGAGGGCACAAGAACGAGTAAAATCACTTCGTTCATTAACTCGTTCTAGTGCGGGTGTCGTATAGTGGCTATTACCCGGCCCTTCCAAGGCCGTGAGGGCGGTTCGAATCCGCTCACCCGCTTATTGCCTACAAAACTCTTCCTCAGAAAACAAAATCCTCGCTGATAAAACGAGAATTTTGTTTTTTGAGTCGTAGACGTCTAAGCCTCAGGCCTCTGAACTATTTTACTGCATCTTTCAGGCCCTTCCCTGCTTTAAACTTCGGTGCATTTTTGGCAGGAATCTTAATGGTAGCTCCTGTCTGAGGATTTCTGCCCATTCTGGCTTTTCTTCTTGTTACTGAAAAAGTGCCAAAGCCTGTTAAAACAACATCTTTCCCCTGCTTAAGAGAGGACATTACCTTGTCTAAAGCAGTATTTAAACAATCGCTGGCACATTTCTTAGAGCAATCCGAACCTTGCGCCATTGCGTCTATGATATCTTCTTTAGTTACTTTTGCCATGTTAGAAATTCTTAATGAGTGAACATCTGGTATTTGTTCACGAATTTAGAAGTTATTACCCGCTTGAATACAATATTTTAGCGAGTTCCCGACCTTTTATTTTTTGCCTTTATATTATAATTATATCAATTATCTTGCGTATTCTACAACCCTTGTTTCTCTAATCACATTTACCTTTATTTCTCCAGGATAGTTAAGCTCCTCCTGAATTTTACCGCTAATGTCTCTGGCCAACTTAAAAGCTTCGAGGTCACCGATTTCTTCTGGTTTAACAAATACCCTGATTTCCCGTCCGGCCTGAATGGCATAGGCACTGCCAACCCCAGTAAACCCTAAAGCTATATCCTCCAACTCTTGCAGTCTCTTGAGATAATTTTCTACGGTATCCTTTCTTGCTCCGGGCCTCGCGCCTGAAATTTGGTCAGCCACCCTTACCAAAACCGCTTCAATGGTCTGGGGATCATACTCTTCATGATGGGCCTTCATCGCCTCAATTATCTCACGCTCCTGCTCCAATTTCTCCAAAATCTTAATTCCTATATCAACGTGAGAGCCCTGAACCTGATGGTCCACTGCCTTGCCAATATCATGCAAGAGGCCAGCCTTTCTTGCTGTCTTATGGTCAACCCCCAATTCCTCAGCAAGGGCAGCAGCTAAATGGGCAACTTCCATTGAGTGCAAAAGAACGTTTTGGCCATAACTTGACCTGAAATACAGTCTTCCCAGAAGCTGAACTATTTTCGGGGGTAAACCAACCACCCCTGTATCAAACATAGCTTTCTCGCCGAATTCTTTTATTTGCTCTTCTATCTCTTCTTCTGTTTTCTGAACAACCTCTTCAATTCTAGCTGGCTGAATTCTTCCGTCTTTAATTAATTTTTCCAAAGCAACCTTAGCAACCTGCCTTCTCACAGGATTAAATCCGGAAATAAGCACGGTTTCAGGGGTGTCATCAACCACCACCTCAACCCCGGTGAGTTTCTCTAACGTTTTAATGTTCCTTCCTTCTTTACCGATAATCCTGCCCTTAATCTCATCTGAGGGGAGATTTAAGGTGGTTGTGGTTATTTCTTGAGCTTGCGAGAGGGCATATCTTTGGATTGCCCCAGATATCATTTCCTTAGCCAAGTTTCTAAACCGCTCCTCCCCTTCTTTCTTTAACTTCTGCATTCTTTCTATTAGTTCTCTTTCGTAGTCTTTCTCAACTTTTTCCATTAACTCTTTTCTTGCCTCTTTTACCGAAAGACGGGCGGTTTTCTCTAATCTCTTTTGAACATCTTCTTGCAACCTCGCTAATTTCTCCTTGAATTCTCTAAGTTTTTGAACCTTTGCTTCAAATTCTGTTTCTTTGGTTTCATAAGATGAAATTTTTTGATCTAGGATATGTTCCCTTTTCAGAAGCACTCGCTCTGTTTTTAAAAGCTCCTTTCTCCTTTCGTCTGTTTCTTTTTGGGCTTCAGATATAACTTCAGCAGCCTTCTGGCGAGCCTCAGTTAATAATTTTTCAACATCTTTCTTGGTTTGGCCAATCTTTCTCTGAAGCTTTGCCTCAATCGTCCCCCCTCTTTTTTTAACAATTGACTGGCGAGCATAATATCCCAGAACAGAACCAACAGCCAAAGAAACAATACCTACTGAAAGTAGAATAATTTGAGTGGGCATATTTCAATCTTGCCCTGCCAGAAACCTTGCTTTTCATAAATTCAACCCTGTTTAAGGATTTTTTAAGATTGATTTGGTTATGAAATAGAAAATTTCTAACAGAGTAAAAACATTTATTATCCATATATTATTATTCTAACAAAAAAAATCCCCTGTGTAAACCCCCACACCAAACGAAGTTCTGGTGTGGGGGTAAAGAGAAATCAACTTCTAATTGCCAAACAAAAAACCTATGGTGCTATCTCCTTCCAGGTAGGCAGAGGAATATAAATACCCACAGTTTTAGTTGTTGTACAAGAACCATCACCAGC
>CAYGBM010000019.1:0-7076 GCA_964348225.1 uncultured Candidatus Saccharibacteria bacterium | reverse complement strand
AGCCTGGGGATCCTGCCTTGCAAGCAAGCAGATAGGGCGATTAATCCTTTGGAGTGTTCCTTTAGAATTTCTTCATCAATTCTTGGTTTATAATAAAAGCCCTCCAGGTGGGCTTTTGTAATCAGTTTTACCAAGTTTTTGTAACCCTCAAGGTTTTTTACCAAAAGCACCAAGTGATATCTTTTATCGTCAATATTGGGGCGCTTTTGCTGCATTCTTTCAAGGGCCATATATACTTCGCTTCCAATAATGGGCTTCATCCCTGCTTTCTTTGCTTTTTTGTAAAACTCCACTGCTCCGTAAAGCACCCCGTGGTCAGTTATAGCCACTGAATCCATACCTAGCTTCTTTACATATTCTAAAAGCTCATCTATTTTTGGCAGACCATCAAGCAGACTATAGTGAGAGTGAACATGTAAGTGGGTAAATTTCATAATCAGATTTAAGATTCAAGATTAATATTAAAAATCAAAAAAATAATAGGTATCAGCTACGCTTTTTATCATTAAAGGTTTATATCCTGATGAGCTCTTTGTATTCTGCTTCATACAGGATTAATTCTCCTTTTATATTTGCTTCTTTTAAAATTAAAAGTTCGCTAATCTTGGCTGCTCTTAGGTTTGCATCACCCATAATAAAGGCTTCCACCATATCTAGCGACCCCTCAACAAAGGCGTTTTCGACATCAAGATTTCCAAATATGGCTGTTTTTCGCAAAAAAATATCCCCTTTGATAATAAGCCCTGCGTGGTAGGCATCATTAACTTTCACTTCATTGAAATTAACATCTCCTTTGATGCCTGCTTTTGCCAAACTCAAAAAGCCAGCTACGCTCATCCCTCGACAGTTCAAGAAGCCGTTGAGCTTTGCCCCAATCAAATTTACAACACCTTTAACTGTTGTATCCTCAAGGCTTATATCTCTGTTAAATGTGGCAGATCCAAGATAAAGCGACCCCTTGATAACAGCTCCACTCAAATTTAAATCACCTTTTATCCTAGCTCCTTCCAGAGAAACAGAGCTTAAAATTACAGAGTTTTGAAGATTCAAGTTTTCTTTAATAACAAAATCTTGTAAAAGGAGAGTGGCTAAGGTTTTGCCACCAAAATCTATATCTCTTCCATGCACAGAAGCAATTTCTATTTCCCGTTCTATATCAAGCTTAGTTAAAACTTTTTGCTTATCTTCTGGCATAGCCTGTTAAATTTAAAAATGAAAAACCCTTAGAACCTTTAAACAAATTAAATCATTATACCTTATTTAAAATAGGCAAGCAACAACAACTTTCAAATAAAAAATCAAGGCAGAAGGCAAGGCTTCTACCTTGATGTTAGAGCTCTTTTTAACACAGTAGAACCCCATTTTCTATACGCTCTTTATTGCTCTACCGACTAACTTATTCACATCATCAATACCCTCTCTTACAAGATAATCCATAATTCCTTTGATTATCTCGAGCATAACAAAGGGATTGGCAAAATTGGCGCTGCCTACTTCTACAGCATTGGCGCCGCTTTCAATATAATCAAGGGCGTCTTGCCAGTTTGAAATGCCACCTATGCCGATAATCGGCACACCTAAATGCATCCGAGCTATCTCAGCAACCATCTGTAGGCCTTTTGGTTTTATGGCTTTTCCAGACAATCCTCCAACAATCCATTGGCCTGCATGAAGTCCGCGACGGATTTTCTCTCGCGCCTTCACGGTATTAATCATAGAAAGAGCATTGCTTCCAGCATTTACCACAGCTTCAGCTACAGCTTTAAGCGTAGAAATGCTAACATTTGGGGTTAGCTTAGTGATAAGGGGCAGCTCGGTTTCGCTTCTAACTGCTTGTACTACTTGTGCAGCGATTATGGGATTGACACCGAAGACCATTCTTCCTTCATCTACATTAGGGCATGAGATGTTTATCTCTATTCCCAGATTTTCCCAGTCATTGATATTATCAATCATGGACGCTATCCTAGCAAACTCTTCCACTGTCTTACCAGCGATACTGATGATAAGTGGTGTTTCAGCAGAGTTGAGTCCCCATGAAAGGAGAAGAGGTAATACTTTCTCTATAACAGCCTTTATTCCTGGGTTTTCTAGTCCAATCCGGTTGATAATAGCTTCTAAACCCGGAATTCTATAGCTGCGAGGTTGGGGATTTCCTTCGCAGGGTTCAAGGGTGGTGGTAGTAGTCACAACAGCCCCAAGCTGGTTGAGGTCAAGTCCTAGAAGCTCAGCATATTTTACCCCGTATCCAAAGCACCCAGCAGCTGGCATAACCGGGTTTTTTATTCTCCAACCAGCAACATTGACAGCTATGTTAACTTCCACTCCAAATCACCTCCCAGGCATTAAAAACAGGGCCATCACTACAGACCTTCTTGTTTCCTCTGGTTGTTTGTCTCGTGCAGCTTCCACAAACTCCTAATCCACAACACATTCGCTCCGCTAAGCAGACCTCGCAGGGAATCTGTCTGTTTTGAGCCATCCGACCTACTACTTTAAGCATTGATTCGGGCCCTGATGCGTAGATCTTGCAATCTCTTTGACTATTCTCATCGAGATTTTCTTGTAAAAGCTGGGTGACTTTTCCTTTGTAGCCGAGAGAGCCGTCCTCAGTAGCTACAATAATCTTGGATCCCCAATTCTCAATGCAGTATTGAAACCAACTCTCAAGAAATAAGGGGAGAGAATTGTCTTTTGCGCCAATAAGAAACAAGGGTTGGATTTGGAAGTCACTTAGAGAGAGCCAAAATTGATAAAGAAAAAGCAGAGGAACTACCCCTATTCCACCAGCAACCAGGATAGACATTTCTTTCAGAGGATCGATGGTGAAACCATTTCCTAGCGGTCCCATGATATTAAGCTTGTCTGATGTGTTCGTCTTTGAAATTATATCAGTGCCTTCACCAACCACTTTGTAAAGAAGAGTTATAAGTTCCACTCCTTCCCAGCTAGTCTTCCCAGCAATACTTAATGGTATAGGCGTTGGCAGTCCACAGTCAATCATAATGAATTGCCCTGGCATTGCTTTTTCTGCAATTTCACCTCCCTCCAAAAACATTCTATGGACCTTCGGAAATACCCTTTTGTTAGAGTAAATACGAGCTTGCGTTCGGAGAATTTTCATTTAAGGCACCTCTATCAGAGTTTGTTTACTTAAGTAGATTCACTATACAGCCCAACAAGACAGTCCAATATTTGGTTTACAATGTTCCTAAAATTATTAGACCTAGTTTGAATTTAGCAGATTTAGAGGGCTAATACAATAAAACCCCAAATTCTTTTTTATCTGATATAATAAATGAATGCAAAGGAAAAAACCCAAAATCATTGTGGGGGTGGACGAGGCTGGAAGGGGACCTTTGGCAGGGCCTGTGGTGGCTGCTGCCATCACAAGCCCGGAGGTTTTAATTTCTGATTGTAAGTTTCTAAAAGATTTGAAAGATTCAAAGAAAATGGCACCGAGACAGCGAGAAGAAGTTTTTAGGTTCTTGAAACAGCATCCAGAGGTTGAGTGGGGGATAGGCAGGGTTTCAGAAAAGCTAATTGATAGGATTAATATTTTACAAGCCACTAAACTGGCTATGGCAAGAGCAGTGAGAAATTTAGAGAAAAGAATTGACCAAAAGGTTGATTTTTTACTAATAGATGGTAATTTTGGCATTGATTTGCCTATTGCTCAAAAATCAATTATCAGAGGAGATGAAAGAGTTTTTTTAATTAAGCTTGCTTCAATTGTAGCAAAAGTTACCAGAGACAAGGGCATGTTGAGATATCATAAAAAATACCCTCAATATTGCTTTGACAGGCATAAAGGCTATGGCACAGAGATTCATTTTGCAATGTTAAATAAACATGGGCCCTGTAAGCTCCACAGAAAAAGCTTTGGACCAGTCAGCAGGCTATTGCAAAATTGAGTCTTATTTGGTAAATTAAGGAATACTCAATCAGTTATGGCTGTTCCCAAGAAACACACAACTAAAGCAAGAAGAAACAGAAAGAGAATGCATATTTTTTTGAAAAGCCCGCTTTTGGCTGCTTGCCCGCATTGCAAAAAGCCCAAGCTTCCTCACGCGGTTTGCCAGAACTGCGGGTATTATAAGGGGAGTGAGGTTTTAGATGTTTTAGCGAAACTTGAGAAAAAAGAGAAAAAGAAAAGAGAAAAAGAAATAAAGGCAGCTGAAAAAGGAAAAGAAGAGAAAGAAAGGAAAAAGCCTCTTACATTAGAAGAATTATCAAGGAAGAAGTTTTAAATTCAAAAAACTATGGCTTCACGTCATCTTGCGCGTTCAATAGTATTACAATCTTTATTTGAGTGGGATTTTTATAAAAAAGAGCATGATTTGGATAAAATCGTCCAAAGGAATCTTGACCATTTTGGAGGTGAGTTTGACGAAAAAGACTTTGCCAAATCCATTGCCAAGGGCGTTGTTGAGCATTTGGATAAAATTGATAAAATTATCAAGAGTTCAGCCCCGGAACGTCCCCTCGGGCAATTAAGCATTGTTGATAGAAATGTTTTAAGAATTGGGCTGTTTGAGCTTTTGTACGAAGACAAAAAAGAAGTGCCACCAAAAGTAGCTATAAACGAATCAATTGAGTTAGCCAAAAACTTTGGCGGGCCAAGCTCTGGCAAGTTTGTCAACGGAGTACTTGGAACAGTTTATAAAGAACTAGAAACGAAATAGTTTAAAACACACGAATGAATATGCAAATTGTATGCGAATTGTATGCGAATATAAATTAATAATTCGTATATCATTCGTATAAAATTCGTATAGAAATTCGCGTATTATTGTGAAAGATTTCTCAAAGCTTGAGAAAGCATTAAACATAACATTCAAAAGCAAAGATTTATTAACCCAGGCATTTTGCCACCGTTCTTATTTGAATGAAAATCCAAAGTTTCATTTAGACCATAACGAAAGGCTGGAGTTTTTAGGAGATGCAGTGCTTGAGCTGGTTGTTACTGAATATCTTTTTAAAAACTATAGAAATCCAGAAGGCGAGCTAACGAACTGGAGGGCAGCTTTGGTGAACTCCCAGAGTTTATCCCAAATGGCAGGAGAACTTGATTTTGATGATTTCTTGCTGTTGAGCAGGGGAGAAGCCAAAGACACAGGCAAAGCCAGGCAGTATATTTTAGCCAATACCTTTGAGGCGTTTGTTGGTGCTTTATACCTTGACCAGGGCTTGGAAGTGTCACGTAGTTTTATTGAGGAAAATCTAATCAAGAAATTACCAAAAATCTTGAAAGAAGGCCTTTATAAAGACGCGAAATCCTCTTTTCAAGAAGAAGCCCAAGAAAGGGTAAGAATCACCCCAACCTACAAGGTTTTGAAAGAGTGGGGTCCTGACCATGCCAAGCACTTTGTGATTGGCGTTTTCTTAGACAAAGAATTAGCGGCTGAGGGAGAAGGTTCCTCAAAACAAGAAGCCGAAGAGGATGCAGCTCAAAAAGCCCTTGAAGCCAAAGACTGGTGAAGCACACGAATGAAGTCGCGAATTATATGCGAATGATATACGAATATGAGTAAGGAGATTATACACAAGGCATTGTCTTATAAATTAAACGGGATTTTTTATAGTGTTCATAATCAATTAGGTCGGTACTGCACCCATAAACAATATTCTGATGCGGTTGAGATTGTTTTTAGAAAAGAAGGTATAAGTTATGTCAGAGAGGTAGAAATACCCATTAAATTCCTAGGAGAGCAAGTAAGAGGGAACAGAATAGACTTTTTAGTAGAAGATTTGATTCCAATTGATGTCAAGGTAGAGAGATATATTACTAAAGCTGATTTTATGCAAATGATAAGATACTTAAGGGCTACAAATAAAAAATTGGGGATTATTGTAAATTTTAGACAAAGGACGTTAAACCCCAAAAGAATCATCAACGCTAACATTCGCATATAATTCGCATATCATTCGCATTATAATTAGTGTATCATTATGTTACGTATAAGATTTTTCAGAACAGGCAAACGAAACCAACCATTTTTTCGCATAGTGGTTACTGACAAAAAGAACCCGCCAAGAGGCGGCAGGTTTTTAGAAGTGCTTGGTTTTTTCAATCCCCTAACAAAAGAAAAAAACCTCAAGGCTGAAAGAATCAAGCACTGGCTTTCAGTTGGCGCTCAACCCTCAGATAGAGTCCACAACCTATTGGTTGCAGAAAAAATCATCAAAGGGAAAAAAGTACCTGTTCACGCCAAAGCAAAAAAGCCTTCCTCTTTATCCACCGAAGCTCCAAAAGGGGCGAAGGTGGGTGCTAAAGCTCCCTCCTCCGTTGAAACTTCGGAGGGCAAGCCGGAGGGTAAAAAGCAAGAGAAAGCTCCAGTTCAAGAGAAGGCAGATGAGCAAGCAGCAGAAGCTTCAAAAGCTGAAGAGAAACCCGCTGAAAAACCCAAGGCAGAGCCTGCTGAAGAAAAACCAGCAACAGAGCCAAAACCAGAACCATCCAAACAGCCAGAGGAAAAAGTAGAACAAAAACCAGAACAAAAAGAGCCAGAAAAAACAGCCAAAGAGGAACCAAAAAAAGAAAAAAAGCCAGAAGCCTCCGAGCAATTAGAAGCAAAAGAGAATCCAAAGATTGACTCACAAAACTCTTGACAAAATTAAGATGATATGCTATAATCTGGGTGTAAGAAAAACAAAGAAAAGTTCTTACGAATTAAATAAACATAAATACACTTTTGAGGAGAGGGTGTAAATTAATCGCGAAATATTTCTTGATTAATCACGGTTAAAGAAACAACCGGTCCTCTTTTAAGAGCCGGTTGTTTCGTTAGGGGATATGTAAAAAATCTCCTTTCTCTTCATCTTTCTCCTGAAACATCCTCTCTTAACCTCCGAGAGGTAAAGGAGAGAGAAATTGAACCTTAAAATTAGTAATGAGTGCGCCTCGGCCTTTTTTAAAGAGAGTTTTTAACCAAAAAGACCGAGTGCATTCCTTACTAACAAATCGGCCTGATGGTTTCTTAAGTCCTCGCAAAAATCGCAATGATTTCCCGAGGCAAGGGGAAAGAAGCCATCAGAGTTGCTGAGGAGGCCCCGAAGGAGTCTTCGACAAGCTC
>CAYGBM010000018.1:0-2483 GCA_964348225.1 uncultured Candidatus Saccharibacteria bacterium | reverse complement strand
GCTGAGCTCACTGCTGTTCCTGTCATACCAGCTAATTTTTTGTAAAACCTGAAATAGTTTTGAAAGGTTATAGTAGCTAAGGTTTTGGATTCGGCTTGAATCTCAACCCCCTCTTTTGCCTCAATCGCTTGATGTAAA
Organism: uncultured Candidatus Saccharibacteria bacterium; assembly: GCA_964348225.1. GTDB lineage: Bacteria > Patescibacteriota > Minisyncoccia > Minisyncoccales > CG1-02-41-26 > CAYGBM01. Next base: position 2,345 of record CAYGBM010000018.1, on the reverse strand, counting down.
CCTCCAGAATATCTTCTGCCAGGCAACAATCTGCCGGTGAACTCATCAATAATTATCACCTTGCCATCTTTTACAATATAGTCTCTGTCTTTTTGGAAAAAAACCCTAGCCCTTAAAGCCTGCTCTAAATGATGCAGATATTCAATCCCTTTTTCATCATAGATATTAGAAACCCCAAGAATTCTCTCAATTTTATCAATGCCTTGTTCGGTTAAAGTGGCAACCTTCATTTTCTCATCAACATTATAATCAGCATCTCCTTTAAGTTGAGGGATAATTCTGGCGAAATCTTTGTAATATTTTGAAGATTCAAAATCAGGCTGAGAAATAATCAAAGGGGTTCTGGCTTCATCAATTAAGATTGAATCAACCTCATCAACAATAGCAAAGTTAAAGCCCCTCTGGGATTGGGCTGCAGCAACAGGAGCCATATTATCCCTCAAATAATCAAAGCCAAACTCATTGTTAGTACCATAAGTAATATCAGCAGCATAAGTCTCTTTGCGGCTCACCGGCTTCAAATAGCTCTCAACCACCTTGAAACTCCCCTGTTCATCTCGTACTTCATCTCTCTCTTCTTCTTTCTCTCCTTGGTATTCTGGGTCATAAAGAAATGCTCCATCGTGCACTATACACCCTACCGACAATCCCAATAAATGGTATATCTGCCCCATCCAAACCGTATCTCTTTTGGCTAAATAATCATTGACTGTTACTATATGAGACCCCTTTACAGTTAGAGCATTTAAATAAGTGGGCAGGGTGGCTGCTAATGTTTTTCCTTCACCCGTTTTCATTTCAGCTATCTTGCCCTGATGCAAAGCTATTCCTCCGATTAACTGAACATCAAAATGACGTTGCTTGAGCGTTCTTTTAGCAGCCTCTCTTACCAGAGCAAAAGCCTCTGGCAGAATATTATTTAAAGATTCCTCTATATCTTTTCGTGACTCTTCGCTTTTTTTAACCTGCTCTTTAAACTCCTTTGTTTTTGCTTGCAACTCTTCATTAGAAAAACGCTCGAACTTCTGTTCGAGATTATTTATCTCTTCAACCACTGGCTTAAGCGCCTTTAAATACTTCTCATTTGGGTCGCCAAAAACTTTAGATAAAAAAGCCATATACGACTAAATACAACTGGTTCAAATCGTGACGATCGCCGCCATTTGAACCATCCTTAAAATTCATTAATTTAGCGAAAGAATTTAATCTTTTGTTTGATAACTCTCAAGAATCTTCTCTCGCGGGCTATTCCTCTGTTTTTATATTTTTTCAACTGTCTTTGAAGTTCATCTTTCAATTCGTAAATTGTTGATTTTAAGTCTTCTCCCTTTGTTTCAGCCCTTATGCCTTTACCAGGCAAAGGTATCTGGCACTCAGCATAAAAAATATCCCCTTTTTGATGGTGTCTAGAAACCTTGGCGACCTCAACAAAAGCTTCAGCCCGAGGACTAACATTTTTCATTACATCCTCTTTTTTTAAAAGACTCTCTAAGAACTTCTCTAACTCTCTGATTTTCTCATTAACAAAAGCCCGTAAATATGGAGATAATTTTATATTTTTTGTTTTAATAACAATTCTCATTTTACATTATGGAGATTTCTTCTTCAAGCTCAATATTAAATTTATTTTTTACTTCTTTTTTCGCCAACTCAATTAATGCCATAACATCAGTGGCTTTTGCCTTACCTAAATTTACAATGAAATTAGCATGCTTTGGAGAAACTTGAGCATCACCAATCCTTTTTCCCTTCAAGCCGCATCTGTCTATCAATAAAGCAGCTGGCTGGCCTTCAGGGTTTTTAAAAGCACAGCCAGGTGAAGGAAATTCAATGGGGTGATGTTCTTCTCTATAATTTAAAACATAATCTATTTTTTCTTTAACCTTGTTTTTATCGGCTTTCTCCAAAGCAAGAAAAGCAGAAAGTATAATAAGGTTTTTGTTTTTCTTAAAAATACTTGTTTTGTCCGAAAACCCACACTCAGTTAATTGAAAGTTTTTAATTTTTCCATCAGAAGCATCAAAAGCCTCGACACTTTTCACTATATCTGCCATGGCATTATTAAAAGCTGCTGCATTCCCTCTTATTGCTCCACCAACCGTGGCTTCAGGTATACCCGATGCCCATTCAAGCCCAGATAAACCCTCTTTTTCCGAAAGCTTCACCAAATCAGCTAATTTCAGCCCAGCCCCACACTCAATAATTTTTAATCCTTGATCTTTAATTTCCTGCCTCGTAGGGTCGCGAAGCGACTCCTTCGGGGTTAATTTTTGGTTTTTAATTTTTATTACTATTCCCTCAAACCCCTCATCTGCAATCAACAAATTACTTCCTCCGCCCAAAAT
>CAYGBM010000017.1:0-2463 GCA_964348225.1 uncultured Candidatus Saccharibacteria bacterium | reverse complement strand
GTCGGAAAATAACCATTTATTACCACTTAGACCGACGCCGTGGGCAATCTACCCGAGCGCTCACCCCCATAACCCTTTTGCCTTTTCCCATTTCGTGCCAACAAACATTCTCATAAAGGTCCTCGTAACGAACATTGCTGAAAACATACTTACCAAAATTCCCAAGCTCAACGTTAAGGCAAACCCCTTAACAAAACTTGTGCCAAAAGCAAACATTATCAAGCCAACAAGCAAAGTTGTAAGGTTGCTGTCTCTGATTGAGGGCCAAGCCCGGGAAAAACCAGCTTCCAAAGCACGAGAAAAGCTCTCCCCTGCTTTTCTTTCCTCTTTCTGTCTTTCAAAAATTAAAATGTTAGCATCAACCGCCATTCCAATTGATAAAATAGCGCCTCCAATTCCAGCTAAACTTAAGGTAACCGGAATGAGCTTGAATAAGCTCAGCAAAATTCCCGCATAAACCAACAAGGCAAGATTAGCAAGTAGCCCTGGCATTCGGTAAAACAATAGCATAAATAGAATAATGCCCAAAAAGCCAAACAGGGCTGCTTTTAATGATTTTTTCAAAGAAATTGAACCCAGGGTAGGTCCAATGCTTGTTTGGGAGATTAGCTCAATGGGCACTGGTAAAGCGCCAGCATTCAGGTTGCGCACCAATTCTTTTGCTTCATCCACTGTAAAGTTGCCGGTTATTTGAGCTCTGCCATTGGGGATTACCTCTCTCACTACCGGAGCTGAAATTAAATCATTGTCAATATAGATTGCCAGCCTTCTCCCGATATTTTTGGCGGTTAGCTCTTTAAAAATTTCAGCTCCCTCTGAATTAAGCTCCAGCAAAACCTGAGATTCGTAAGTTGTTTGGTCAAAAGCTAGTTGGGATTTTTTAAGGTATTTTCCTGTCAACTCGGTTGGTTTAAAATAGGAATCCTCTAGTGCCAATTCCCAATCCTCAACTTCCTCTGGATTCTCTGCCTCCTCCACTTCTTTTTGCTTGGCTAAAATTCTTTCTCTTTCTTCATCTTCTCTCTGTTCTTTGAACTCCAAATATGGAGTTTTGCCAATCAACTCAATGGCTCTGTTGACATCTTTAACACCTGGCAATTCTACCACCAGCCTGGGTATACCTGCCACCTCCTGGGTAGTTACTATCGGTTCAGTAACGCCCAAGCCATGAGAACCCCTGGCCTGCACTCTTCTTTCAATAACATCTCTTAAGCCCTGCATTGCTTCATTTTTCTCATCCTGCTCGAACATTTTTAGGTCTGCCTCGTAAATTAAATGACTGCCCCCCTGCAAGTCAAGCCCCAACTTAAAATCAATTTCTGGAAAACGAGGGATTCTGCGCAACAAAGGCACGCTCTCAAGAACCGGCCTGATAGCATCAATCCCTTTGTTGATATATTTGGGAAAAACCAAATTCAAACTAAAAAAAGACACCACGATAATGATTATGAAACTAATATTTCTTGCCTTCTTGGTCATATGGATATTTTTTAAGCCTATCAAAAATTTCCCCTTATTTCAACCTTCTGCTCTTATTGCCAGCTTAAAAACGGTTCTTGCAATCTGGGAATTGATTGATTGTTGAAGGCCCTGGAAAACCCGGTGGCTTTCTGTTTTATACTCAACCAATGGGTCTTTGCCACCGTAAGCTCGTAGCCTTACAGAATCCTTGAGATGATCCATTGTTTTTAGATGCTGTGACCAAAAGAAATCCAATGTTTTCAGACAAACAAATCTTAAAAGCTTTTCTGTGTTCTCTTTTCCTTCTCTCTCCTCTTTTGCCTCAAAAGCAGCTCCAACAAGCTCTGTTAAATACTCTATAATTTCTTGTTCTTGAGAGATTTCTTCTATTTTTGTTTTAACGCTATCTGGCAAAGGCAAAATAGTTCTCATTTCCTCAAAGATTTCTTTAAAATCAAATGTACCATCATCGGTTTTATGGAATGAAACAATTTTTTGAATCTCTTTTTCTAAAATCTCCAAAACAAAATCCCTTAAAGCTTGATAATCTTTTTTTAAAATCTCTTTTCTCTCAGCATAAATACGGTTTCGGTGTTTGCTGAGAACATCGTCGTATTCTAAAACATGCTTTCTTAAATCAAAGTTCATACCCTCAACCCTGCCCTGGGCTTTTTCAATAGTATTTGAGATAATCTTAGCCTCAATGGCTTGGTCCTCTGGAACTTTCAAAGCACCCATTATATTTTTCACCCTTTCTAATCTATCTTCTCCAAATATTCTCAACAGGTCATCTTCTAAAGAGATAAAGAACCGAGAAGAGCCCGGATCCCCCTGCCTGCCAGCCCTTCCTCTAAGCTGATTGTCAATTCTTCTTGCCTCGTGCCGCTCAGTGCCAATAACATGCAAACCACCCAGCATCTTCACTTTTTCTGCCTCTTCTTTGTCTGGGGGATTTCCCCCAAGAACAATATCAACCCCCCTGCCTGCCATATTGGTAGCCAC
>CAYGBM010000016.1:0-36489 GCA_964348225.1 uncultured Candidatus Saccharibacteria bacterium | reverse complement strand
GGAGGTTGAAGACGGTTATTTCGTGCAGTTTTACCGAAAAAATTTTTTACAGCCAGAAGGGAAAAATATCATAGGTGAAGTTGTCACTAATTACCTGCGGAAGGAAGGCAATATTGCTGAGGCGGATTTAGTTATAAAGGACAGGACCATGGAGACAAAGATAGATCTGAGCCATTTATTACCCGAGGGTTTTTATTTTACCCCTGATGATTTATATAAAACAGAAGATGTTTTCTCTGAAGAGACCGGGGAAACGAAAGAGAAAGTTATTCCAGTTAACCTAAAAGCCTATAAGGGCAACAGGAATTCAACTGGTTCTTTTTCTTGTTGGAGTAGGCGGAAATGGGTACAATATGGCGATATAACTAAAAAAGGGGGCATCTTGAGGCTGTTTCACGAAGTTTCACACAGCTGGCAGGCTGCTTATTATGAAAACTGTGCCAGGGTGCAATTTGAAAACTTTTATAAGCAAGCTAACAGGCATTTGCCCAACTTGGCATATTTTGAGAGAATGCGAGGTTTGGCTAAAAAGAAAGGAAAAACAGAGGTGGAGAAACAGTGTGAGAGTTTCAAAGAAGAAAGAATCAAGGAATTAAAGAAATTGGGTGTGGAGATAGACGAGGAAAGATTTAAATCTGACATCCAGAAACTAGAAGAAGGAGAATCGCGGATAAAATGTTTGGATGGGGTTTTTGTGATAAAAAGCGAAAAACTTAATGAATTGATTGCAGATTATGAAAAAGAAGAAAGAGATGCCTGGGCGCATGCTGTCAGGGCGTTGCGGTTTCTCAGAAAAAGAGGAATTGACTTGGAGCCGCAGCTCAAGACTTTGAGTGATTTCAAAGAAGTAATTGACCCAGCATTGGGCTCTTACCAGAGATATATGGAGAATAGGATAGAGTCTGTGGCAAGAAAACTGGGTTTTATAAAGGGCGGCAGTAGAAAAAGGATTGCAGCGAAAAATCAGGAGGCTCAAGAGAAGGCTGCTTGACAAAGAGATTTATATCAGTAAAATTGAGAATGTGAGAACTGGGAATGTTCGAGTTCTTTTCAATTTAATAATGTGGTCCAAAAATAGACTACCCAGCACTTATTTTGCGAGGCAAACATTGGCGGTGCACTCGCCTTCGGCGAGACCCTATTCGGGCACTGCACCGCAGGAGAATAGCCGAGTCATCAGTATTAAAAAGTATTTTGAAGTACTGATGGCAAAATAAGTGCTGGGTAAATTCGAGCTAAGAAATTTTCGGCGTGCTCTGCACTTGAAAATTTCTTGCTCTCATTTAGTTTTTCTGAGTTGCTCCGATCCTGATTTTACCCGTGAAGCCGAGCTTAGGCGAAGGCTGAGCGGTCGTAAAATCAAGGACCCACCGAAGCTTTAGCGGAGGTGGGCTCCAAGAATCCACCGGAATGTTTGAGGAGGTGGACGAACCCGCCTTCACTTCGTTTCGGCGGATCAAATTCAACTTACAAAATTTTATCAGCCAAAGGCTGAAAAAATTTTGAGTTTCATTTGAGAGTTTGATCCTGGCTCAGGATGAACGCCAGCGGCGTGGATAAGGCATGCAAGTCGAACGGACTACCACATCTCACTTTGTTCGATGTGGAATAACCAATTTTCAAGTACCAATTTACAATGAAGTTTCAATAACCAATGACCAATTTTCAAACAGCCTAGATGAGGTGTTTGAAAATTAAATAATTGAAAATTGGGATTTCATTGAAAATTGAAAATTGGAAATTGAAAATTCCGACACACCGAGCGAAGCGAGGTGTGGTGGTTAGTGGCGAACGGGTTAGTAACACGTGGGTACATACCCCAGAGACGGGAATAATCCGCCGAAAGGCGGACTAATACCCGATAGTTCCTCCTTCGCTCTTTGCTCCGCAAAGAGCTTCGGGAGGACAAGCCCTTTTCTAGAGGGGCGAAGTCCTCCGTAGCTCCTTACGAAGTAAGGAGCGTAGGAGGATAAAGGTTGTGTTTTTCACTTCCGCTTTGGGAATGGCTCGCGGCCTATCAGCTTGTTGGTGAGGTAATGGCTCACCAAGGCTATGACGGGTAGGGGGCGTGAGAGCGTGTTCCCCAACAGAGTCACTGAGACACGGGGCTCACACCTACGGGTGGCAGCAGTCGAGAATCTTCCACAATGGGCGAAAGCCTGATGGAGCGACGCCGCGTGCGGGAAGAAGACCTTCGGGTTGTAAACCGCTTTTCTCAGGGAGCAAGCTTCGGCTGAGTGTACCTGAGGAATAAGGGGGGGCCAATTACGTGCCAGAAGCATCGGTAATACGTAACCCTCGAGCGTTATCCGGATTTATTGGGCGTAAAGAGTCTTAAGGCGGTGTGGTAAGTCTTTGGTCAAATCCTTGGAGCTTAACTTCAAGGTCGCCAGGGATACTGCCATTCTAGAGGACGTTAGGGGCCAGCGGAACGCACGGTGTAGGGGTGAAATCCGTTGATATCGTGCGGAACACCAAAAGCGAAGGCAGCTGGCTGGGGCGGTCCTGACGCTGATTGACGAAAGCGTGGGTATCGAAGAGGATTAGATACCCTCGTAGTCCACGCTGTAAACGATGGACACTAGCTGGTGGAAGTATCGACCCTTTCACTGGCGAAGCTAACGCGTTAAGTGTCCCGCCTGGGGAGTACGACGGCAACGTTGAAACTCAAAGGAATAGACGGGGAGATACACAAGCGGTGGACCACGTGGCTTAATTCGACGGTAAGCGAAGAACCTTACCAGGGCTTGACATGCTAGTGAAATCCCGGAGAAATTCGGGCCCCCGCAAGGCGCTAGCACAGGTGCTGCATGGTTGTCGTCAGCAGGTGCTGTGAAGTGCATCCTTAAATGGGGAAACCTGCGAAACCCTTGTCCTATGTTTTATCTGTCATAGGAGACTGCCAAGGTCAACTTGGAGGAAGGTGGGGACAACGCCAAATCAGCATGGCCCTTACGCCCTGGGCAGCACACGTGGTACAATGGCCGGTACAATGGGCAGCAATACGGTAACGTGGAGCTAATCCCACCAAAGCCGGTCTCAGTCCGGATCGAGGTCTGCAACTCGACCTCGTGAAGCTGGAATCGCTAGTAATCGCGGATCAGCTACGCTGCGATGAATATGTCACTGTCTCTTGTACTCACAAATAAACGCGCCCGGCAGTTTAAGAAGCTAAAAGGTTAAAATCCTTTCCTCTAATTCCGTCTTTAGAGCGTAGCCAAATCGTAGTCAACACAAGTAATTGGGTTGGCGGAGGACGAAGCGGCAAACAGCAGCCCGAATACTAAAAAAGGTAATCGAGCTATGAGTGGGTGGTGAGCATAGCGAAGATTGTGCTCAGAAGCCTTATTCGGGATGTTAGGAAAGGTTTCTTAAATGACCCGGGGAGGCCCTATTCAAATTTTCAGAAAATTTGAAGGGAGTCAGCTGTGTCATAGTACTGAATCTGTGTTATAATATAATAAGGCATATGATTCAGGAAGGACGCACTCTTAGACTCAATCCTCATTATTTAAGCGGTTTTGTTGATGGAGAAGGTTGTTTTGCTATCTCTATAAATCACAGAAAGAGATCACCAGATAGACCCTATGTTCGGCTTAAATTTGAAATTGAAGTAAGGGAAGATGACAAAGAAATATTAGAAAGAATAAAAAACACCTTGGACTGTGGTAATCTTTATCGGCTGGATTACGCGAAGTATGAAAAATGGTTACCTCATTACAAGTACATGGTGTCAGGTTTCGCTGATATCGAGAAAAAAATAATCCCATTCTTCAAGAAATACCCTTTGCAGGGCAAGAAAAGAAAGAACTTTGAGGCCTTTTGTAAGGTCGCTAAGCTCATAAAAGCCGGAAAGCACCTAGATAGAGAGGGCGTAGAAAAAGCAAAAAAAATTAGAGAGAGCATAAATGGTAAAAAGAGGATTACGGTTTAGGAGCTCGCCGTATGCGGGAAATCCGCACGTACGGTGGGAACGAATATTTTATACAACATAGGATTTGTTGTGTGATATTCACTCGCCCGTCACGTCAGAGAAGCTGGGAACACCCGACGAGCCTGGCAACAGGACCTAAGGTGGGTTCAGTAACTAGGACGAAGTCGTAACAAGGCATGCGTAGGGGAACCTGTGCATGGATCATTTCACTTTTTTTGTTGGTCTCCTTCGCTCTTCAATAGATTTAGAGCTACGGAAGACCACGGTCGATGATAATTGAAGAGCGAGAATTCTATCTTCAATTTTCGGGTGTTAACCGAACCACCCTGACATTCGGTCTCCACCTACGCTCCTACGGAGCTTCGGTGGATGCACGCCTCTGTAATGCTCGCTAACGCTCGCAAACAGAGGCGGCACGGAGCAACTCAGAGAAACTAACACTGCAAAACTTGAAGCTTACAGCTTGAACAAAAGGCTCTTGCACAAGGGTTTTTTGTTTAGTAAGATAAATTTATGGGTGTGTAGCTCAGTTGGTTAGAGCGTCGCTCTGATAAAGCGGAGGTCCGTGGTTCGAATCCACGCACACCCACATTGTCGCTCCTCACTTTCGTTCGGAGTGAACGGGCCTGTAGCTCAGCTGGCTTTAGAGCACCCGCCTTGTTCACCCCCACACCAAATTTTATAGGGGCTTGTAGCTCAATTGGTTAGAGCACCCGCCTTGCACGCGGGAGGTTACCGGTTCGACTCCGGTCAAGTCCATAAAATTTGGTGTGGGGGCAAGCGCGGAGGTCGGGAGTTCGAATCTCCCCGGGTCCATAAATCCACTTTAATTCATCGCAATCTGTATAACTCTATGAGTTTAGAGGATAAAACAAAGACAATAAAAGAAGCTCAAGAATTGGTTAAATCCTTTGCAAAACGAAATAATTGGGAAGACATTCCTAATATTGATAAGTTTGACCATCTACACGAAGAACTCATTGAAATGTCTCAACACTTACGGTATAAAACCGAAGAAGAGCGAATAAGATTTGTTAAAGAGAATAAAGATATATTTATAGACGGAATCGGCGATTTATTCTTTGGTTTATGTCGCCTAGCAAATCAGCTTAGTATTGATATGGAAGAAGCTTTCAACTTAGTAAAAAAAGAAATTTTGTCCAAATATGACCATAAAAACCCAGAAAATAATTTAATCCGCAAGAACTGATAATTGCCCAAATTCCTTTATCAAATCAATTATCTGGTTCCAACCGAGTCGTCGTAGATTGCCCACATTCAACATGACAACCAAATTATTTGTTGCTACCAAGGCTTTTGTCAGGTTTGGCGATAAAATCCTGATAGTAAAGGAATCTTCTCAATATCAAGATGGTGCTAATCTGGGAAAGTTTGACGTGCCAGGCGGCAGGATAAGAGCGGGGCAGCGTTTTGACGAAAGCCTGAAGCGAGAAGTAAAAGAAGAAACCGGCTTAGACATAGAAATAGGCGAGCCGTTTTTTGTTGATGAATGGAGACCTGTTGTCAGGGGAGAGCAATGGCAGATTGTAGGTGTTTATTTTGAATGCTTAGCCAAATCAGAAGAAGTTGTTTTAAGCCAGGACCACGAGGAGTTCCGGTGGATAAATCCTGAAGAATACACTAAGCACGAACTTATTCGAGGCGTTGATGCTGTGTTCAAGCATTATTTGGTTAAGAGGGCAAAAAGAGAACAAGCATAGATTATAAGATGTCTCTTTATACTGAAAACCACCCGGGTGCTGAAAACGGGCGGTTTTTTATTATACTCTAAGACTCTGCCAGGACTAGATAGGTGCTCGCTCGGAGTTATCCACAGGTGATGTAATATTGACAGAATATTTTTGTGCTATAATAAAAAAACATTTAAAGCACAGCTGTAATTTAAATGTTTTTTAGAAAGGTCGCAGCAGAGTTTTAGATTAATTAAACAATTATAAAATATGGTTATTGAGGAAGTAGGCAAATGGTATTCTACTACAGTAGAGGGATTAGCAGGTCTCTGGCGAGGGTTTTTGAACTTTATTCCTAGGTTGATTGGGGCAATAATAGTTTTTGTGGTCGGATGGATTATTGCTGTTTGGGTAGGCAAATTGGTAGCTGAGGTTCTAAAGAGAATAAAATTTGATCGGATTTTTGAAAAGACCAAGTGGGAACAGGCAATGACAAAGGCTGAGGTAAAAACCAAGATGTCAGGGTTTGTTGGGGCTATTGTGAAGTGGGTGGTTGTGATTGTATTTTTGGGTGCAGCTGTTAAGATTTTGGCTCCGGTGCACTTTGGTGACTTTATAAACCCGATTCTAGGGTATCTGCCAAACTTAGTGGTGGCTGCAGGCATTTTTGTGGCAGCAGTAATCATTGCTGATTTTGCTGAAAAGCTGGTAAAGGTTACTATTGGCAAGATGAGTGTGGCTTATGTTAATTTAGTGGGGTCAGTTGTCAGATGGGCGGTTTGGGTTTTGGCAGCAGTAGTTATTCTCAGCCAACTGGGAGTTAAAGGTGTTGAGGGATTGTTTCAGATATTAGTAGGTGGTATAGTACTAGGACTGGCCTTAGCCTTTGGTCTGGGAGGAAGGGATGCAGCTAAAGAAGCGTTAGATGGCATAAGGCATAAGATTAGGGGATAGAATTTGTTTATAACCTGGTACTTCAATATTTAACTCATTTTTAGAGCTTGTTGCCCTCTCCTTTTCATTAGCCCAAGAGGAGGGGGTTGACCCAGTACCTAAATTTTCCGGAAAATTTAGGTACTGGGTTGACAAAGATTTTTGATTTGTTAAAATACAAGCGTATGAGAAAATCTAGAATTTCAAATAAAGGAAGCGGCTAAATGCCAGACGTTTTAGTGTGTGGCTAAGCTGCTTTCTTAGAAAAGCAGTTTTTTAATTGCAGGCAAGATTGAATGACTGATGGAAGTTCTTTGCAACTGGATATGGACATTAATGCCGAAAGGTATTGCCCTGTTAAGCAATTCTATCTTTGATAGAATCCTCGTTATGCATTTGCGAGATTTAACAGGGTTCACCCTGTTAAATAATTTCATCCTTAATGAAATTCCTGTTTTGCAGGATTTAACAGGGTTCACCCCTATTAAATTGTTCACACCGACTTTGTCGGATTTAATAGGGTAAAGAGAAATTTTACAGGCAAATGGTGGATGCCTCGGGAGTGGGAGGCGATGAAGGACGTGGCGTGGCTGCGAAAAGCCTCGGGGAGGTGCTTAGCAACCCTTGATCCGGGGATTTCCGAATGGGGAAACCCGACGTTGTAAACCAGCGTCGAACGCTGTTCCACAGCGTTCGCGAACCCGGCGAAGTGAAACATCTCAGTAGCCGGAGGAAAAGAAAACAAACCACCGTGCCTCACTGCGTTCGGCACGGCGGAAGCACCAATTTTCAAGAACCAATTTTCAATGAAGCTCCAATAACCAATGACCAATTTTCAAACACTTCACTTTGTTTAGTGTAAATTGTTTGAAAATTAAACAATTGAAAATTGGGATTTCATTGGGATTTGAAAATTGAAAATTGAAAATTCCGCCGCGGCGAGCGTAGCGAGGCGCGGTGGTCATTCCCCCAGTAGCGGCGAGCGAAAAGGGAAGAGCCCAAACCTGTCCTTCGCTCTTTGCTCCGTAAAGAGCTTCGGAACAGCAAGCTAAAAAAGTGGCTTGCCATTCCGTAGCTCCGAACGAAGTGAGGAGCGGAGGATGGGGGTTGTAAGGAGTTAGTTTATGGAGTTTACTCCAAGGAGAATAAAAAGTTAGAAGTTGACTAGGAGAAGTTCCCTGGAAAGGGACGTCACAGAGGGTGATAGCCCTGTATCCGAAAGTCCTTCTATGCTCCTTGCCCTGCTCTAGCTTTTAAGTCATTAGAAGCTGGAGTTGGGCGAGCTATCTTTCTTGAGTACCTCAGGGAATGAAAGCCCTGTGGGAAGCAGGCTGAACTGTCAGCCAAGGCTAAATACTACCCACTCACCAATAGTGAACTAGTACCGTGAGGGAAAGGTGAAAAGTAGCCCGGTGAGGGCGGTGAAATAGTACCTGAAACCATTTGCTTACAAAGAATCGGAGCCCCCACACCAAAGAAGCGTAAACTTCCATTTATTTGCGCGAAGCGTAACGCTTCTTTGGTGTGGGGGTGACGGTGTGCTTTTTGCAGAACGAGCCAACGAGTTTATTTCCACTGCTAGTCTAAAGGCTTCTGGCCTGAAGGCATAGGGAAACCAAGTATTAAAAGTGCTCAAGTAGTGGGAATAAGACCCGAAGCCAAGCGAGCTTGCCATGGCCAGGGTGAACCCCGTCGAAAGATGGGAGGAGGCCCGAACCCGTGAGTCGTGCAATTCTCTGGGATGAGCTGTGGTAAGGAGTAAAAAGCTAATCGAGCTTGGGAATAGCTGGTTCTCCCCGAAATAGCTTTAGGGCTAGCGTCTATCACTTTTGCGGGGGTAGAGCACTGGAAGGATTGTCTTGGGTTTTACCCGGATTTTCCTACCAAACTCCGAATACCGCAAGTTTAAGGTGTTAGGCAGTCAGACTGTGGGAGCTAAGTTCCATGGTCAAAAGGGAAACAGCCCTGATCACCATCTAAGGTCCCCAAATGCGAACTAAGTGTTATAAGGAGGTGGATTCTCTTTGATAGTTAGAAGGTTAGCTTAGAAGCAGCTATCCTTTAAAAAGTGCGTAACAGCTTACTACCTGAGAGGGTCTGCGCCAAAGATTTAGGGGGCTCAAGTTCGCTACCGAAGATGTGAATGCGCTGCTTTGCAGTGCGTGGTAGGGGAGCGTCCAGTGCTTGATGAAGCCAGACTGTGAAGTTTGGTGGAGAGTACTGGAGTGAGAATGTTGGCATGAGTAACCGCAAGGCAGGTGAAAGCCCTGCCCACCGAAAGCCTAAGGTTTCCTTGGCAATGACAATCAACCAAGGGTTAGGCGGCCCTAACCGAGTACCCGAAGGGGTGCTTGGGATGGACAGTGGGTTAATATTCCCACCCCCGGCATATAATTCTAAGAGATGACGGAGTTTAGTAGCCTGGGCGAGTTATTGGATTCTCGTCCCTGGTCTGAGATTTTTCAAGGATTGGGGGGAAGCTCGTCTTTGGCGGGTGAACTCAGGTGAGCAGGCTCCCTAGAAAAGTTTCTTAGGAGTTAATTATATGTTCGGTCCGTACCGCAAAACCGACACAGGTAGGCAGGTTGAGAATACCAAGGTGAACGGGTGAAACCTCGTTAAGGAACTCGGCAAAAAAGCGGTCGTAACTTAGGGATAAGGCCCGCCTGGCCGTGCCTCACTGCGTTCGATACTTAAATTTCTAATTTTTAATTTCTAATTTCTAAACAATTTTCAATGTTTCAATTCTTTAATGTTTTAAACATTGAGAAATTAGAAATTGTTTGAAAATTGAAAATTGGAAATTGAAAATTCCGCCCGAGCGTAGCGAGGTGCGGCTGGGTCGCAGCGAAAGTTCCCCTGGCGACTGTTTATCAAAAACACAGGTCCCTGCTAAACTGGCAACAGGATGTATAGGGGCTGAGGCCTGACCAGTGCCCGTGTGTTAACGCCGCAGGTTTTTGCTCCTCACTTTCGTTCGGAGCAAGTTAATTAAGAATTAAAAATGAAGAATTAAGAATTTAATTAAAAATTAAAAATTATTAATTCTTAATTCAATTTTTAACTTTTAATTCTTAACTTTTAATTTGAGCGACGAGCGGAAGCGAGGAGCGAATGCTTAGTGGTTTAAGCCACGGGTGAACGTCCGCGGTAAGAGAGTTGCCGCTTGGCTTGAGTAATCAGGCCAAAAAAACTCGGCTATATGCGGGAAACCCCGGGAGTATCTGAGACTACTTATATATGCTATAATTAGATAATATGAGTAAAAATGTCTCTAGTGATCCGGACAATCCGCAGGAAAGATTCTTAAGAGAAATCCCTGAAAATTTAGGCTGGCTTTTAGTAGGTTTTACTGAAGGTGAGGGAAGTTTTAATCTTTCAGTGGTAAAGAGAAGTGATTATGTTCATATTTGGCAACTTAATTTGTCGTTTAACATATCACAAAGGGATAAAACTTTGCTTCAGTTAGCTCAGGACATACTAAAGTGCGGAGCGATTAGATTCAGAAAGGATGGCGTTTATGCATTCGAAGTGCGTAGCGTTAATGATATAACTCAAAAAGTTATTCCTTTCTTTAATCATTTCGAGCTTATTTCTAAAGAAAAGAAAGAGGCGTTTAGAATTTTTTCAGAGATTGCAAAAATTATGGAAAGAAAAGAACACTTAACTCTAAATGGATTAAAGAAAATATTGAAGTTAAGGAGATTAATGAATCTGAAATCAGGCAGAAAGAGGAAATATAGTGATCAATTTATACTCAATCTCTTAAGAAAATCCTCAGAGACTACACGCCGAGCCCATTAGAGCTGCTTAGCGAAGAATGAGCTTAGCAGGTCTTATGTCCGCCGAAGCGTAAGCGAAGGCGGGCCCTCCTACGTTAAAACTTCGGAGGGCATAAGATTTTGTAAAGCTCGCTTTGCTCGCTAACAAAATCTAATGGTGAAGATATAGTCCATACTTTCTGGCGACAGAAGGATGAGTCAGTATGAACTCTGACCGTGTTAAAGTAGGAACACTGCTTTAGTAAAATCCGGCTATATGCTGGAAACTCTGGCGTACTTAAGGAGAAATCCAACAAGTGTATCCGCGAGGGCGGATGCCAGACAATCAGCAGGAAAGACTACTAACTATTTTAGTTAGTGGAATCCTCAGAGGCCATACGCCGGACCCGCCAATATTTATAAGTTAAGGCGGTGAAGATATGGTCCGAACTCTTTGGCGACAAAGAGAGTTCCTAATATTCGCTAATAAGTGAATAGGAAATTAACAAGTTGAGCGTAACCCCTTGCCGGGTAAGTTCCGGCCCGCATGAAAGGCTTAACGACCAGGGGGCTGTCTCGACGAGGTGCCCGGTGAAAATGCAATTCCCGTGAAGATGCGGGATACCCACGGCTAGACGGAAAGACCCCGGGAGCTTTACTACAGGTTCCTATTGGGTTGTTGTTTTGGATGCGTAGCGTAGCGGGGAGGCTTTGATGTCCTGCTTTCGGGCAGGATGGAGCCGCCAATGAAACACCCGTCTTTCAAAATGGCAGTCCTAATCTTGTGCTTTGCACAGGAAACAGTGGGAGTCGGGTAGTTTGAGTGGGGCGCTTGCCTTGATTATGGGGCCTTCTAAGGGAGATCTTAGAAGCAAACTCAACTAATATGCTGGGAACTCTGGCGTACTTAAGGAGAAATCCAACAAGTGTATCCGCGAGGGCGGATGCCAGACAATCAGCAGGGAAATGCTATTTAATGCATGCCCTCAACGACTGCACGTTGAGCCCAGTCATCATTGACTGGTGATGATACAGTCTGAACTTTAAGGCGACTTAAAGATTCGGTAATGTTGACCCTAGCGTCCGTCAACTAATCCGAAAGTTAAAACTTAAGCTTATGAGAAGTAGAAAAATTGAAAACTACAAACAGACTATTTCTCTAAGTAGGCGACAGAACGAGATTCTTATAGGCCTTGTGTTGGGAGATGCACATATAGAGGCGCTCTATACTCCTAGTAATTGTTCTTTGCGCGCAAGGTTGTTAGTGGAGCACAGTTCGAAACAGAAGGATTACGTAGATTGGCTTTATCAGGAATGGAAGAATTGGGTAAGAACGCCGCCACGATTAAGAAAGGTGCGTGGTTTTGGCGAGAATCATGAAAGATATGGTTTTTCTACCTACGGACATGTACTTTTAGGTAAGGTTCGTAAACGTTTTTACCCTAACGGAAAGAAAATTGTACCAGAGGATTTAGAGAGAGATCTTACTGCGTTGGGATTGGCAGTTTGGTATATGGACGATGGTTCAATCAAGTCAAGGCGACATAGAGGAATCTTCTTAAACACACAGGGCTTTCGAGATGATGATGTTGGAAGGCTACAGCATATATTGATGAGTAAATTCGGTGTCGCTAGCACTACAAGGAAAGAGAAGAACGGTAAGCAGATTTATCTTGGCGCAGAAGCAGGCGAAGATTTCATTGAGATAGTAAGGCCGTATTTAATTCCTGCAATGCATTACAAGATACCCAAAGTTTTAATTTAACAAATTGCCTAAAAAGTAACGGAGGCGTTTAAAGGTCGGCTAGGTGCGGATGGAAATCGCACTGATAGGACAAAGCTAAAAGCCGGCTTTACTGCGAGACGGACATGTCGAGCAGTTGGGAAACCAGAACTTAGTGAACCGACCCTAACCCATAGAATTAGGGAAGATAATCGGATAAAAGCTACCCCGGGGACAACAGGTTGGTAGGGCGCGAGAGTCCACATCGACCGCCCTGTTCGACACCTCGATGTCGGCTCACCACATCCTGGGGCTGGAGAAGGTCCCAAGGGTTTGGCTGTTCGCCAATTAAAGTGGTACGTGAGCTGGGTTCAATACGTCGTGAGACAGTATGGACCCTATCTACCGTGGGCGCTGAGTCTTGAGGGGAGTTGTGCGTAGTACGAGAGGACTCGCACGAGCTAACCTCTGGTCTACCAGTTGTTGCGCCAGCAGCATAGCTGGGTAGCTAAGTTGGTACGGGATAAGCGCTGAAAGCATCTAAGCGCGAAGCCCACCCCAAGATTAGGACTCTTAGATTCCTCAAAGATGATGAGGTTGATAGGCTCCAGGTATAAGCGCGGTAACGCGTTCAGCCGAGGAGTACTAATAAATCATTCTTTTCTCTTTACCCTGTTAAATCCCGCAAACCGGACATCCCATCTCTTGTTGTATCGGAATTTCAATAATTATTGAAATTCCGATACAAAGGAAGGGGGTCGGGGAAACCTGGGTTTCCCCGTGGCGGAAAGATTAAAACCGAGGGGTTTTAAGAACATAGTTCGCGAGCAAAGCGAGCGACTATGTTCCCCTGTTAGTTTTCCATAGAGATGGGGACTATACTGGAGTTGTCCCACCTATTTCCATTCCGAACATAGTAGTGAAATACTCCAAGGCCGATGATAGTCTTCGGGCGAAAGTAGGTAGTCCCCATCTCTGTGTGTTCTGAGAAAACCAGCAGGGCTTTTTTATTGGGCGCTTTTTGCTATAATGTAGAAGTATGATGAGCAGGCGAGCAAAAATTTTGTTGATAATTCTACTATTTGCCTTTTTGTTTTTTATAAACGTCTTTGGGCGAGGGGAACTTAAGAATTCGTTTTATTTAGCCTCTTCCCCAACCGAAAAAGTTCTTTTTAGGGCGGGGAAAGCTGTTTCTGACTTTTTTGAGGCTTTATTTAACACAAAGAAACTGAAAAAAGAGAATGAAGAGGTAACCAAACAAAACCTTATCTTAACAAAACAGATCGCAGACTTAAAAGCTCTTGAGGAAGAGAACAAAAGCTTGAGAAAGGCTTTTAATCTTGGCTTGGCAGAGAAGTTTGAATTGTTTTTGGTTGAAATAGTAACAAGAGAGATAGATGGAGATTTCATTTCAATTTCTGGTGGCAGAAAACACGGAATCTTTGAGAATATGCCAGTAATAACAGAGGAAGGGATTTTGGTGGGCAAGGTTTTTAAAAGTTTTCGAAGCTTTTCAAAGGTTTCTTTAATCTCAAATAAGAGCAGTGTTTTTGACATTGAAATTTTCCCATATCCCACAGAGGCACCTACATCAAGAGAGGTTTTAATACAAAGCCTGGGTCAAGCTGGAAAGGGAGAGGCAGTTTTAGGGCTGGCTAAGGGAAAAGGCAATCTGGGCATTAGGCTTGAAATGGTATCAAAGGAAGCTGAGGTATCAAGAGGTGATGTTGCTGTCACCACAATCCTGGGAGGCCGTTTTCCAAAGGGTCTTTTGGTTGGAGAGATTATTGAGGCTCGGAAAAGCGATGTCAAGCCGTTTCAAGAGGGAGAAATTGACCCTTATTTTACTAAAGTTAGCCTGAACAAGTTGTTTGTCATTACTAATTTTGAAGGCTATAAAGAGGAGGATACAGAGTGACTATGTTTAAGAAAAAATATCTAATCTTAATTCCTATTTTTTATTTGTTGGTTATACTCCAAGAAAGTTTTCTGATCCACTTTAAAGTTTTCGGGGCTGCTTTAAATCTTGTTTTAATTGCTGTTGTCCTTGTGAATTTTTTTGGAAGCGATAAAAAAAGCTTTGGTATTTTTACTGGGATTTTGGGCGGGTTGATTTTGGATCTTTCTTCGGTTTTTCCCTTCGGAACATTTATCGTAACCTTGGCTATTCTCAGCTTTTTAATCCAGAAAACAGTGAGCTTTTTTCAGAAGTCAAATCTTCTCAGCTTCTCAGCGGTCTTCCTTTTTAGCTTTTGCTTTTATCGGTTGTTTTCTTCATTACTTGCTGCTGGTATTGGCTTTTGCTTGCAGATGTGGATGGGAGCTAGCTTTGGGGGTTCAGTGGTTTCTTTTTTAAATTTTGGCCCAAAAACTCTTGGCTGGGGCTTTGTTTACAACATCATTTTTGCTGCTGTAGCTTTTTTGGTTCTTCAAAAAATACATCGCAAAACATATCGCAACGGTTCTTTCAGTCAAGGTGGTATAGAAGGAAGGATTTATGCTCACTTATAAAAAAAGGAAAAAAAATTCAAGCGACGAGATTAACATTGAGACCAAACGAAAGCTGCGGGGCAATCCAAAGCGCCGGGAGATTGATATTGAAGAGATTTTTTTAGATAAATTTATAAGGAGGAAAAAAGAAGACGAAGCTTTGCGGGAAAGGAAACTTGAAGTTCCTTTAAAGAAGAAAAACTTTTTAATCCTTTTCTTTTTTGGCGTTATCCTTATGGGAATGTTGGCTTTTTTCGCTTTGAAGCTGCAGCTTCGAGCAGAAGAGCACGAGCTTTTAGCTAGAGAAAACAAGTTTGTTTTTTCCCGTCTTAAGTCAGAAAGGGGGGTAATTTACGATAGAAACATGGAGCAGCTTGTTTGGAACGAAGCAATCTTTGATATTGTCGTTACCCCATCCGAGCTGCCTGAAGGAGGAGAAAGAGAGAGGGTTTTTGAAGAGCTGTCTGAAATTGTTGCAGAAGACGTTGAAATTCTCAAGCAGGGGTTCGCAACAAGTGTAGGGGACTCGTCAGAGGATTTCAAGAACCAACCAATTGTATTGGTAAAAAACCCCCCTCATCAAGCATTAATTCTTTTTGAAACGAAAAAGGAGGGATTGCCGGGCTTTGAACTGAGAAAAAGAATTTTGCGCCATTATCATGCAGAAGCTGGCACAGCTCATCTTTTGGGCTACCTTGGTAAAATCTCTCCCAGCCAGCTGCAAGACCTTGAAGGCTATGAATTAGATGATTATATCGGAAAAGAGGGTTTAGAAAGGATATACGAAGATGTTTTAAAAGAGAAAGGAGGCATAATGCGAATCGGGAGGAGCGCTAAAGGAGAAATTATCTCAAAAGAAATAAAGGAATACCCTCGTTCTGGAGACAGCATCGTTTTAAGTTTGGATTTTGCTTTGCAGAAAAAAATCGCAGAAGCTCTCAAGGCTGTCTTGAAAGAGATTGGTTCTCAAAAGGCAGCAGCCGTTGCCATAGACCCAAGAAACGGAGAAATCTTAGCATCGGTTTCTCTGCCCTTTTTTGACAACAATCTTTTTGCTCAAGGTATCTCCCCCGAAGAACTCAAGGCCCTTAATGAAGACCCCTTGAATCCTCAACTCAACCGGGTGATTGGAGGCTTATATCCAACAGGTTCCACCATCAAACCCTTAATAAGCGTGGCTGCTTTAGAAGAGGGGGTTGTTACTTTAGCGACCAGCCTTTATTGCCCTTTAGAGCTTTGTTTGGTGAACCAGTATACGGGCGAGGGCGAATGTTTTGCTGACTGGACTTTCCATGGTTGGACTGACGTCAAAAAAGCCATAGCTGAGTCAGTTAACCCTTTCTTTTATATGATTGGTGGTGGTTATAAAGCCCCTCCCCAAACAAGCGAGTTTTTTAACCCCAATTTACCTAAAAACTTTGAGGGCTTGGGCGTCACTAAAATATCTAATTATCTCCGTCTCTTTGGCTTGGGCGAAAAAACAGGCATTGATTTACCGGGCGAGGTAGAAGGAAGGGTGCCCGACCCTTCTTGGAAAGAAGCCTATTTTGCCAACCGTCCCAGGGCCCAGCAGATTTGGTACCGGGGCGATACTTACAACCTTTCCATCGGACAGGGCTATCTTTTGACCTCCCCAATACAGATGGCTACTGCTTTCGCAGCCATAGCGAATGGCGGCAAGATTTTCAAGCCAAAACTTGTTAAAGCTGTTGTAGAGGAAGAAAGCAACCAAGAAACAGAATTAAGCCCTCAGCTCATTAAAGAAGATTTTGTTAAAAAAGAATCTCTTAAGATTGTGCGACAGGGCATGCGTCAAGCTGTAAATTCTCCTTCTGGTTCAGCCATTATTTTGAACTCCTTGCCCGTTTCGGCTGCCGCCAAAACCGGTACTGCCCAGATCTATCCCAACAGAGAAATTTACCACAACTGGGTAGCTGTTTTTGCTCCTTTCACAGAGATTCCATCAGACATCCCTTCAGGCTCTATAACTACTAAAGAAACCTCAGAAATAGTTCTGCTGGTTTTAATAGAAGAGGTTGAAGGAACAAGGCTTGCTGCTTTAAAAGTGGCAAGGGAAGTCTTGCAATGGTATTTTGCCCCTGAAGATGAAACAACAAGTGAAGAGGAAACAACCACCACTGAAGATGCAGCAACCACCAGCGAGGATAATTCTCGCTGAAAAGATTGTAAATTAAAGATTTAGAGCTATAATAGATCAATATGGCAAACTTGGGTGAAATTAGAAAAACACGGATTCAGAAGTTGAAGAAAATCCGGAGTGCTGGGTTAAATCCTTATCCTTTAGCCATCAGAAGAACTCATTTAATAATTGAGGTTCTGGCTGATTTTGTCAAGCTTAAAAAAAGCCAAAAAGAAGTGATAATTGTCGGCAGATTAAGGACTTTGCGGGGACATGGTGGAGCTACTTTTTTTGACCTTGAGGATGGCTCAGGGCAGGTTCAGGTGCTTTTGAGAAAGGACAAGGTAGGTGAGAAAGCCTATCAGTTTTTTAAAGATGTTTTTGATATGGGCGATTTTGTTGAAATCAGAGGGAGTCTAATGGAAACAAAAACTGGCGAAAAAACAATCGCCATTTCAGACTTTAGAATGCTCACTAAATCATTATTGCCCTTGCCAGAGAAATGGCACGGATTGAAAGATATAGAAGAAAGATACAGGAAAAGATACTTAGATTTGATTTTTAACAAAGAAATAAAAAAGAAGTTTGAGATAAGGTCAAAAATTATTTCAGCTATCAGAGAATTTATGGAAAAACAAGGATTTTTAGAGGTTGAGACACCAGCTTTGCAGCCTATATATGGGGGCGCAAGAGCCCGACCTTTTAAAACCCATTTGAATGCCTTGGATATGGATTTATATTTAAGGATTGCCACTGAACTTTATTTGAAAAGGCTGTTGGTGGGTGGTTTTGACAAAATCTATGAGATTGGCAAATGCTTTCGGAACGAAGGCATGGATAAATCCCATAACCCAGAATACACCCATTTTGAGTTTTACCAAGCCTATGCTGACTATAAAGATTTGATGAAGCTGACAGAAAAAATGTTCAGTTATTTTCTGAAAAAGGTTTTTGGCAAGCTTGAAATAATGTATGATGGCAAAAAGATTAACTTTAAAACGCCTTGGAAGCGGCTTGAATTTTATGATTTGCTTCAGAAATACACAAAGATAAAATTAGACGATGTTAACCAGCAGGCTCTTTTTGAGAAAGCAAAAGAGCTTGGGGTTAAGGTTGAAAAAGAACGTCCTAAAGCTGAAATTGCTGATGAGATTTACAAAAAATACTGCCGACAGAAGATTGTTCAGCCAACCTTTGTTATCCACCACCCCATAGGCTTTCAGCCTTTAGCTAAAGCCCAGGAAAAAGACCCTTCAAAATTAGCTAATTTTCAATTACTTGTTGGTGGGTTTGAGCTTTGCAATGCCTTTTCTGAACTTAACGATCCTTTAGAACAAAGAAAGAGATTTGAAGAACAAGAAAGCCTGCACAAAAAAGGATTGGAAGAGGCTCAGAGAATGGATGAGGACTTTTTAGAGGCTTTAGAATATGGCATGCCACCAGCCGCTGGTTTTGGTATGGGCATTGATAGGTTAGTGGCGCTTTTAACAGATTCCCACGCTTTGCGGGAGATTATATTATTTCCAACAATGCGTCCAAAATAAACTATGCTAGACATTAAATTTATTCGTGACAATAGAGAAAAAGTTAAAAAAGGCTGCAAGGATAAGCAGGTTGATGTTGATATTGACCGTCTCTTGGAGTTAGATGAAAAAAGAAGGCAAACAATAAAAGAAGTTGAACAGTTGAGGGCAGAACATAATAAAATAAGCAAACAAGGGCTTGATGAAGCTTTAAAGGAAAAAGCCAGGGAGTTGAAAGAAAAGATTAAGAATATGGAGGATGAGATGAAAGCGGTTGAAAAAGAATTCAAAAGCCTAATGCTGGAAATTCCAAACCTAGCTTTTGATGATGTGCCAATAGGTAAAGATGAAACAGGCAACAAGATAGTGAAAAAAATAGGCAAGCCTGCTAAATTTGATTTCAAGGTCAAGGATCATTTGGAAATAGGGGAGAGCCTAGAACTAATTGATGTTGAAAGGGCAGCTAAGGTTGCTGGTACCCGTTTTGGCTATTTCTTGGGAGAGGCAGCTCTGCTGGAATTCGCTTTAATCAATTTAGCTTTGGATGTTGCAGTGAAAAAGGGATTCAAGCCCATTATTCCACCAGTAATGATAAAGCCAGAAATTGCATCTGGCATGGGCTATGTTGAACAAACAGATGACGAAGAAGCCTATCATTTACCAAAAGATAATTTGTATTTAATTGGCACCTCAGAGCAGTCAATAGGTGGTATGCATGCTGGGGAAACATTTAATGAAAAGGATTTACCCAAAAGATATGTTGGGTTTTCAACCTGCTTCCGCAGGGAGGCTGGCAGTTATGGCAAAGATACGCGAGGCGTTTTAAGAGTGCACCAGTTTGATAAAGTAGAAATGTTTAGCTTTTGCAAGCCAGAGGAATCAAAAGAAGAACACAAGCTCTTGTGTTCAATAGAAGAGGAATTAATGAAAGCCTTGAAATTGCCTTATCAAGTGGTTCATCTTTGTACTGGCGACATTTCCAAATCAGCAGCTGCCACATTTGATATTGAAACCTGGATGCCCTCACAAAACAAATACCGAGAAACCCATTCTTGTTCAAACTGCACTGATTTTCAAGCAAGAAGGCTCAATATCCGTTATCGCAACGCAAAAACAAACAAGCTGGAATTTGTTCACACCTTAAACGGAACTGCCTTTGCCATTGGCAGAATGATTATTGCTATTTTAGAAAACTTTCAAAAAAAAGATAGCACCATTGAAATACCCAAAGCCTTGCAAAAATACGCTGGTTTTAACAAAATCCCTTCTAAAAAATAACAGTGGCAACAAACCCAAGGGTTGCCGCCACCACTACTTACTTCGTGTATACCATCTCTCCTTCGTCACCTTTTTCCTTCTGCTAGTTGTATGATCCCTATCATCATCATGAGAAGGGAGATTGCCACAAGGGCACCGAACAATATATTCGCCGACATTTTTCATCCCTTTCTGTCATTTAGCGTTTGTATTTTTTCGCTTTATTCTATCTCTAATTACCAGTATAACAAGAGGAACATTCACTACCACCCAGGTACCGATAATAAAGATGCTTTCTCCCGACAATGTTAACACCCCCGTTTTTCCCAGAAATAAATAGGGATAAGCTAATCTTTTTTAACATAATTTTGTAGAACTATCAATAAACAATGAAAAAGTTAATCATTCTTCAATAAAATTCTCGCTAGAAAATAAAGAGAGCAGCAAGACAGGTTTCCCTTGTCTTACTGCCTCATATGTTCTACCACTTTTTTGACAGAATTCCACCTAGCTTTATTGCGGGCTTAATTATGGCTGTGTAAAAGATTATACATAGCCACAAAGTGCCTCCAATGAGCGTTATAAGGAGCTTTACACCTATTAGGCTCTTGTTCCACATTTTTATCTTCTCATACACATAGCTTGCTCCGAAGGCGAACCCGGCTACATATATTATGAAAGTAACTATTTTTGTCCAAAGTGGTAGAAATGGTAAATTGATTATTATCTCTTCAAACGACATTTTTATCCTCCCTTCAGGTTCATCAAAGCACCACAAAGACATCTTCATTATAACATAATAATTACATATTGTCAAAATGGATACCTTGATTATTCTTCATGGTTGGCAAAGTTCCAAGGAAAAATGGCAGAAAGTGAAGGAAAACCTTGAAAGTAAAGAATTAAAAGTTATTGTGCCTGATTTGCCTGGGTTCAAACCAGAAACAGCCCTGAAAACACCTTGGAGCTTAGATGAATACGTAAACTGGCTCAAAGACCTGGCCGAGTCCCACACTCGGTCATTTTCAACTTGCTCTGGATTTAGCGAAGAGAATTGTTCTGAGTCAAAGCGACTGAAGTTTGCCGAAAGGCCTTGTCCTGAGCGAGCAGAGCGAGTCGAAGGATTTTTTTTGCTAGGGCATTCGTTTGGAGGAAGAATTGCTCTGAAGTTTGCCAGTAAATATCCTGAAATGCTAAAAGGGCTTATTTTGATTTCAGCAGCTGGCATTAAGAAAAAGAAGACTCTGCGCGACCGCATTTTACTTTTCTTTATAAGGTTGGTTAAAAGGGCAGGGGTGAGAAGGCGGAAAGAAACGAATAGAGCATGGGAGGTTTGCTGTAAGATTTTTTATCGCTATATTTTGAGAAGAACTGATTATTATCTGGCAGATGAAACCCAAAAAGAGATAATGAAAATGGCTCTTGAAGAGGATTTAAAACCTCTTTTGGGCAAAATTTCAGTGCCCACTTTGATTATTTGGGGCAAAAAGGATAAAATCACCTTATTGAAAGATGCTTCTTTAATGAAAGAAAAAATCAAAAACTCGCAATTGCAAGTTTTAGAAAATATCGGCCACACCCCTCATTTGGAAAACCCTAAACTTTTAGCTCAAAAAATTAAAGGATTTATATGACAAGTCTTTTGTTTAAAATAGCTGCTGTTAGCTGGGTGATTATTTTCACAGAAAGGCTGGTTTTTTGGCTTTGGCTTTGGCAGTTGAAAGAGTATCATCTGGGGAGATTTAAAGCTCATTTTGCAACAAATCAGGGCAAAAGGCTTATTTTCAACCCTCTTAACCTCTTGCAGGTTATTTTGATTTTAGGCTGGATTCTCACTTTTTATTTCCCATCTGAGGGTGATTTGTACTATTGGCCTCTGATCTGGCTTTTTATTTTAAGCGCTTTTCTTGTTTTTTCTGCTCTTAGGGTTGTTCTAAAAATAGTGTTCAAGCGGATAAAACTGCCTGTTTTAACTAAAAAAATAATTCTTCTTTTATTTTTGGGAGTAGTGATTGAGGGGTTAATTCTTGGCTATCTTTTTTCTTCAGACACTGAAGCAATTCCTTTGCTCTTGCTAGTTTATTTTCTCTCACCCTTGCTTTTCTCGTTTTTAGTGTTTCTAATTCAACCTCTAACTATTTTACAGCAGCGCCGGCTTTTAGCAAAAGCTAAGCAAAAAAGAGAGAAATTTAAAGACTTAATTGTTATTGGGATAACGGGAAGTTATGGTAAAACCTCTGTTAAAGAGTTTCTTTATACTATTTTGTCTGAGAAGTTTGGAGAGCAGGTTTTAAAAACAAAAAAACATATTAATGCTGAAATAGGCATAGCTCAAACAATCCTGCAAGAGTTAAAACCAGAGCACAAAATCTTTATTGCTGAAATCGGCGCTTATGAAAGAGGAAAAATTAAACAGGTTTGCAAAGTAATTAAACCGAAAATTGGTATTTTAACAGGTATCGATGAACAGCATATGGCAACCTTTGGGTCGCAAGGAAATATTGTTAAAGCAAAGTTTGAGCTTATTGAATCGTTGCCAGAGAAGGGGACTGCGATTTTGAATGGAGACAACAATATAATTAAGAATGAAAAATTAAGAATTAAGAATTACAATTCAAAATTAAAAATTATTAAAACAGTTTCAACACAAGCCAGGGAAGGCCTTTGGGCTGAGAATATTAGGGTGGAAAAAGAATCAGTCTCTTTTAAAATGCTTACTCAAGAGGGAGAAAGTGCCGACTTCAAAGCGAATCTTTTGGGCAAGCATAATATTCCAAACATCTTGCTGGCTGCAGCTTGTGCTAAGGAATTGGGGATGAGCTTGCCAGAGATTGTACTTGCTTGCCAAAAGGTTAAAGTATTGGAGGGCGCTTTGAGATTAGTGAAGGGAAAAGACGGCTTGAACATTCTAGATGCCACCTATTCTGCCAACCCCCAGGGGGTTGTAGCGCATTTGGAGTATTTGGAAACAGCTTGGCGGGAAGCTGGCAAAACAATCATAATGCCTTGTTTAATTGAGCTTGGCAAAGCATCCAAAAAAGTGCATTATAGGATAGGAGAAAAAATTGGCAGGGTCTGCGATTTAGCAATAATCACAACCAAAGACAGATTTAAAGAATTGAAACAGGGCGCTGTAAAGTCCGGAATGTCAGAAGACAAAATTGTTTTCATTGAAAACCCCACTGCAATTTTACAAAAAATAAGCGCCAGCACAAATGCTGGCGATGTGGTGCTTCTAGAAAGCAGAATTAACGCTAAGCTTAAAGGTAGTTTAATAGAGAACCCATGAGTTAGCCAAACTGAGATTGAGATCGAAGGAAGTTCTTAATTAGCTGAATAGTGTATTGGGAAATACCTTGCAGCTCTAAATTTCCTATGGCAAGCCATTGCCTTGCCGATGAATATTCGCGTATAGGGTCCGATTCTGAATTCTTTATGGTGTCAATCCAAGAATTTCAAATTAAAGAAATAAAAGCTAAAGAAATTTGGGAGGGTTTTTTGTTTGGAATTGAGAATAAAACTTTTCTGCAGAGTTGGAATTGGGGAGAGTTTATGCAAAAGCTGGGCGAGAAGGTTTATCGTTTGGGAGTTGAATGTCGGGAGTTCAACAGCTTGGTGGGGGTGGCGCAGGTGATAAAGGTGGAGGCTAAAAGGGGGAGGTTTTTGCTCGTGCCGCATGCTCCAATTGTGAGAGCCCAAAAATCAAAATTCTCGTCTCCACTGATGTTTCAGCGGGCAGGCAAAAATCAAAACCACAACTTAAAACTAAAATCTGATTTCTTGAATATCTTATTAAACAGGTTAGAAGAAATTGCTAAACAAGAAAGATGCCATTTCATCAGGATTGTGCCGGTGTGGGAGAGGTCAGATGAGAACGAAAAAATATTCAAGGGTTTAGGGTTTAAACAAGCGCCTTTTCATATGCACCCGGAATTGACCTGGGAACTTGATTTAACCTCTTCAGAAGAAGACTTGCTGATGAATATGCGAAAGACAACCCGCTATTTAATAAGACAGGGGCTGAAAAATCCAGATCTTAAAATATTGAAGTCCAATGAAGTGAAAGATGTTGAGATTTTTAACCAGCTTTATCAAAAAACAGTTTCTCGTCACAGCTTTGTGCCTTTTTCGTTAAATTATTTAAAGAATGAATTTCTATCTTTTTCCAAGGATGACCAAGCTTTGATATTTTTGGCAAAATACAAAGAAGAATATTTGGCTTCAGCTATTGTTATTTTTTGGCAGGGGATTGGGTTTTATCATCAAGGAGCTTCAGTCCAAAAACACTCAAAAATACCTGCTTCCTATCTTTTGCAGTGGGAGGCAATAAAAGAGGCAAAAAAGAGAGGCTGTAAGCTTTATAACTTTTGGGGTGTGGCAGACGTTAAGTCAGAAGAAAAGCTTAAAAAACACCCTTGGAAAGGCTTGAGCTTGTTTAAAAGAGGATTTGGGGGCTATGAAAAAGCTTATTTAAAAACCCAGGATTTGTCTCTTTCTAAACGATATTGGCTGGTTTATGTTTTTGAAAAAATAAGGAAAGTAAAGAGGGGATTCTAGGGTGAGATTAAAGATTAAAGATGTATGAGGAGTTATAAGAAAAAAAAATTTAGCCGTAAGAGAAGAAGTCACGCAACCACTATAAGGCGTGTTAGAAAAAAGCCATCACTTTTTAGAAAGCGTATTTTTTGGGATTTTATTTTAGGGGTTGTTTTTGTTTGTTCTTTATTTTATCTTTTGTTTGTTTCCAGTGCTTTTGAGATCAAGGAGATAGAGATTATATCTCCCTCAGGTATTTTCTATGCTGAGCTTCGTACTCTTTTGGTGAAAGAACTTCAAAAGAAGCATTTTTGGTTATTGCCTGGCGATTCTTTACTTTTAGCCAATTGTAGCAAGATGGAAGCAAAGATTCTACAGGAGTTTCCTGAGATAGAAGATGCCAGCTTGAAGAAGAAACTCCCTAAAACAATAGTTTTAGAGGTTGAAAAAAGGCAAGCAGCAGGGAGCCTATGTTATTATGAGAAAGTAATATATTCTTCTTTACCTCTGGTTGACGAAGATACAGATTCCATTTCATCACCAGGAGAAAAAGCAGAAAATGTCCCTTATCAATGTTTTTTAATTACAGAACAGGGAATAATTTTTAGAGAAATTAGCAAGGAAGAGGTGAAAGAAGGTTTGGTGATATTGCTTCCGAGAGAAGGGATTAAGGAATTGGGAGAGGAGGCGTTTTCTCAAAGAAGGATGAATCAAGTATTAGAAATCAACAAGGTTTTAAAGGATAGGTTAAAACTTAATTTGCAAAGCTTTGTTATAGAAAAGGAAAGCTCATTGACTGTAAAAACGGATGATGGATGGGAAATATACTTTGACTTAGAAGGCGATATTGTTTTAGCACTGACAAAATTAGATTTGCTTTTAGAAAAAGAGATCTCTCAAGAGAAAAGAAAAAATCTCCAATACATAGATTTGAGATTCTCAAAAGTTTATTATAAATAGGTTAAATCCATTTTTTGTATTTGAAAAAGCTTAGCATTACTCCTGCTCCAACTATCATTATTCCCAGAATTATCCAGAAATCATTGGTCTTGCCAATAAGGGGTAGATAGGTTGTGTTCATGCCGAAAACGCCAGCTAATAGGGTTAAGGGAAAAACAATCACTGAGAAAATAGTTAAAAGTTTAATAATTTCATTGGTTCTTGTGGTTAAAAGTGATTGATTTGTAGAATCTAAAGTAGAAAGGCTTTTGTGGCGCGTTTCTAAGATACTGCCTACCTGATCGTGAAGATTAGTTAAATTATGAAAATAGGGGAGCAGTTTTTTATCAAAGAATGCTTCGCTTTCTCTCACCAAATTTTTTAAAACCCACTTTTGAGGCTCAATAATTCTTTGAAAACCTATAATATCTCTTTGCACCAAAGAAATTTTACTGACCGTTTCTTTGTATTTTTTTTCAAAAACTTCTTTTTCTATCTCATCAATGCTTTGCTTTATATGGCTTAGCTTTGGAAAACAGGCTGTGAGTATTCCGTGGATTATTCGGTATAAAAGCTCGCCTGTTCCTTCTTTAGTGAGCCTTTCTCTTTCTTCTTCGTAAAGGTTGCACTTGTCAAAAACAGCTTTCAAGGGAACAATATTTTCGTAATGGTTTGTAATGATGTATTTTTTAGAGACAATAATGTCTAATTCTAAGGGTATGGTTCTAAATGTTTTTCTGTCATAAAAAGGATAAAAAAGAACGATAAATAAATACTCCCCAAAGTTTTCAATCTTGGGGTGGTCAAGCGGAGGAAGTAATTCCTTCAAAACTAAAGGATGAAGCTTAAATTTTTTCGTAAGCCATTCCAAATCCTCTTCGCTTGGCTGTTTAATATCAATCCAGGTCAACTTTTTCGCCTTTATTATCTGCATTATCCTATTGTAACAGAATCAAGACAAAACAAAAGGCAAATTGTGGATAAAAAATCAAAAGTAACGTTTGATTTTTCTCTTAAAAGTCTCGCCTTTTTTGGAGTTTTTTGCGATGGTAATGGTACAAAAAGATTTTTCTTGAAATAAACTGATTAGCTCAAGCTGGGAGATGTCAGCCAAAGAAGTGGTTTTTTTAAAAAGGGAATCAATCTTTTGAGCTGTTTCTTTTTTTAATTTCACCTCTATACAGTAACCGCCAAAGTAATTAATGTATTTTGTTTGTTCTGGATAGAGCGGTTTTTGGGCAAAGTAGGCTTCGATATTGTTTTTGCTGAAAAATTGATTATTCCATTTATCCAAAAAACTATTTGAACCAATATAAAGCAGGGTTTTTATGCCGAACTTATTTAAGCTTCGGTTGTATTGCCTTTCAACTTCACTGTGGGCTAAATAAAACCAAAAATGCGGGTTATAACCGTAAATAGTTTTGTCTTTTGGCTTTTGGGAGGCTATGTAAACCAGCAGATGAGCCCAAAAGCTGTTGGTAGCAAGCAAGTCTCTAAGCTTAAAAGTTATTTTTCCACCTTCTTTTTTGGGAAGTTGGATTATTTTCTCTTTTTCTTTTTCAATGTAGGTTTTGCTTAGCAAATGAGACCATCTCAATAAATCAACTATCCAGGAAACATTTAGGGAATAACTTTTTCCTTCTTTTACAACTATTCCTTGGTCAATCAACCGTTTTAATGCCTTGTACCAGCCTTGCAGGGTTATTTTTTGTTTGGACTTTCGGCTGGTTTTCTTTTTGAGCTCTTCCAGTGTTAAATGAGGGGATTTTGAAAGCTCCTTTATAATTGAATCATCAATTGTTTCTATTTTGCCCAACAGCACAATATTGTAAACTTTTAGTTTAAAAACACCCCAATTTTAGCAAAAAAGTTGACCATTGTCAAGGTTGTGATAAAGTGCACTCGAGGTTAGGTTTATATTGTTGTTTTGAGATATTTACAGATAAAGATAAGAGAGGAGGCTCGTGCAAATGGAAAAGATGTTTTGGTTGTTAAGGCATCCGCCCACGCTTTGGACCAGAAAATTACTTGGCAGGGCAGAGGGAGAAGGGAGAGATGTAGAATTTTACATTCCTCCCAAAAAAGAAGGGTATATAATGGCTTTCTTGCTTGCTGAACATATAGTTAGTTCACTTGGGAGAAGGCTGGAGGGCTCGAAGATATTTTCAAGTCCAATAAATCGGGCAAAAGTCTTAGCAGAGATTATACTTGCCTGGACAGAGCCTGATATAAACCCCGCCTTTCCGCAGGATATTGTCTTTGAGGATTGTCTTGCCGAAATTCCCTGGAAGGATTCCACAGCAGAGGCTTATGACATCGTGTACGGAAGGGCAGAAGAGCAAAAAGTACATTTCCTCGAGCTGGAGTTCACCGATGATCCTGTAGGTACTGTTAACAGGTACAATAGGTATCTGGGGGGAAACATTAAACCAGCCATTTGTTACTTAAGAGAGGCCGGGGTAGAACTGAATTTTGTTGTCAGTCATTCCGGTTTCACCGGCACAACACTATGGGCAATAGACAGGATTTCTTCTGAAGGCAGAAAACTGGAAGATCTTGTAATAACAGAAGGCGATCTTCCCGCCCTTAAGCACTATTTAAGGGCCGCCTGTCATACCTCCATCAGTGAAGTAAGATGGGTCGATGGCAAATGGTCTATTCTTTCTGTTGGCGAAAGGCCGCACCTGAAGGATCGGGAAGACCTTCAGGAGATCCAGAAGTATTGGTAAATAATGAGGGGGAGAAAAACCGCCCAATTTTCTCCCCTTAGTTTTTCTGAAAATCCATTATGAACAACGAGATTAAATTAAAACTAAAACAGGATTACGGAATTATAGTAAAAGAAATTAAACAGCTAAGAGGGTATTACGACAGTAATTTCCGGGTGTTTGATGGTTTGAGAAATTATTTTGTGAAATGGTTTGGAAAGGATGATGAACAGGCTGTTGCTTTCCAGGTAGATTTTATCAATGCTTGCTATCAAGCCAACCTTCCTGTAGCTAAAGTAATTAAAACAAAATCAGGTGAGTGGCAAAGCAAAGTTAAAGGAAAACCCCTTATTGTTCAGGATTTTCTAGAAGGGGAGTTGCTTTTGAATATGCCTTATACAAATGAGCTTTTAGAAAATATAGGGGAGGTACTGGGTAGAATACATCAGGTTAGCTTTAAGCGGGCTTTTAAGGGCAAGAGTTGGAAAGAATATGAATGGGATCCTGCTCAATTTCACTTGGTGGCTGCGAATTTAAAGCAGGCAGAGCCATACTTAAGTAAAGAGAGACTCTTTTTAGTAAATTCTACTGTTCATGACTGGCAAAATGAGCCAGAAAGTTTTAAGACTTTAGTTGAAGGAATTATTCATAATGATTTTACTGGACTGAATTTATTAGTAAAGGATAATCGCTTAAGCGGAGTTATTGATTTTGGAGACGCTTTGAAATCCTGGTTTGTTGTTGATGTGGCTACCGCACTTATGCATATATGTCTTTGCAGGGAAAACCCTTTTCTAAAGGCAGGAAAGTTTCTGCAGGGGTATTTGAAGTTTTTCCGTTTAACTAAACAAGAGCAGTCAGTAATTCCCTTGCTTTGTAAAATGAGGGCAGCCATTATTGTTATAAATCACAAAAAAGATTTTGGGAATAAAATACCAGAAGATTCCAGAAAAATATACGAAGATGCTGTTAGGGTTTTGCAGTTGTTAACTGATGAGGTAAGCGAGAAACAGCTGCACAGGGTAGTAAAACTAGCAGTAGAATGAGCTATTCTCTGAATTACGAAATACAGCCCTGACAAGTAAATTGAAAAATAGAATTGGAAAGGGGGTGAGTAAATGAAGATCGTTGTTGCTTTTGTGGTCATAGTTATGGCTTTTGCCATAACTATGGGGGCGATGATAGAAGCGGGGGTAAACATTGATTTTATCATTGGTTTTATCCCGTCGCACGAGCTTTCCTGGATAAATCCCAGTAGCGGAAGCCTCTATTTGAAGGAGGAGTGGATAGGGCACTATTTTGCGGCACTTCTGTTGCCGTAAATAGGAAAGGCGGGGTGCCATCTACATCAAGGTACCCCCCCAAACTTTTTGAAGTATGAATAAAAAATTCCTCAAAAAGAATAAAGGATTAACTAAGATACAGACAGCGGTTTTGATAGCAGCAATAATTATTGCGGGGTTGATATTAGTGCTTTCTCTGCGAGAACCAACAGAGGAGTTTGTTAGAATTGGAGCTGTATTGCATCTCACTGGCGACCAGGCAGAGCCTGCCCAAGCTTTTTTAGAAGGTATTAATTTGGCAGTTGAGGAAATTAATAAGAGCGGAGGAATATTGCAAAGAAAGATAAAATTAATTGTTGAAGATGATGGTTTAAAGCCAGAAAAGGCCGACACAGCTGCTGTAAAGTTGATAAATATTGATAAAATAAGCGCTGGGATAAATGCCAGTTTTTTGGAGTCTATGGCCAACGGACCCACCTTTGAACAAGCTAAAGTTCCGGTTATCACTTTGTGGGACTCTGCAAAAGAAATTGAGGACATCGGGGATTTTGTGTTTGGTATTGGAATTTGGACTCCTTCAGCAGGAGAAAGCGCTGCTTTGTTTGCTTACAATGATTTAAATCTCAGGAAGATGGTGATAGTTAATATATTAAATGAATGGTCTCAATCTGTTTCAAAGATATTCAAAGATAGGTTTGAAGAGTTAGGTGGAGAAATTATTGAGACATATTCAATTAATCCTGGAGATAGCAGTGATTTTAGGACCACCATTCTTAAGATAAAACAAAAAAATCCAGAAGGCATCTACAGCCCTATTACCGATGGCGTGACGGTTTTTTACAAACAGCTAAAAGAATTAGGATTTGAAAAACCCATAGTTACCTCTGATATTATAACTGAAAACCACATTGATATTTTAGGTACTGTTGCTGAAGGCATATATCAGACTCAAGCTTCAGACCCAATAGGAGAGAAAACCTCTCATCTCAAAGAACTATATTGCAAAAAATATAACAAAGAACCAAAGCAGACACTTTTTATTGCCTGGGGATACGATGCGGTTTATATAATAAAACAAGCAATAGAAACTGGATATTCTTTTGATTCAGTGTCAATAAAAGATAACTTATACAAATTAAGAAATTTTGAAGGAGCTTCTGGAAAGATTAGCATTGATGACAAGGGTTCTTCCAGGACATTAGAGAGTGTATTTCAGATAAGGGATGGAAAATTTGTTTTGGTTGAGGAATAGTCTGTCTTAATAGAGGGTAAAAACTCCCCGGTAAAAATTAGCAGTCAGAGGTCTTGACTGCTAATTTTGTTTTGTTATAATGTTAATATTGATATAATGTGATTGTATCGGAATTTCAATTACAATTGAAATTCCGATACATCAAGGAGGGGTCGGGAGGAAAGAATTTCCTCCCGTCTAGGAAAACAGTCGCTCAGACAGGGTTCCCTTCTAAAATTCACTCGGTGAATTTTAGAAGGGAGAGCGACGTTAGAAACCGAGGGTTTCTTAAAACATAGTTTGCGAGCGATAGCGAGCAACTATGTTCTAATATGGCAAAAGTTAAAGTTAACAATCTTGGAGGGCAGAAGACCCATAGGCAAAAGTTAATACTTCAAACCGTGGTTGATGAATACATCAAAAATGCTTTTCCTATAAGCTCTGATTTTTTGAAAAACGAGTGTGATTTAGAAGTTTGCCCAGCCACCATAAGGCTGGATTTGGTTGAGTTAACTCAGCATGGTTTTTTGCAAAAGCCTCATATTTCAAGCGGCAGGGTACCAACAGACAAGGGTTATAGATTTTTTGTGGATAGTTTTTTTGCTGAAGACCAAGCTGAACACCAGGCTGACAAAACCATTGATAGTTTTTATTCTCTTTTCGGCGAGATGAATGATATGCTAAAACTTTCCCATGAAATTGCAAGGAATTTGGCTTTAGCCTCTTCTAATTTAGGCTTTGTTCATTTTGAGGATTCTGATATTTTTTGGAAAGAGGGCTGGGAAGAAATTGTCAAAGCGCCCGAGTTCAGTAATATAGATTACTTTAAATATTTTATGGACTTAGTGAATGATTTTGAGAAAAACATTAAAAAGATTCAGTTTAAAAAAGACGAGAAAATAAAAATTTATATTGGCAAAGAATTGCCCCTTAAAGAAAAAGAGTTCAGTGTTATTGTTGGCAAACCAGTGGTTGCAAAAAACAAGACTTCACAGCCTACCTTGGCTATTTTGGGTCCAAAAAGAATGGACTTTAAAAGGAATATCCAATTGGTTAATTCTTTAATAGATGTGATGGAGAATTTACCCTGTTAAATGCCGCTTCGCGGCAATCCAACACTTTTAGACAAAAGTGTTGGATTATTTAACAGGGTGAAGTAAGTATGGCAAAAACCAAAAAGAAAACCAAACAAAAGCAGAGAAAAAAGGAAAAAACAAAGGAAGAAACAAAACCTCTTCTTGAAGCACCTGAAGAGGAGACAAGGCTTTTGGAGGGCGATGAAAAGGCGGATATTACAGAGCTAAAAAAAGAGATCCAAGACTGTCAAAAGTTGAGAGATGAATATCTGGCTGGCTGGCAGAGAGCTAAAGCTGATTTTGTAAATTATAAAAGAGAAGAGGAAGAAAGAAGCAAAAGTACACGAAATTATACAGAACAGAATTGCATTTTAAATATGCTTGCTGTTTATGAAAACCTAGAAAAAGCAAAAGAGCATATTCCCAGTAAATTAAAAGAGAATGAATGGATACAGGGGATTTTACAAATAGAGAACCAATTCAAAGGAATCTTAGAAAGCTATGGGCTCAGAGAAATAGAAGCAATGGGTGAGCAATTTGACCCGAATTTTCATGAGGCAATTGAGGAAATTGAAAAAGATGAAGTGGAACCGGGTACTGTTGTTGAAGTTATCCAAAAGGGCTATTTAGTAAACAATCAATTATTAAGACCAGCAAAAGTAAAGGTCGCAAAATAAATTACAAATTAAATTTTATGCCTTTAATTCCATATCATCCCTTTCGGGATTTAGACAAGTGGTTTGAAGATGACGGGTCAGAGATTTGGGGAAGGCCGGAAAAATGGATGCCAAGAACCCCAAAAGGCCCTCTGATGAGAACTCCAAGGGTTGATGTTTACGAGGACAACGGTAATGTGGTGGCTGAGTTTGAATTGCCAGGTATTGAGCCCAAGAATATAGATGTTGAAGTGAAAAACGATATGCTCAAGGTTGAAGCTAAGGGCGAGCAAAAAACAGAAGAGAAGAAAAAAGGTTATTATAGAAAGGAAATGAGCAGGGGATATTTCAGAAGAGTAATTCCTTTGCCCGTTGATGTTCAAGAATCAAAAGCAGTAGCTGATTATGAAAAAGGAGTTTTGAAAGTTACTGTTCCAAAACTTACTCCCAAAAAGAAACCAGAGAAAAAAGTAAAAGTTGAGGTAAAAACCAAAAAAGCCTAAGTTTGCTTTAAGATTAAAAATCCCTCCCGAACGTTAACGTTGTTCGGAGGGGAAGTTTAGTCATTAAAGTAATTGCGGAATAGGGAACGGTAAGAATATAATTAAGCACAAGGGCAGTTGCTGAAGTAAGCTGCCAGAGCATCTGTATTCTTATTGTTTCATAATCCGTTAGAATAAAACATGCCAAAAATATTAGGTATTGACTTGGGCACAACCAACTCAGCTATGGCTGTGATTGAGGCTGGCGAACCCAAGATTATTGAAAACAAAGAAGGCACAAGAACCACTCCTTCTGTTGTTGCTTTAACCAAAAACAACGAAAGGCTGGTTGGGGTAGTGGCTAAAAGGCAGGCTATTACCAACGCAAAGAACACCATTTTCTCCATTAAGAGATTAATGGGCAGGAGATTTTCTGATAAAGAGGTTAAAAGAGATAAAGAGCTTTTGCCTTATGAAATCAAAGAAAGGTCTGATGGAGGGGTTGAAGTTAAAATGGGAGAGAGATGGTACACACCCCCTGAGGTTTCTGCTATGATTTTGCAAAAGTTAAAGCAGGATGCTGAAGACAAGCTGGGAGAAAAAATAGAAGAGGCAATAATTACCTGCCCTGCCTATTTTGATGATTCCCAGAGAAAGGCAACAAAGGTTGCAGGAGAGGTGGCAGGCTTGAAGGTTAAAAGAGTAATTAACGAGCCAACAGCTGCTGCTTTAGCTTATGGTTTAACAAAAAAGAAAGACCAGCAGATTGTAGTTTTTGATTTTGGCGGTGGAACATTTGATATTTCTGTTTTGGACGTTGCAGAAGACACAGTAGAGGTTAAAGGTACGGGCGGTGATACCCATCTTGGCGGAGACGACTTTGACCAAAAGGTAATGGACTGGATAGTAAAAGAATTCAAAAAAGAGCAGGGGATTGATTTGTCAAAAGATACCTTGGCTTTACAAAGGATCAAAGAGGCTGCTGAAAAAGCGAAAATAGAGTTATCTGGCAGCTTGGAAACAGAAATAAATCTTCCTTTTATTACTTCTGGTGAGACAGGGCCAAAGCATCTTCTCTTAAAGCTAAGTAGAGCTCAGCTTGAGAATATGGTTGCAGATTATATTGAAAAATCCATTGAGTTAGTCAAAAGCACCTTGAAGGAAATTAATCTTAAACCTGAAGATATTGAAGAAGTGGTTTTGGTTGGTGGGCAAACAAGAATGCCCAAAATTAGAGAGGAAATTAAAAAGCTTTTTGGCAAAG
Organism: uncultured Candidatus Saccharibacteria bacterium; assembly: GCA_964348225.1. Classification (GTDB taxonomy): domain Bacteria; phylum Patescibacteriota; class Minisyncoccia; order Minisyncoccales; family CG1-02-41-26; genus CAYGBM01. The sequence goes on along the minus strand of CAYGBM010000016.1, from coordinate 2,862 downwards.
AGCCAAACAAAGAGATTAACCCTGATGAGGTTGTGGCTGTCGGCGCTGCTGTTCAAGCTGGTGTTTTGCAGGGAGAAATGAAAGATGTTTTGTTGCTTGATGTTACGCCCCTTGGCTTGGGTATTGAAACATTGGGCAGGGTTAACACCACCTTGATTGCCAAAAACACTACTGTGCCGACCTCTAAAACCCAGGTTTTTTCAACAGCTGCTGACAACCAAACCTCAGTTGAAATTCATGTTTTACAGGGTGAAAGACCCATGGCTCAAGACAACAAGACCCTTGGCAGGTTTATTTTAGATGGTATTCCGCCAGCCCCTCGGGGTATACCCCAGGTTGAAGTTAGCTTTGATATTGATGCCAATGGTATTTTGAGTGTTTCAGCTAAAGATAAAGCTACTGGCAAATCGCAGTCAATCAGAATAGAGGGCTCTTGCGGCATTGATAAAGAAGAAATTGAGAGGATGAAAAAAGACGCAGAAGCGCACGCTGAAGAAGATAAGAAGAAAAAGGAAATTATTGAGCAGAGGAACTTAGCTGATAACTTGATTTACACAACCGAGAAGACTTTGAGAGAAGCTGGAGATAAGGTTGCTCAAGATAAGAAGAAAGAGATTGAAGGTAAAGTTGAGGAATTGAAAAAAGTAAAAGATGGTGATAACATAGAAGAAATTAAGTCAAAAGTTTCAGATTTATCCCAGGCAATCCAGAAAATAGGGGCTGAAATGTACAAGGCTGCCTCCTCCTCCGCTAAAGCTCCAGAGGACAAGCAAGAGAAATCTAAGGAAAAAGAGGATGATAAAGAGAAAAAAGCAGAAGAAGGAGAATACAAAGAAAAGTAAAATCTTAAATCTAAAAAGTAAAATCTACATCTAAAATCTTAAATCTTTTAAGTTTTTACTTGTGGTTTTTAGATTTTAGTTTTTAGGTTTTAGATTGTTTTATGGACTACTACACTATACTTGGTATTCAACGCAACGCCTCTCAAGAAGACATTAAAAAGGCATATCGGAAGCTTGCCCATAAATATCATCCAGACAAGGGAGGTGATGAAAAGAAATTCAAAGAAGTGAGTGAGGCATACCAGGTTTTGTCAAACAAGGAAAAACGAGCCCAGTATGACAAGTTTGGCAGGGTTTTTGGCGATGGCAAGGGCTTTGACCCAAACTTTGGTCAAGGCTTTGGAGGGTTTGATTTCGGTTCTTTTTGGCAAGGCGCAAAAGGCGGCTTTGAGGGGGTTGACTTTGGCGATTTATTTGAAGATCTTTTTGGATTTGGTCAAGGAGCGAGAAAAAAAGAAATGAACAGGGGAGATGACGTTGAAATTGCAATAAAGATTAATTTAGAAGATACCTTGAAAGGGGTTGAAGAAAACATTGTTTTGGATAAAATGGTAAATTGCCAGAGGTGCCAGGGTTCAGGGGGTGAGCCAGGCTCTAAGATTAAAGAATGTTTCAGCTGCCGGGGCACAGGCCAGGTTCAGCAGATGCAAAAAACCATTCTTGGCACAATCACCCGTTATGTTGTTTGTCCGGAATGCCAGGGCGAGGGCAAAATACCAGAAAAGCCCTGCAATGTTTGTAAAGGAGAAGGTCGGATTCGGGACGATGAAAATATTAAGGTGTTCGTTCCCCCTGGCGTTGACACAGGCCAAACAATCAAGCTTGAGGGCAAAGGGGATGCTGGCAAAAGAGGAGGCAGAAGAGGTAATCTATATGTTAAGGTTTTTGTCAAAGCACACCCCTTATTCAAGAGAAGAGGCGATAATTTATATCTGTCTTTACCTGTTTCTTTTTCCAAAGCAGTTCTTGGTGGTGAAATTGAAGTGCCGACCCTAGATGATTCGACCAGCTCACCACGAGGCAAAAAAAAGCTAATGCTTAAAGTTCCTCAAGGCACAGAATCTGGCAAGGTTTTTAAGATTTCCAGCAAAGGTATTCCTCATTTCTCAGGCTGGGGCAGAGGACACTTGTTTGTTGAAATCCAACTTGAAACCCCCAAAAAATTAACCAAAAAACAAAAAGAATTATTAAACCAATTAAAGAGAGAAGGTTTATAGCAGCCGTGCTGCCCCCATAGCTTAGTGGTAAAGCAGTTGCCTTTTAAGCAATTGATGAGGGTTCGATTCCTTCTGGGGGCATATTTAATCAAATGGCAAATGGAGAAGAAAATAAATCCGAGATTATTTTTAAGCCACCACGACGTGTCTTTAATTTAACTTTAAATTGCGTTTTGGGGAAAAATAAAGGCTCTGAGAAAAACAAAGAAACACTTGAAGATATAGAGGCGATTCAAAAGGAACTTATTGAAGCGATTAAAAAAGACAAACCAGAATTAGCTATATGTGATTCTTGCGAGAGTTTGTCAAAATATCGCAAGGGAGATAAACCTTTTATTTACCAATATCCAAAACACACATGGCATTTCACATTTTTGTACGAGGAGGATTCTGTTTATGAAGGGGATAATTTTGAAACGGTTAAGGAAGAAAGATTAAATATTGCTAGTGTTCGATACAATAAGACAAAGATGGAGAAGGCAAAGAGAGAACTGGAGGAAATTAATTTCTCTGCAAGAATTAAAAGAACCTACTTAGCAGATTCTTTAGCATTAAATATTTTTCCTGATAATGAGAATATTTTTCAAGCAATAGAGCGACTTGCTGAGAAATACGGCTTAGAGAAAAAAATATATCCCAAAAAAGGTCCAGGAGAATATTTCGCAATAAATATCCTACGTTTCCTTGGTCCAAAAGAAGAGAAAAAGATACTCAAAGAAGAATTCCCTAATTTTTATCAAAATATCCGAAAAGTAGACGAACGATTCAAAAATAGCCCATTGAAGTTTTACTGCAAGGCCGTC
>CAYGBM010000015.1:0-21303 GCA_964348225.1 uncultured Candidatus Saccharibacteria bacterium | reverse complement strand
CGAAAGATATAAAGATTTTGCGATAAAGTATCTCAATAAAACGAATGATAAAGAAATTGAATCCAGAGAAAACATCGTAAAATCCCAGCAAAAAGAATATAACAGATGCTTAACGGAACTTAATAATCTTTTGAAGCTTAAAATATCCTCGGCTAATACTGACGGTGGTTTGTTAAGTGATGAAGAATACAAAAAGCAAAAAGTCGAACTCACAAAGAAGAAAGCTCGGCTTGAGGAATTACTTAATGATACAGGGCAAAGAGTTGAGAAATGGATGTCTGTTGCAGAACAAGTTTATGATTTTGCTTGTTTTGCCAGAATCAGATTTGCCAAAGGAGATAAACAAACTAAAAAAGAGATTCTCCGGACGCTTGGTCAGAACCTCTTGTTAAAAGACAAAAAACTCACAATTCAGCTTAAAGAACCATTCCAAATCATTGCTAATGTCCGCCCTTCTGTTCCAGGGGCAACAAGAAGGTTAGAACCTGTCAAAATAGGCAAAAATGAACGAAAAACAGCCGATTTGACGGCTGTAAATCCTGCTTGGCTCGGAGGCAGGGACTCGAACCCCAATTCTCACGTCCAGAGCGTGATGTCCTACCATTAGACGACCTCCGAATAAAAATTAAACTTTTAGGTATTTGCGGACAGCCAGGAGATTGGAAAAGCCTCCAAGGATGCCAGCAAAGGCAAGCTGGATAACAACAAATAAGATGATATTATCTTTGAAATAATCTAACAAACTTAGGTTTAAAAGCCAGGCTTCAAGTTTTGCATCCAAAAATGAAAGCACGGCGAAAAACAACAAGTCAACAACTATAACAGCGAAAATGCCATAAAGAATGCTTTGAACCAAGAAGGGTGCTCTTATAAACCGGTTTGAAGCACCAACCAAACGCATGGTGGCTATTTCTTCTTTGGAAGCAAGGATTGTAAGCTTTATGGTGTTAAATATAATCAGGATAACCAAGATTCCCAGAATCACGCTTAAGATAATGCCGCCGGTTTTGATGTTTGAAGTGATGGCGAAAAGCTTGTCAATAACCGTTTTATTTTCGCTGTAAGAAACCCTTTCAATTAGTTCATTGAAGGGACCTTCTTCTAAAAAATTGGATATTTGGGCGTACTGGCCGGGATTACGCGCTTTGATGTTTAAAGAAGCTAAGAAAGGGTTGCTCTCTACCTCTTCTAAAGCCTCAAGATAAAGCGGATCTCCTTCGTGCTCTTCTCTAAACTTAGCTAAAGCTTGTTCTTGGGAAACATAATCAACGTCTTTGATTTCTTCAGAAAAGCTTCTTAACTCTTCCCTTACTTCTAAAATGTTATCTTCAGTAATGTCTTTTTTAAAATAAACAGAGATATCAACTTTTTTTTGCATCTCTTCAATGGAAAGCGAGGTAATTTCTTTAAGAAAGAAAAATGAGGTTACAACCAAAACAGCAATCATCATTACAAAAATCACCTGAAAACTCAAGCCCTTGTTGCGCCAAAAGCCCTGCCAGCCGAATTTTATTACCCGCCTGAGAGTAGTGAAAAACATATACCTTTTTTAATTACAAAATTATAATATGAATTTGCCTTTTTGGTCGTCTCTTATCAGCCTGCCGTTTTCTAGGGTTATAACTCTTCGGTGTAAGTCGTCGATTATTTCTTTATCGTGGGTTGATAAAACAATGGTGGTGCCAAAGCTGTGAATTTTTTTTAAAAGATTAACAATATCATAGGTATTGTAAAGGTCTAGATTGCCTGTTGGCTCATCAGCCACTATGATTTCTGGCCGGTGGATTAGGGCTCTGGCTATTGCCAGCCTTTGTTTTTCCCCGCCCGAAAGCTCAGCTGGAAAATTACCTGCTCTTTCTTCAAGCCCTACTATACCTAAAACATAGGCAATGTCTCTTTTAATAAACTTTTCCCGCACCCCCAAAACCTGCATTATGTAGCTTAGATTTTCTTTTACTGTCTTTTTAAAAAGAAGCTTGTAGTCTTGGTAAACCACCCCTATTTTTCTTCTAATCTTCTGCAAGTCAGAAGAGGAAGCCCCTGTAACATCCATTCTTTTAAAAAAGATGCTGCCCTCGGTCGGCTTTTCCTCCCCCACCAAGAGTTTAACCAGGGTGGTTTTACCAGCCCCTGACTTGCCAACAAGAGAAACAAACTCTCCCTTAGCTATTTTAAAAGAAACATCTTCCAAGGCAATAACCGGCTCTCCTTTAGAATAATAAATTTTGCTGACGTTTTGAAACTGAAGCATAGATATCTCTATCCCAGTTTTATTTCTTCTTCAATAAATGGGTCTAAATTTCCGTCAAGCACCCCTTCAGCGTCTGATGTTTCAACTTCTGTGCGATGGTCTTTAACAAGCTTGTAGGGATGAAACACATAGGAACGGATTTGGTGCCCAAAGTCAGCTGAAATCTTTTTGCCTTTAATTTGCTCTATTTCCTTTTCTCTTTGTTTTTCTTTCTGGCGGATAAGCTTTGAGAGCAAAACCTTCATTGCGGTTTTGCGATTCAATCCCTGCAGCCTTTCAGCTTGAGAGGCAGCCTGTAAGCCGGTTGGTACGTGCGTGATACGAACAGCTGATTCCCGGCGGTTAACATACTGACCTCCAGGACCTGAAGCCCTGAATGTTTCCACTCTTAAATCTTCAGGCTTTATTTTTATTTCTTCAGCCTCTGTTTCCTCAATCTCAGGCAACACCTCAACTTTGGCAAAAGAGGTGTGGCGCAGGGCTTTAGCTGAAAAAGGCGATTGTCTAACTAACCGGTGAGCGCCTGTTTCATTTTTCAAAAGGCCATAAGCAAACCTTCCCTTAATTTCCATAAAAACATCTCTGATGCCTATTCTGCCATCAGGCCCCCCACCCTCAGTAAAGCTTTGGGATATAATTTTGCAGTCCCAATTCTTCTGATCACAGTATCTTTGGTACATCCTCAAAAGCAGAGCTGCCCAGTCTTCAGCGTCTCTGCCACCAGCCCCTGAAGCAATAGAAAGAATAGCATTTCTTTTATCGTATTTGCCAGAAAGCAGTAATTCCTGTGTTTTGTTTTTGAGGGCACTATCAAAAGCCTCAATCCTTTCCCCTATTTCTTCTGCCTCTTTTGAACCCTCTTTCACCAAAGAAATAAGCTCTTCTAAATCATGCAGTTCTTTTTGAAATCCATCAAGGGTTTCAATTCTTTGTTTTAAGTCAGCAATCTTTTGCTGAACTTCTGCAGCTTGTTTTTGATTCTGCCAAAAATCTGGTTTTTGGGCTTTCTTTTCTAAATCCTTTAATTCTTTTCGATTTTCAGCTATGTCAAAGACAGTCCATCAAACGATGGAGTTTATCAGTTAAATTTTCAATTTTCTCTTTAAGTTCTTGCATAGGAAACATAACAAACTATATTTCTTTATATCACAATTTGAGGCAAAATAAAACACCTTCTCTATTACAAGCGAAACTGCAATTCTCTAAAATGACAGAAGCCGCTGACATTCATCAACGGCTTTTGGGAGACTCTATGGCTCCGAAGCATCCAACAAGAACATGTTTTTCCAACTGGCTTCGCATAGTTTCCAACCCATCAATCACTTCTCCCATGGAGATTGCAGTTTCGTGTTGCAGTGCAAGAGTAAGGAGACGACGGTAATCAAACACATCATCGGTTTTTAAGTTAGCGCCGGACTCGCCATAGCTCCTGCAAATTGCCTTGTTTGAACATAATCGCTCAAACCATGAGGAACCCACCAATGGAATGGCAAGCGATATTAGCACCATCCTTATGTTGGAGTATTTTTCTACAATTTCCCTTGCGAAATTGATCCTGAAGCGAACACTCTTGGTTGTCTCTCCGGGTAAACCAAACAGAAATGGCAGGCAAACAGACATGTCGGCTTTATCTAAATATCTAAGCGTCCTTATCACATTTTCCCTTGTTGCAGGATGTCTTACTCTTTGAGCAATAACCTTATCTACAGTTTCAAGACCTAAGAATACCTCGTAAACACCTAATTCTGACAGGGCTTCAACACATCCGGGTGTAAACAACCAGGGGCTAGCATATATGCGAAAACGTAAAGACAGCTTTGGCTTTATTGCGTTCAACGAAGAAACATAATCTAAAAGCCCAAAATCATCACCTGTTTCAAAAAACGACTCAACCCCATAAAGCTCGTATAAATGCTGAATCTGTTGCCAGGCTCTGTCGGGTTCAGTTATTCTTAAACCCTTGCAGGGAATGCTACAATAATCACATCTCTTTGACCTTTTGCAGCCGCGCGTCATTGACAATCCAATGGGCGTGAACGCAGGGTTAAACTTGTAGCCAGGACGACGTGAATCATAGTCCTCAAGCTTTGTATCAACGCCATGCCTGAAATTCCATAGCCCTATAGAGTTAAGGTCTAGGGGCTGTGGCGTGGTAAAAACAGGTTCATCATCTTCATTGCGATACCACAGGTTTGGTATTAAAGAATAATCATGCCCTGCCACAACACGCCAAAGAACATCTTCTCCATCGCCAACTACAACCAAATCTACTTCTGGCCTGTTCAACAAAACCCGTCTTCCGAGGTTTGTTGGATTTATCCCTCCAAAAATCGTAAGTAGTTCTGGATTAATTCTCTTTGCAGCACATGCAATCCTAAGACCATTTTCATAGTTAGAAAACCAAGTTGAAACGCCAAGAATATCACAATCAGCCAAAGCACTGATGAGACTGTCAGAAAGCTCAGGGGGACAATATGTCTTAATGTCCGAAGCGAAGCCAGTATTACATAGAAGTCTTTGCTCTGTTTCACAGGCTAAGATAGTCGGTCCTAAGGGCGGGGACAACCGCACAAAAGTCATATCAAGAGCACTGAAACGTTCATCAACAGGTGGCTGAATAAGGGCTATCTTAACCCTCTGATTTATTCCTCTATCCCAATTCATGTCTAACTCCTTTTAAATGTACAACGTGTTAGAAAAGCATGATAATAATCATGCAGGCTAATTCTAATAATGCCCGTGCTCTCGTCAATAATGTATCGCAGTAGATATTGACAGATAGGCTGATTTTTGCTAAAAATTGCAGTAATGACGAACAAAGCGTCACAATTATGATAGATATAAAAACACTAAAACAAATAGGTATAGAGGAGAAAGAAGCTAAAATCTACTTAGCCCTACTTGAGCTTGGCGAAACTACTGTTATTCCCTTGTCCAAAAAAGCAGGCATTCCTAGAACAACCTGCTATTCTGTGATTGAGAAAATGGCAAAGAAAGGGCTTTTGAGCCAAACGCCACGAGGAGCCCACACCTATATATCCCCTGCCAGCCCAGAGAAAATAAAAGAAATCGCGATTCTAAAAGAGCAAGAAGCTAAAGTTCAAAGAGAATTAGCTGAAAAGCTGATCCCTCAACTTACTTATGCAACAAAAAAATTAGGAACCCCTAAAATGCAATATTTTTCTGGCAGACAAGGAGTCAGGTCTATCTTTGAGGACTTACTCACTTCCGGAGAGGTTAAAAATTATTATATCGGTTCTGTTCAAGCGGTTGTAAGGGCAGTGGGAGAAAGATTTATGAAGGATTGGGTGAAAAGAAGGGTAAGGGCTGGCATTTTTTCTTATGGTATCAGGATTAAGTCAGAAGAAGGATTTAGAACTACTTTTAAATCAAGTAGAAAAATGTTAAGGGAAGTTCGCTTTGCTCCAGAAACCTTCAAATCGCCTCTTTATCTTATGATATACGGCAAGAAAATAGCATTTATAACAAGCAAAGAAGAAAACTTCGGTCTAATAGTTGATTCAGAAGACTTTACCAAAACTATGAAATCAATGTTTGATGTCATCTGGGCTAACTCAGAAAGATGGAGAAAAAAACAAAACTGATAATATCAAACAAATTTTCTCCAAGCTTTACAGAAATTCTGAGTCCTAAAACTTAAGTTTATATATCCAATCGTGGGGGCCAACAGTAAAGAAAGTTGCTTTTTTGCCTCCATCACTAAAACGAAAGAAAATTCTGTATTTTTTATCTATACGAAAACTCCACACCTGTTTACCTTTTGGTTCTAACTTCTCGGTGTGGAGTGAAGGATGAAAAGGGTCTCGTTTAAACATTTTCTCTTGCTTCTCTGCTTTCCCTTGGATATGCTTGGGTAAGTCCTTGTATCTTTCCTCAAATTCCTTGGTAATAAAAATCTCTATCATGGATTTATTTTATTTACGTAAATCTCTGAGAGATTTAATTTTTTTCACCTTGCCAGCCCGGCAATCCTTTTCTGCCTTTTCTAAACTGCTTAAAAATTCCTTACTAAAAAGACCCAGACTAGAAGCCAGTCTTTCGAATTTGTCAGCATCCATTTCAACTAAAATCTTACGAGGACGTTTTTGCTGAGGTTTAACTGTAACAGTAAGTGAAGCCATAATTCTGTTTTATCAATTTTATTTTAATCTTTTCAAATATAATGTCAAATTTTACCCTAATTTGCTTTCCGGGTAAAATGAGATTGTAAGCCAGCGGTCGGGATTGAACCGACGACCTGAGCTTTACCTGCCCGCCATTTGCCTGAGCCAAGGGTGGGAATCGAACCCACGACCTATCCTTTACGAGAGGATTGCTCTACCACTGAGCCACCTTGGCAAATAGCGATGGCAGGCGGGCGAAAGCCCTGCTCTCCCACTGAGCTACGCTGGCGGTCTACCTTTTATAGCAATATAGCAGATGTGTTCCAAAAAATCAAAGCGGTGCTAGGAAAATGTCCGTAACACCGCCTGTTTCAAACACAGAAGGAAATCTGCAAGAAACAACTATACAGGAGGCCAATGAATCCATACTCTTAGTAATTCTGCATTGCTAACTATGTAGGGAACACTTACTTCTAAGTTGCTTTCTTTAATGAGCACTTGAAACTTTAATTGACTCTCTATATCCCCGCCACAAAATGTGATGCCCTTAGACAAGAACGGCTTTAGTTTTTCAGCAGCTTCTTCTCGAGTAGTCCGAAATAATACGTTTGGGCGCCCATACTTCTTATAAAGCATTAAAGGGGTTGTACCTTCGATTACTTGAAAAAACAATCTTGCCTCACAGGTTGCCGGATGTTTCCCATACTTTGTCTCGAGAGAAAGATCACAATGATAAGAAGATGGGAAGTCTATCTTTTCTACTTTTTCTTCCAAGAATTCTTTACCCACCCTGGGAAAGGGTAGTTTTGGCTTTTCCGAGAGCCTGACTTCTTCTTCCTGGTTAATGATAAACCATAAATGTTCTCTTTTTGCGCCGAGATATATTTTACGAAAAAGCAACTTCTCTGGAAAACGAATAGAGGTTCTTATATGAAAAACCCCAACTCCTATCCCCAAGAGAATTCCCCCTCCTAAAAAGGAAAAAATCAAAATTCTTTCCTGTCGTGAAGCAGGTGCGATTCCATTCTCACTGTAAGCAAAAACCACAGAAAGAACCACAGATGCAAATAGCATTGGACCTACTATGAGATAGCAAACAAGAATGATGCCTGCTAGCAAATATTTCCTTTTAAGCCTTTTTAGCATATCCATCTTTTATTCCCCTTTCTTTGCTCCAACTACTGAAGAGTCAAAACATAAGCCAAGCTAAGATAGTACCTAACCAAGTGCTTAAGCAGATAAATGCAGCTATAACAACACTCCTTTTGAGGTTATCGCTTTCTTGCCAGCAAAAAAGTCCTATAGCTACACCGAACATAAATCCGAATGTCAATCCAACTACCACCCAATCAATCTTTACTTCTATCAATGCCCCGACGCAAACGAAGCCGAGGCATATGATTACAAAAACCAACCTATAGATTATTATTCTGACCTTCATTTTAGAAGACCCTCCTAAATTTATTTGAATGAACATCGTCAAGAAAGTTTACATTTCTGTAAAGTTCGTCTTTAATTTCTCTGAAATGGCTTGGGAAGTCAAGGATAATGATAATATTATGTCAGAGAACTTGACATTCTCTAAGTTATGACTATATTAGATTTATATGAAAATCCAAGAAGCAATTCAACAATTTGGTCTTGCAGAGAAAGAAGCTAAGGTATATTTAGCTGCTCTTTCTCTTGGCACAGCATCTATTACAGAGCTTGCAAAAAAAGCAGGGCTGAAAAGGCCCACTGTTTATCTTGTGGTAGATGAATTACTAAAAAAAGATTTATTGGTTGCTGTTCCAACAGGCAAAAGAACCTATTATAAACCAGAAAATCCAGAGGAATTGATTCAAAGATTAGAGAAAAAGAAAAGGGTGCTTGAACAAGTAATTCCTGAGCTTAAATCTTTTTACAAGAAAAGCTCAAAAAGACCGAGGGTAAGGTTTTATGAGGGGAAAGACAAGCTTTATAAGATGTACGAAGAAATTTTTAAATCAAAGGAAATCTGGGCTATGTTTTCTGTTGAAAGATTTTTAGGTCTTTTTAATGACAAAGATAACGAGCATTTCTTCAAAATACTTATAAAGCGAGGCGGTATTATCTATGACCTGCTTGAAAATACTAAAAAAGCCCGGGAGTTTGCCCAAGCAAAATATAGAAAGGGAGTTAGTGAAGCAAGGTTTCTGCCAAAGGAAATGAAACTTTCAACAGACTTGCTGGTTTCTGGCAACAAAACCGCTATAATCTCTTTTCCAAATACAATCGGGATAATTATTGAAGACGAAGGGATAGCTAAAATGCACCGGGATATCTTGCAGTTTATCTGGAACCATACCTAAGAAATCGTAATTTCATTTCTGGAGCGGGTAACGGGAATTTCACCCCCACACCAAATGGAGCGAGTGAAGGGAATCGAACCCTCGTCTTAACCTTGGGAAGGTTATGTATTGCCACTATACGACACTCGCTGGCATAAAAAATTATTACTCTGCTAATTTTTCGCGGAGTTTTTCCCAAAAGCTTCTTTGATGAACGACATCTTCTCGAAATGGATCTTCAACGACCGGGAAAGCAACGACCTCCTCACCTTCTTTTTTCATATTGAACTCCTCACGAGCAGCCCTTTCTAGATATTCTTCTTGTTGGGCTTGGAGGATTCTTGCTTCTAATCCTTGTTTTTCTTTTTGCAGCTCTTCTATTTTATCTTGCAAAACCTGCATCTCAGGAGTAAGAGTTCTTCTCTTCTGATATAGCTTAACATTGCCAAATATTAGGGCAACTAAAATTAGAAGTACAACAGGTACAAGCACTGGAAGAAGCCAGGTTCTCTCCTTTTTACTTTTGATTTTTTTGATTCTCATAAGTATAATAAAATAATGAAGTCGAAAAAAACGTTAAGAATAATTTGGGCTGTGTTGGTTGGCTTAATTGCTTTAAGTATGATTATTTCTTTGCTCTGGCCTATCTTTTTCAGTTAGTCTGTTTTTAATTTAGCATTCTTTGCTGGTTTTTGCAATTTTTAAGAGCGCATAATTTCTAGAAATACTTGGGCGGGGATTTTTATTTTTCCCCTCTCTTTTAATTTCTTTTTGCCCTCTTTTTGCTTTTTCAAGAGCTTCATCTTGCGCGTAACATCACCGCCATAAAGAGGGGCTGTAACATTTTTTCTTTGAGCTCTAATTGTTTCTCTAGCAATAATCTTACCAGAAAGACAAGCTTGCAAGGCTACTGAAAACTGCTGGGGCGGTAAGACTTGTTTTAGTTTTTGCAAAAGCTTTTTTCCTTCAGAAAAAGCATTATCTCTTTGAACAATTCTTGATAAGGGCTCTTGAGGAGAGCTTGCAACTAAAATATCGAGCTTGACTAAATCGCCTGGTCTGAATCCAAGCTGTTTGTAGCTGAAAGAGGCATAGCCCTCGGTGCTGCTTTTGAGCTTATCATAAAAATTGCCAGCAATTATCTCTCTCAAAGGGGCTTCAGCCAAAAGCAGGGATTTTTGAGTAGTGATGGATTTTGTTTCTTTTAACAAAGTATTGTAGTTTTTTAAGAGCTTGAAGATTTGATTGAAGTATTGGCTGGGGCTTATGAGCTCAAGCTCAACCCAGGGCTCTTTAACCTGTTGTATTTGAGAGGGATCAGGCCAAAAGGCAGGGGAGGAGATAAATTGCTCTTTGCTATCCTTTGTTAAAACCTGAAAAACTACTTGGGGAATAGTGGCGATGAGGTCTAAATTGAATTCGTTTTTCAATCTTCTAATTGTAATTTCAGCGTGCAAAGAGCCTAAAAAACCCATTCTGAATCCCCTGCCCAAAGCCATTTTGGATTCAAGCTGAAAATCCAAAGCAGGATCATTTAATTTCAGCTTGAAAAGACTGTCTTTTAGGTTCTCAAAATCATCAGAGTCTTGAGGATACAAGCTCATAAAAAGAACGGACTGTGGCTCTTGATACCCTGGCAAGGGCTCAATTTCTGGATCCTCTTCAATTCTTAATTTTTCATTCTTAATTCTTAATTTTGTAATGGTGTCCCCTACCTTCACTTTAGAGGAATCTTTAATACCGGTTTTGATATAGCCTATTTCACCAGCTAGCAGGCTTTGGCTTGGTTTAAGGGCTGGTGAAAAATAGCCAACCTCTTTTACCTCAGCCTCAATTTTCTGAGCCATTAAATAGATTTTATCCCCCTTTTTTATTTCTCCGTCAAACACCCTGACATAGGCTATAACCCCTGAAAAAGAATCGTATTTTGAATCAAAGATTAAAGCTCGAAAGGGCTTGTGATTGGCTGATGCTTGAGGGGAAGGAATTTTTTCTATAATGGCACCCAGAACCTCTTTAACATTTGTGCCTTTTTTAGCTGAAATAGAGAGTATCTCTTCCTCTTCTGTATCTAAAATTGAGGCTAGCTCTTTTTTGGTTTCAGGAACTTGAGCATGCAGTAAGTCAATTTTATTTACTACCCCAATAACTTTCAAGCCCTGCTTTTGGGCTTGCTCTAAATTAAAAAGAGTTTGAGCTTGAATACCTCTGACAGCATCAACCAGCAAAACCGCTCCCTCAACACAAGCCAAGGCTCTTGAAATTTCATAAGAAAAATCAACGTGGCCTGGGGTGTCAATTAAATTTAGTTGGTAGTTAGTAGTTTGTAGTTTGTAGTTGGTGGGTGGTGAGTGGCCTGCCCCGTAGGGTCGCTGGTAGGCGACTCCTTCGGGGTAGTTAAGGCGGACTGGGTGCATTTTGATGGTGATTCCCTTTTCTTTTTCAAGGTCCATAGAATCAAGATATTGAGGCTGCATTTCTTTCTTGGGAACAGTGTTTGTTAATTCTAAAAAACGGTCAGCCAGAGTGGACTTTCCGTGGTCAATGTGACTTATTACACAGAAATTTTTGATGTTAAATTGTCTCATAAGACTTCTTCTCGGCTTTAGGGCTTTTTAAACTGTTCTTTGATTGAAGAATAGATTCTATACATTTCTGGTGATTTTAAAAGGTAAGAAAACAAAACATAAGAGCCAACACCAATAACACCTGCTGAAATTGCCTGAACGAGTAATCCAAAAACAGTTTCTGTGTTTAAAAAAAGAGCGAAAACCTGCAATGTTAAATAGGCAAAAACAGCCGTTAAAAAGGTGTTAAGCAGAATCTTTGCTAAAGACTGATAAACCTTTTTGAAGTCTAAGATTTTTATTTTCTTTCGTAAAAAGAAATACAACAAAAAGAACTGCACCACAACAGCAATAGAAAGGGCTAATGGCAATCCAACAACAGATATGTCTGTCATATCTTTAAGTTTTAAAAAAGAAACCATGCCCCTTTGAAAGGCATTAGAAAAAGTTAAAAGCTTTACAAGAAGATAACTCAAGAACACGTTAAGAACCGTTGAAGCAACGGCAATCTTCACTGGTGTTTTAGTGTCGTGGGCTGCAAAGAAAGCGCGACAAAGCAAAGGAATTAAACAGGCAGCAAACAATGAAAACGAAAAAATACCTAAAGAGGCTGCTGTTAAGCGGGTTTCCCACCAGCCAAAAAACCCAGCCCCCATAATCTGGGTGCCATAGATTAATCGGACAACCTGAGCTCTTAGTAGAAAAAACAGGGCGCTCAGAGGAATAACTAAAAAAAGGATTTGAGAAAAAACCGACAAGAAGTTTTTTGAAAAACTCTCTTTTTTATCTTCAGCAAACTGGCGCGACAAAACAGGGAAGACGGCTGTTGCAAATGAAATGCCAATTAAGCCAAGAGGTACTCCCTGCAAGTTATTGGAGAGATTAAAAACCCTGATAGAGCCAGCAGCTAGCGTTGAAGCAATGGCTGTAATAACTACCAGGTTTATATGATAAGCTCCTGTGCTAAAAACCCGAGGCAGCATTAAGGTGAAAATCCTTTTCAAGCCCTTATGCTTTATATTAAAAGAAAAACGGAAACGTATGCCATGCTTTAAAGCTGGTGGAATTTGGACAATTAAGTGCAAAAGAGCTCCCAAAATCACGCCCAAAGCTAAACCAGGCAAACCGAAAAAAGGACGAAGAACCAGAATTCAAAAAATAATACCGAGGTTATAAAAAATAGGGGCTAAGGCGGTCGCAAGAAATAAATTAAAATAATGTAAAATACCAGAAAAAATGGCAGAAGCCCCCAAAAGAACAGGGCTCAAGAACATAATTCTGGTAAGAATAACAGTAAGGGCTTTCTGTTGCTCGTTAAAACCAGGCACAATCAATCTTACCAGCTGGGGAGTAAAAACAGCTAAAATAACTGAAATTGAAACCAAAGCGAATAAGAAGAATGTTAAGGTATTGTTTACAAAAGATTCTGCTTCCTCTTTGTTTTTTTTGATACTTGATGAAAAAACAGGCAAAAAAGCAGCTACTACTCCCCCAGTAATGAGTATGCCATAGATAAAATCAGGGATCCGAAAGGCAGCAAAATAAATATCACCTTGGGCTTTGGGCAAAAGATTAGCCAAAAGATTATCTCTAAACAACCCCAACACTCTGCTTAAGAGAGCAGAAACAGCCAGTAAGAAAGCTCCGAAAGTTACGGTTTTTGTTTTTGAATTCAAAATCCGGGTAATCATTAAATTGAGATTAGGATACAAGAACTTTAAACAAAAAGCCCAAGCAAGCAATAAGCCGAATTCTGTACCAAGCACTCAAATTTGCCTATTTTCTGCCTTTTAAAAAGCTTAATTAAGCAAATTTGAGTGCTCGGTAGCAATCATTTATCTTGGCCAGAAATTGCTTCCTGGCTCTAATGCGAGCTACTTTTTCCTTTCAACGAATCCGGAACACGTTGAAAGGTTTGCTCTTGCATCCAGGTAGGGATTTAGCCGTTTCAACCTCCAGCTTTCACTGAAAGTTTACCCCATAGGGTACTCTTTGCCTCTCAGCCAAGAGCGTCACTGTTCGCACCCCTAAGATTGCTCTCGACGGGTATTACCCGCTACCCTGCTCCTTTCAAAAGAAAGGGGATGTTCGGACTTTCCTCTACCAATGCTGTGCACTTTTGAACAAAATTGGCAGCGATTGCCTTGCTTACTTGGACATTCTTATTATAGCAAAAAAATAGTAAAAGTCAAATAAAAAGAGAAGGAAAGCCCAAAGAGTTTAAAGAAGCCTCTGGGTCCTTTGTTGCGAATCTAAGGCTTCATTCACTAATCTGTCTGCTTCTTTGTTTTCTTCTCTCGCTATTGGAGAGAAAACTAGATTATCAAAATCAATCTTGAGGTTCCAGGCTTTCAGAAAAAGCTTCTGGATATTGGGTTCTTTTATTTTATACTCTCCTTTCATCTGTTTTATCAAAAGCTCTGAGTCTGATTTAAGCTCAATGGGCATTTTTTTTGCCTTCTCTTTGCCAAAAAGAGCCTTGGCTTTTTTTAAGGCGAAAATTAACCCTTGGTATTCAGATTCATTGTTGGTGCTATCCCCAATATACTGGGAGTATTTTTTAACAACTCCTCCTTTATCTGTTTCAAAAACCACTCCAAAAGCAGCAGGTCCCGGATTGCCCCTTGAACCGCCATCTATGTAAATTGTGATTTTCTGCAAAGAACCCATAAGCCCTATTGTACTTAGTTCATTTAGAAGTTCTTCAATAAGCACTCTCTAAATTTTTCTATGTTTTCGTTTTTAACGCTAAAGCCTGAAGCTGGAGGATGGCCCCCGTACATTTCAAGCAAATGCCCGCAGCCGTGCAAAGCTGCCACACTATCAAATCCCTTTGGGGCTCTCACTGAGCCCCTACTGATTTTTTGCCCAATTTTTACAATAAAGGTTGGCTTTTTATATCGCCGGCAAATCCTTGAAGCAACAGTACCTGTTAAAACTTGGGGCCAATCAGGGCTTGCAGCAAACAAAATCCCCTCCTCCTTTTTTTCACTATCTACTCTTCCCTCTACCTCTTGGTACATCTTTTGGATTTCTAAGCGCCTCTGTTGATATTTTGAAAAGACTTCTTTCGCTAAATTTTTGGCTTTTTCTTGTAAAGAAACAGTTAAAAGGGAATGGGCTGTGGTTAGATGATTTTTAACATCAGTGATGTTTAAAATAGAGATCAGCCTTTGAGCAGCTTCCCGGGGAGATTGTTCTTTGCCGGTGGCTATTTCCAAAATGGCTCGAAGCCCTGGCCGGAAAGTAAAAAGGAGGGAATTCAGGCCCTCTTTTATTAAAAATTGATTAAGATTCTCTTCTGGCATCATATCAGCCAAAGTGCCAAGAGCAGCTAATTCTAAAAAACTTTGCTTAAGGGCTCCAGAAAGCTTTTCTTTCAAAAGGAGCTCGCAAAGGCAATAGACAATGCCAACAGCTGTTAGGCCCTTGAAGGGATAAGGGTCGTTTTTTTGTTTTGGGTCAACAACAATGGCATCTTTGGGAATGTTCTCTAGAACTTCGTGATGGTCAATAACTATTATCTCAAAGCCAAGATTTTTTGCTAATTTAATTTCATCAAAATTTCCAATGCCACAATCCAAAGCAATCAGCAAGGCTGGCAAATACTCTTTCAAAAACCCCAAAGCTTCTTTGTTTAAACCATAACCCTCTTTTTCTCTATCTGGAAAATAGCAAAAAGGGTTATTTCCTCCCATATTTTTTATTGTTTCTTCAAGTAAAACAAGGGATGTTGTGCCGTCTAAATCAGCGTCAGCATATAAAATAATGTTCTCTTTTTCCTTTACTGCCCTTTTAATCCTTTGAGCTGTTTTTTTTAAATTCTTAATTTCTGGCATAAATAAAAAAATTGAAATAATTTAAAATTTGAAATTATTGTAAAGCTTCCAATCCCGGCATTCTATCGCTAGCTAGGAAAGCTAACATCGCACCCCCGCCAGTTGCAATATAGGAAAATCTGTCCAAAAGGCCAAAGCCCTGCAAAATGGCAATGGTATCCCCTCCCCCAACCACCTTAAAAGCAGATTGATTGTGGCCAATAATCTCAGCTATCGCTTTCGTTCCTCTACTGAATTTCTCATGCTCGGCTAACCCTAAAGGACCTGACCAAAAAATAGTCTTTGCTTGTTTAATGATGCTGCCAAAGGTCTTGATGGTTTCTTTGCCAATGTCAAAGATTTCTTCTTCTTTGCGAAGATTAGCAGGACCCGTCTCTCTGATATGGTCTTCCCTATCTTTTTCAAAAGAAACTAAGGCGTCAATCGGTAAATGAAGCTTTGGGTTAGTTAACCTCAATTTCTGAATTCTCTCGACAATGCTTTTATCTTCTGGCAAAGGCTTGCTCACACAAATCCCTTTAATCGTCAAAAGAACATTGGCAATTTTCCCTCCTAACAACAAATGGTCAGCTGTTTCCAAAAACTTTTTAATAACTTTGATTTTGGATTCAATTTTTGCCCCACCAATTATACCAACAAGAGGTCTTTGGGGATTTTGAGAAATTTGCGACAGCACTCCAACCTCTTTTTCAAGCCCAAATCCAGCAAAATTAGGTAAAATTTTTGGCAAACTAACAACCGAGGCATGGGCTCTATGACAAACACTAAAAGCCTCTTCAACAAAATATTCTCCAAGCTCAGCTAGGGCCTTGGCAAATTCTTGGTTGTTTTCTTCCTCTCCCTTCTCAAACCTAAGATTTTCCAGCAGTAAGATATCGCCTTCTTCCATCTTCTGAGTCTTTTTTTGAGCTTCTTCTCCAATAATTTCTTCTGAAAATTCAATATTCCCCTGTAATAATTCTTTCAATCTCTCACAAATGGGCTCTAAACTATACTTTTTCTTTCTTCGCCTTTTGCTTTTAATATCCCAGGGCCTGCCCAAGTGGGAAAGCAAAATGACTTTGGCTCCAACCTCTTTTAGATAATTAATTGTTGGAAGAGCTCTTCTAATTCTAAAATCGTCTAGAACTTTCCCGTCCTTTACGGGGACGTTAAAATCACACCTTACCAGAACCCGCTTATTAGAAAAATTGAAATCGTGAAGAGAACGAAACATAGAAATTTTAAAACTTGATTGTTTGTCCTGGTTCAATTTTTCCCCTATTTGGATTTTTCTTTCGATTTCTCAAGTCAGAATGCCCTGGATTAGACTTTTTCTCCTTTTTACCTCTTTTTCTTTCTTTCCCAACCCCCTCTAGTGATTCTTCCAATGCCTCTTTTAATTGGTCTTTATCAACTTCTTTTCTGTCTTTCTTTTCTTTTTGGGCATTTTCTTCTCTTTTTTTCTTTCTGCGGGAGAATTGAATTGGTCTTTTCAAAAGTAGCTCTTCAAGAGAAAAAGCTCTAACCCCGTCTTTCTTTTCTTCTCTTATTCCTGCTGCCCCTTTTTCTTTTTCTCTTTCTTTTTCAAGTTTTTTCAAACAGGATTTACAATAAACAGACCTGCCGGGCTCTGGCTTAAAGGGAACCTTCGCCCACTTGCCGCATTGCTGGCATTTGGCATCAAAAAGGTCCACACCCTTAGCTGCCTGGGAGGTTTCTTGCAAGACAAAATCTCCGGTCCAACGGGCAATTTTTTCTTCAACAATCTGGCGGCCTGTGCTGTATCTTTCTCTTGAGGCTTGAATAATCTTATCCTTAAAAGAGATGGCAGGTATGTCAAGGGGGACAAGGGTTTGGGCTGAAAAGGGACGACCAGCTACCCCGTCTACCATCAGCTTCAAATAAATCTGGTATTTGGGCAAATTCACCAAATCTTGGGCTGTAAATTCCGGGGCAAATTCTTTCTCTAAATACTCTGCGTCCTCAGCCCCCACCCTGAAGCTAACTAAAGTGCCGACATTCCCAAAAACAGCATCCCTGACGGTTTCTTCCATTTGGGCAATATACTGGTGGGCTAGAATCAAAGCTAAGCGGTATTTTCTGGCTTCAGACAAAATGTTGGTGAAAGATTCGGTTGCAAAATTTTGAAACTCATCAACATATAAAAAGAAATCTCTTCTCTTTTCTTCTGGAATATCAACCCTTGACATAGCTGCCAACTGTAATTTAGTTATCAAAAGCCCACCCAAGAGCTTTGAAGCATCTTCCCCTATTCTTCCTTTTGACAGGTTCAAAATTAAAATCTTCCCCTCGTCCATTAACTTCCTCATATCAACAGAGGAAGCAATTTGGCCAACAATATTTCTAATCAAGGGGGCTGAAATAAACTGGCCTATCTTGTTTTGAATGGCTGCTGTTGCTTCTATCTCATATCTTTGGGTATATCTTGCAAACTCATTAATCCAAAAAGATTTAACAACAGGATCTTTTATATTATCAACCACCTCCTTACGGTAATCTGGGTCAGCCAACATTCTGTTAACTCCCAATATTGTTGAACCCGGGTATTCAAGTAAAGCTAAAATAGAATTGTGCAAAATATACTCCATGCGAGCTGACCAAACATCAGGCCAAATCTTCTTAAAAACGCCCATCAAACCAGAAGCCACTAAATGGCGATGCTCAACATCAACTTTTTCCATTACATTGAAGCTAATGGGAAAATTCAAGTCAGCTGGGTTAAAGTAGCAAACATCATTAATCCTTTGTTTCGGGATAAAATCTAAAAGCTCTTCAGCCGCCTCACCATGAGGGTCAACAAAGCCCACTCCCCTGCCCTCTCTGATATCTTGAACAGCCTTGTTTCTTAAAAGGGCGGTTTTTCCCATTCCCGTTTTTCCAACAATATAAACATGACGTCGACGGTCATCGAGCTTTATGCCGAATTTTTTCCTTTCGTTGCGAAAGGTTGTTTTACCAAAGAAGTTAATCTCCGTAGACTTTTGGATCATTCTGTTGGGATACCTGGTGGGGGCCCTCCTTTTTTAGCTAAAAGCCGGGGTACGCCCGGTGGCAGCAAAGCAGCCTTCACTGGCAGATGAAACATAGTAGCTAATTCTTCAGCATTAAAAATCATTGTGCCATACCCTATCAATCTTGGATAGCAGGGCGGGAATCTTTTGACATACTTTCTGAACATATCTCTTTTTCTGGCATAGAGCCGACGTTTCCTGAAAAGAAAGTGGACCCTGGTTCTTGTTCTTGGCAGGTATAAAACCGAGTTTAAATTTTCTGTGCCAAAGTGCATAAAATAGGACCTAGTTATTTTAGCATAGGGCGAAAAATAAGCGCCTGCTCTGTGGATATAGAGATATCTCATTGAGGTCTTAAAACCATGCTTTGAAATTTTTTCCTCTATACCTTGAAGAACCTCTCTTTCACCGGGCGTTAGCTTCATCTCTGGCGGAATTATTTCTTTTTCTTCTTTTTCTTCTTTCTCGTAGGGGGTTTTACCATAAGCCAAAGCCCTAGCTGTTTCTCCAATTATTGATTTTGGCTTCTCTTCTTCAGGACGTCTGGCGATTTTGTCAGCAAGTTTCCTTCCTTGAGTTATCCAGTCAACATCTCTGTCTAATATCGGGACAAGAATCATTTGAAACCAAGCCTGCTCATCTTTTTTGAGTTTGGTCATTCTCTCCAACAAAGCAGGGAAGGGGTCAAGTCGTTTCTCTTCGGTTACTTCTTCTGGTTTTATCTCAAAAAATTTATAAGTTCTAATCGGATAAGGGTCGTCGTATCTGAAATGGTAATCTTCACCATAGATGCCCCATTTATCGTTAGGAATGTTCTGGGGAATATTTTGAGTATAGTCGGGAACTTCCCGAATTTCAGCGTCTGGGTAATGGGCGTGAAGAACTGATTCAAAAAAGTCCTTTAATCTCTTTTCCAACCTTACGTAGAAATGAATATCTCCTCCAAAGCTTGCTATTTCGAAAGAGAGCCAAAAAGGACCCTTTGGAAACTCTCCTTGGCACCATTCCTCTCGCCAATTAGGAGAATCATAAAGGGGCCACAAAGAATGGATTACATCTTCCATTGCTCGGAAGGGCTTTTTCACTTCTGCTGGCGGGGTAATCTCAAAGACCATCCATTCTATTTCTTTGTACCAAATCTCCCACATTATCCACCACCGATACATAAATTTTGCTGCAGGGTAAAGCACGATGGGTAGAATTAACCACCACCAGGTTTTAACTAGCAACCACAGATTGGCTAAAATTGTCTCTAAAATGAGGGGCATAATAATTCCGCCATAACAAGATTAGAACGGGAAGACTTTTATGATTAAAAAAGTTAAAGCTAAAAGTAAGGTACCGTAGAAAATAATTTTAAAAACAAACAACAAGGTAAGGAGCATGGATCCAAGCACATTACGAAGTCGGCTCATCTTTCTGTCTGTCCACAAAAGAAATGTATAAGAGAAAGCTATAAACAAAGCAAGCCCCATCAAAAGAAAAATTTTAATGCCTGTCTCGAGCATAGTTTTTCGTTCTCTGCCTGTGGCTAAGCAAAAAACCCTGATTATGTTCTTAAGATATAATTTCCTTTGTCATCTCGGCTGAAACATCTTTCATTGTTCAAATTCAGCAAAATTGTATTTGGTTTAACCACTCTCTGCTCCAAAACGGATCTAACTATTTCTTCAGTAGCCAAGGGTTTTTTGGCCCTTCCTAAAATATCGCAAATCACATCTTTAACAGTACCTGAAATATAACCCCATTCCCTCAAGGCATAAATCCCTCTGCCAACCAACACAAACCTTTCATCCCGAATAAGCTCATTGTGAACGGTCTGGGGAAGAACCTTTTTCTGCTCAACTAAGCCTCCGTTAAGAAAGCTAGACAACTCAGCAATCTTCCTGAAATGCAAAGGTCTTCCTGCTTTTTTCAAACTTAGGTAAGCTCTGTCTCTTACGCCCCTCGGTTTAATTTCTGACCAAGCAACCAAGCCAAAATTCCCCAAAGGCCCTTTTTCAATTTGCTTGGCAGTTTCAATAGAAGAAAGAAAAACACGAGAATCTTGCTCTTGTGCTAGAGAAAGGATGTCTTTAGCTGACAAGGGCTTTTTTTCTTTTTTAAATTTTAACAAAATGCTTTCTATAATCTTTTTCACTTTAGCCGCGATATCTTTATCAATGCTCCAAAAAGGATAGAAACTTTCGCTTTCAGAAAAACGATAAAACGGCTCAGCCCAGGTGAGTAAAAAGTAGATTTGATTCTGAAAACGGTTCCCGCCCAAATTGGCAAGCAAAATATCCTCTCTTTTTAGACCTCCCTGCTCTTTAAAGTATTCCTTAAAATGAGCAAAAACATTGCTCAAACCCTTAGTTTCGTTCTTCTGTAACAAGTTATCAAAAGCCTCTGATTCAATCTGACGAACCCTTTCTCTGGTAATGCCAAAATCCTTGCCAATGATTTGGAGTGTTTCCTTGTTGCCAGATAGCAAACCAAACCTCCTTTCAAGAACTTCTTTTTGTTTTTGAGGTAAACTTTTGAGAACCTTTAAACAAATAGTTTGGTAATTTATTGTATTTTGCTGCATATAATGTTTTTTTTAACACCTTTATATTTTATCTATATAATCATAATTTAGCCAAGTTGTCAACCCCGTTAGAACCACAGGTATGGAATTCATAAAATTAGCCCAATAGTCGTAGCAAAAAAGTGAAATTCAAGCTTCCACACATTTCTAACGGGGTCAAGGACAAGGCTGTGAATTTCTAATTTACTGCCTTCGCTTTTCTTTAAAGGCTCGGTATTTCCTTCTTTCTCTGAACTGAAGATAACTTACCAAAAGAGGGGTTGCTAAGAATAGAGAAGAATAAGTGCCAAAGCCAATTCCCATTATCAAGGATAGGGCAAAAAACCTTAGACTCTCTCCCCCAAAAAGGAATATAGCAAAAAGCACAAGCATGGTGGTCAGAGAGGTATTCAAAGAACGTGTTAGGGTCTCATTTAGGCTTTTTTCAACTGTTAAATCAAATGAAGACTCTTTGGGTCTTAAAAGGTTCTCTCTCACCCTGTCAAAAACCACTACTGAATCATTGATAGAATAACCAAAGACTGTCAAAAAAGCGGTAACAATAGGGATATTGAGCTCAACCCCCCAAAACTTACCAAGAAACGCCAAAATACCCAACGGGATTAAAACATCATGGAAAAGAGCAATGAG
>CAYGBM010000014.1:0-1811 GCA_964348225.1 uncultured Candidatus Saccharibacteria bacterium | reverse complement strand
GCAGGAACAAAATACGGGACAATGTTGGAAGTAAAAATTAAGGAATTTAACGGAGAGCTTTCTATTGAAACACCTCTTATGAAATTTGAGGACAAACTCCAAACGCTAGGAATGTTTAACCGGTGGGGAGTCCCAGTTTGGTTGAATCCCAGACTAGTGGAAGGGGAGCAGGTTCCAGTGCGCTTGTCTGATACTCAAAGGTTTAGAATTCAAAATAGAATTATTGAAACAGGAATCTTTTCTAATCGGGATCAAATAGGAGTAAGTTTAAGCTTTTCAGCACAAGAGAAAAAATCTGACTTTGTAGTTTTTACGGGCATAGCTCAATATACATTTTTGGTTCACAGATGGGATAGGAATACTAAGACTTCTTTACCTATAGTTTTGAAAGAAGGATGGAATAATGTTGGTCTTGAAGAAGGAGCGCAAATTCGTTAAATTACGTGTGAAGATTTTTTGGGCATGTATTTGTCTGATTGTAATTTCAAATCCCAGCACTAATAAAGCTTATGCATTGGGCCCGCTCACACATCCCTTGATAAATAAACAAGCATTATCTGAAGCACAAAATTCACCGGGGATTTTTAGTGATCCAAATATTACTAATTTTTATAAAAATTCAGGTAATGGGCCTGACATAATTGCTTTTCATACTTGTACAACTTTTCCTAAAAACACATCTTATGAGTATGCACATAATGTTTTTCCAGGTCCTTATACTGGGGAACCGCTATTTGGAAACTATATGGGTGATATTATTAGGGATTCATTAACTGAAGATAAGGGAAGATTTACATCAAAAGACATAGTATTTAGCTACGGTTGGATAAGCCATCAATTAGCGGACCAAGTTGCTCACGGACCCGAAGGATACTCTGCAACAAAACCTACTTTTGGCTCTGGTGGTTCATTAAATCATGGTGCAGCTGAGTTTGGTGTAGACTGTATTATGTTTAAAAGAAATCTAATAGAAGCGGCAAAATTCTCAGTAACATATAAACCGGCATTAATCCATGAAGCAGCAATCAATTTCCACAATCAAGGTTATTTAGAGTATCCAAAATATCCGTACCCTAATCAAAAAATCCTTAACTGCCCAAAGGTCAGGGATTTGGGCAAAGCCTGGGCAAGAGGAATTCTAGTAGCCAAAGCAGCTATTGCTTATCTCGCAGCTACTAATCCTGTTATCTTCTCTGCTATATGTGATTTTTATAGTGACTTTGATAATGATGATCCACAGAGCGGGAATGCTTTTAATGCTTCCGTGTATAAAGTGAAGAGCTTTTTAGAAAACCCTGAGGAGTATAGCTCGCTGGCAAAATATCAGTCTACTTCACCTCTTGCCTGGAGCAAGGATAAAATAAATAAGACAATATATTGGGTAAGGTCTTTTCTGGGAAAAGCTGCCCAGGCAGAAGAAGCGTCTGGTGAACCCAGAGAAATGTACTATTACGGTTTTATTGGAAAATTAGCAGAAGAGAGCGAAAAGCTAGGAGCCATAAGCGTAGAGGAAACATTGGAAGAAAATCCTGATAATACTGGAAAATCATATAGATTTGATATCTCGCTTGTAGACCAAGCGCTCTTTTCCCAAGCTCTTACTAATGTCATCAACAAAGATTTGCAAAAAGAAAATTCTCAAGAGACAAAGACCTGGGCTAAGTTTATGCAGGGGCTTTACCTTCTTTCAGATTTTACTTTCCAGGAGATAATAACTAGAGCGGAGGATTTCATTCCTCCGATTATAACTGATATCAATCCTTCTGATGGCTCCTATATAAACGATTCCACTCCTTTTATCTCTGCCAGGG
>CAYGBM010000013.1:0-8094 GCA_964348225.1 uncultured Candidatus Saccharibacteria bacterium | reverse complement strand
CGTTAGCGTCATATCCTTTTTCCTTTGCAAAATGAGACTATTGACAAACAATCTTGCTTTTTTATAATGGGAGTATATGAAAAACCCCTCAATCATTATTGGCATTATTGCTATTATTAGCCCAATGAGGGTTGGGAGGTTTTTGCAACACAAACTATAAAATATCAAAAGTAAAAAATAGTTTAGAAAACCGAAAGTCCTTCCAACCCGGAAGGGCTTTTTGGTTTAAGCACGTTAGTTTAGGCACCTTACAAAGCTTTTTGGAGAGCAAGTGGTAATGGTTTTATCTTGGCTTGTAAGCATTCGGACAGAAAAGAGGAGGAATCACAATGTGTACGACTTTTTCGTTAGAAGAACTTTACCAAGAAGCAGAAGCATCTCTTGAGTTTAGAGAAATTCGTAAGCAGAAAGGATACGAACCACCCTTTCACTCAGAAGAGCTTGACGTATTGTTCAAAAGAAGAAATGGCATAGGCACACATCAAGCCACTATAAAAATCAGGGTATCTGGGGAAGGAGAACCACCATACGATGCCTCTGAGGGGGTTGGGTCGGTAGATGCTATGAAGGAAGCATTAATAAAGGCGTTGAGGGATACGTTCCCCATGTTAGCTTCATGGCGTTTAACCGGTTTCGAAACTAAAGTATTAGAGCCTGAGAAAAGCACAGCTAGTGAAATAGCCGTGTTCATGAAAGCAACTGATGGAAATGAAGAATGGACGACAGTTGGCATATCAGGAGATATCCTTGAAGCCAGCTGGGAGGCACTGGTTGATAGTATTGAATATCTTATACTAAAAGATAAGTAAGAGATATAGAAGCAAGAAATAATCGAAAGGGGATTGAACTTATGAGCAGTATAGGGCTGGTACTCGCCAGCCCTTTAATTTTTGGCTAAAAAGGATTATAATAAAGATGGAAACTTTTTGAATAAAAGACATTGCGGCGACTTGACAATAGCTGTCAAATATGATATTATCTGGCAGGATGGCTGAAACAAGGAATTGTCGGCAAGGGATTCTTTAATAAGGGGAATCCAAATGAAAAGAATTAAACATCCTTGTCCCTATTGTGCAGAAAAAGGCAGGAATGTAGGATTGCGTAAGATCCATTACGTTCGTTGCTGGATTCTGGGACTTAAATTTCCGGGATGGCAATGCCCGGTATGTCATAGAGAGTATCATTGGAACTACGATCCCAATTTTGCTTTCCCTTATAATAAAGGGGGGTAGAGGTGCTGAGGGTAGTTATATTTTCAATCGGGGGCGGCTGGTTTACCTCCCCCGTATTCATTTATAAAAAATTGCAATAATCAAACGGTTTATAGAATGGAACGAGTTAAACTCCTTCCAACTTCTTCTTAATAATTCTTTAAGAAAGTTTTTAGGGACTTTTCTGCCTCTTGATAATTTTTAATCCATTTGATTCGTTTATCTCTTTTGAACCAGGTCATTTGTCTTTTGGAGAATTTTTCAATGTCTTTTTGGAGTTTTTCTACCATTTCTTGGTAGTTTATCCCCACACCTTTTTTAGAATATTTTTCTCCTTGGGGTGGGGTTAAGGAATGCAAATTCTTTGAGCGGGGTTTAATATCCCGTCCAAAGGTGTGGGGATTTATTTTTTTCTGCAAATATCGGGCAATCCATCTGTATTCAAGCCCAAAGTCTTCTAATCTTTGCCAAGAGAGACCTGATTTTCTGATTCTTTTTACTTCTTGGATCATACCTTCTCTCAATCTTTTCAAAAGCCGTTTTTCAATAAGTGCCTTAAGCTCTTCTCTTGATTTTTTAACGCCAATGAACAAGCAGTCAAATTGGGGATTTTTTTTCAGGGGAGGCACCTTGCCTAAAAACTTGGCTATTTCAACAGCCCTTATTAATCTTCTTTTGTTTTCTTTCTCTATGGTTTTAGCTCTTTGAGGGGCTAGTTTTTTTAATAATTTAAAAAGCTCTTCTCTTGATTTCTTTTCTAATCTTTTGCGCAGTTTTACATCAGCTTTCATCTCAGGAAACTGCCAGCCCTCGGTTACTGAGTAAATATAAAAAGGGGAGCCGCCAACCAAGAGAGGAATCTTGCCTTTTTTGATAATTTTATTTACTGCCTCAGTTGCCATTTTTTGATACTGAGCAACCGAGAACCTTCTTTTCGGAGAGGCAATATCTAAAAGATAGTGGGGGACACCCTGCATTTCTTTTTTGGTTACCTTGCCTGTGCCGATATCCATGCCTTTGTAAACCTGCCTTGAATCAGCCGAAACCACCTCGCCGTTAAATTTCTTAGCAAGTTTGATCGAAAGGCTGGTTTTACCAGCAGCTGTTGGACCTAAAATAACCACTAACTTAGGGTCAGACCTAGGTCTGACCCTAAGTAATTTTCTTAAGACTTGTTCTCTTTGCTTTTTTTCTTCAAGAGGCACGTTGTCTTTCAATTTATAAGCAGCAGTGCCAGCCCTTGGTGAGTATTTGGCAATATAGGCTTGGGCAAACTTCACTTTCTTGAAAATATCAACCGTGTTCTGAAATTGCTTTTTTGTTTCTCCTGGAAAACCCACAATAACATCAGTTGTTATCTCAACTTTTGGAATTTTCTTTTTAATCTTTTTGATTAAAGCTAAGTAATTTGCTCTTGTGTAATGCCTGTTCATTTTCTTTAGGATTTCATTATCGCCTGATTGGATAGGCAAATGAATATATTTAGCTATTTTTTCATTCTGGGCCGTCTCTTCAATTAGTTCATCGGAAAAATCTTTAGGGTGATTGGTAATAAACTTTATCTTAAAGTTACCTGGCAGAGCAGTTATTTTTTGTAAAAGCTTAACAAAGTTAGGATAGGAATTAACATTTTGCCCTAGCAAAGTGATTTCTTGAATGCCTTTTTTGACAAGATGTTGGACCTCGCAGAGAATTTCTTTTTGGTTGCGGTGTTTTTCTCTGCCTCTTGTCAGAGGTACTACGCAGTAAGCGCAGAAATTATTGCACCCCCTTGTTATGGGCACAAAACAGGTTTCAGGCTTAATTCTTGCTAATCCTTTGAATTTCTTTAGTTCAGCCCCTAGTTCTCTGAACCATTTTTTGTCGTTTTCCAAGATACATCCAGTTAGAATAATTTTTGCATTTTGATTTGTCGTTTTAATTCTTAATATTTGATTTTTACATTTGTTGACTGGTTTTTGCCGAACCGAGCATAAATTAATCACAACCAAATCAGCCCCTTCTGCTTTTGGAGCTTTTTTATATCCTTGCTTTTCTAAAACTTGGGCAATCCTTTCTGAATCACTCTTATTCATCTGGCAACCATAGGTAATAATATGGTATTTTCCTAAAGTTTCCTTAATCATTTTGCATTATTAAACCACACTTTTCGCCAAATTAAAAGTCCAGATATTTTCTGGAGCTTAATCTAAAAGATGAGCTATTAGCATTAGTTTCTTCTGGTGGTCTATCTTTTCTTTTCAATTTCTGCTTGAATTTTTTCCAAAAACTTATTAAGCGCCATTTCCCCAATATCTCCTTTTGCCCTTTGGCGCACTCTCACTGATTTTGCTTTTATTTCTTTATCGCCAACCACTAAAAGATAGGGGATTTTCTGAATTTCACCTTCTCTTATTTTTTTACCAACAGTTTCAGCCTCAACCCTTGCCTCAACCCTTAGTCCTTTTTCTTTCAGGGTTTCTGCAAGCTCTTTGGCGTATTTCCGGTGATCAGAACCAACAGGGACTACCCAGCCTTGAACAGGGGAGAGCCAAACAGGCAAAGCACCTTCATAATGTTCAAGCAGAACAGCAATGAAACGGCAAACTCCTCCTAGCAAGGTTCGATGTAGCATAATCGGGGTTTGTTTTTTACCTTTTTTGTCAATGTAAAACATCTTAAATCTTTCAGGAAGATTCATATCTAATTGCAAAGTGGAGCATTGCCATTCTCTGCCAATGGCATCTTTTATTTTAATATCAATGGCAGGTCCGTAGAACTTTGCTTCGCCAATATCTAAAACATATTTTAGTTTATTTTGCTTGAGCACCTCTTCCAATGTTTTTTCAGCAAAGTCCCAGGTTTTGTCATCGCCAATATATTTCTTTTTTTCTTTTGGGTCTCTGGCACTTAAATAAATGCCATAATCCTTAAAGCCAAAATCGCCAAGCATCTTTTTGATAAACCGGACAACCTTGTTTAGTTCATCTTCAAATTGCTCTTTAGTGCAGATAATGTGGGCATCGTCTTGGGTAAAGCCGCGTACCCTTGTTAGTCCGTGTAAAACCCCGGATTTTTCATATCGGTACACTTGTGCCCATTCCGCCCATCTCAAAGGTAAATCGCGATAGCTTCGCATTTGGAAGTTATATATTTTTACGTGGAAAGGGCAATTCATTGGTTTCAGTTGATATAGCTCATTCTCAACTTTCATAGGTCCGTACATATTTTCTTTGTAAAAATCAGTATGGCCTGATGTTTGCCATAGTTTCAACCTGCCGATGTGGGGCGTTTCAATAATTTCATATCCTTCTTTAAAGTGTTCTTCTATCCAATATTGCCTGATAAGCTGGCGTAAAAGAGCACCTTTTGGGTGCCATAGAATTAATCCCGAGCCCACTTCTGCGTCAATAGAATAGATATCTAGCTTTTTCCCTAGAACCCGGTGGTCTCTTTTTTCTGCTTCTTCAAGCTGTTTTAAATGGTCTTTTAATTCTTTTTCAGTTGCAAAAGCCAATCCGTAAATACGGGTAAGCATTGGGTTTTTTTCATCTCCTCTCCAATAAGCTCCAGCTACCTTAGTTAGTTTAAATGCCCTTGGGTTAATTTCCTTGGTTGATTTAACATGCGGCCCCTTACATAAATCAACAAACTCTCCAACCTGGTAAATCGAAACAGGGTCTGTTAGCTCTTTGATGAGGTCTAGTTTGTAGGGTTGGTCGTTGAATAGTTTTTTTGCCTCTTTAGTTGAAATTTCTTTTTTTTCAAATTTCAAATCTTTTTTGATTAATTGCAGCATCCTCTTTTCAATCTTCGCCAAGTCAGCTATGGTTATATTCTCTTGTTTCAAATCGTGCCGATCGGCACGATTTGAAACAGCAGAAAAATCAAAGTCATAGTAAAAGCCGTTTTCAATGGCAGGACCTATGCCAAATTTTACCCTGTTAAATAATTTCGCCTTCGGCGAAATTCCCGCTTTGCGGGATTTAACAGGGTGAACTCCGTCATAGAGTTCTTTCACAGCCAAAGCCATAATATGTGATAGAGAATGGCGAATGGTTTCAATTTTTGTGGTTTTCCTTGCTGGCATATAAGCTTAAAAATTAAGTTATTGAAAATTGTTAGCTTACAACCCCCAGGGGGTTGTAATTGGAAATTAATTTGTTAAGCTTCGGTGATTTCTTCAATTTCTTCGCAGATTACTTTGGGGGTGTTGTCGCGGCTTGTGTCTACCCTGCCTGTAACAAAGACAATTTTGTTTTCCTGGAAGGCAGTGGGGTTTCTTTCAATAATGCTGGGGAATACCACTACCTCTGTTCTATCAGTTAAATCTTCAAGTTTCATAAAAAGCATTGGCTGGCCCTTTTTAGTTAATATTTTCTTAATAGAAGATATAATGCCACCGACCCTGATTTTTTGATTAAAGATGTTTTCTTTTAGTTCTTTTAAGGGCAAGGCCTTTCCTTTTAAAATGTTTTTTACGCCCTCCAAAGGATGGGAAGAAATATACAAACCCAGAAGTTCTTTTTCCCATAGAAGCTTTTTTTCGGAAGGAATAGGGGGGGCTTCCTTTAATTTTAAAGAGGGGGCTTTAGTTGAAACTGTATCAAAAAGACTTCTTTGCCCATTGGCTTTTGTTTTTCTGATTTCCCGGTTAAAAGCCAAGATATCTTCTAGGTTTGTCAAGAGTTTGTTTCTTTCCTCGAATTTATCAAAGACCCCTGCCTTTATCAAGCTTTCTAACGACTTTTTGTTAAAATCTTTGCAGTCAATCCTTGAGGTAAAATCAGAGAATGATTGATAATGGCCGTTTTCTTTTCTTTCTTGAATAATGGCTTGGACAATATTTGAGCCAACATTTTTAATGGCTAAAAGCCCAAACCTTATTTTCTTCTCTTTGGGCACAACAGAAAAATTATGGAAGCTTTCGTTAATGTCTGGTGGCAAAACATCAATACCCATATTTTTGCATTCCTCAATCAGAAAGGCGATTCTTTCAATATCTGTTTTTTCTGAGGTTAAAAGAGCTGACATAAACTCAATAGGATAGTAGGCTTTCAGGTAAGCGGTTCTGTAAGCTATCATTCCATAAGCTACTGAATGGCTTAGGTTAAAGCCGTATTGAGCAAAGGGCAAAATCCATTCCCAAAGCCTTTGGGCTATTTTCTTGGTGGTGCCGTTTTTTATTGCTCCCTGAATGAATTTCTCTTTTTGCTCAACCAACAAGCTCTTTATTTTCTTACCAACTGCCTTTCTCAAAACATCAGCTTCTGACAGGGTGAAACCTGCAATATCTCTGGCTATCTGCATCAACTGTTCCTGAAAAACACAAATCCCGTAAGTTTTTTCTAAAATGGGCTTGAGTTTGGGATGCATATATTCAACCTTTTTCCTCTGATGTTTTCTGGCGATATAGTCAGGAAGAAACTGGATAGGTCCTGGCCGATACAAGGCAATCATTGCTACTATATCGTTGAGGGTAGTTGGATTCAATTCTTTCAAGTATCTTTTCATACCAGCACTCTCCAACTGAAACACGCCCGTGGTTTGAGCTTGCTGAAAGAGCTTAAAGGTTTTTTTGTCGTCGTAGGGAATATTGGAGAGGTCAACATTTTTACCCTGTACCTTGTAAATGCGAACGAGGGTATCCTCAATAATAGTGAGGTTTTTCAGCCCAAGTAGGTCCATTTTCAAAAGCCCTAAATCGTCAATTGAATACATTTCATATTGGGTAACAATGGTTTGATCTGTTTGGGTTGGGTATTGCAGAGGAACAAGCTCGTCCAAGGGCTCTTCTGAGATAACAACGCCGCAGGCATGGGTTGAGGCATGGCGGGCGCAACCCTCAAGCTTTCTTGAAAAGTCAATAAGTTTTTTTGCTTCAGCGTCCGTATCATAAAGCTGGCGGAACTCAGACACTTTTTCCAAGCATTGGTCTAAGGTGAAGCCAAAAGGAATCATCTTAGCGGCTTGATCGCAAAAACCATAGCTTAAGCCCAAGGCCCTTCCCACATCCCTGATGGCTGCTCTAGCTGCCATTGTTCCAAAGGTAATAATTTGAGCAACCCTATCTTTCCCGTATTTTTCAGCTACATAGTTGATTACTTCGTCTCGCCTTCTGTCAGTGAAGTCAAGGTCAATGTCGGGCGGGGAAACTCTGTTAGGATTAATAAACCTTTCAAAAAGCAAATTATGCTGCAAGGGCTCAACCTCTGTGATGTTTAAAAGAAACGACACCAAAGAACCACCAGCACTTCCTCTACTTGGACCTACCACAATGCGGTTTTCTTTTGCCCAGTTCACAAAATCCTGAACTATCAAAAAGTAGGAAGCAAAACCAGTTTCTTTTATAACAGAAAGCTCGTATTCCAACCTCTCCATTGCTTCTTTTTTATCTTTGATTTGTTTTTTCTTTTCTTCCAGCCCCTTCAGGCAAAGCTCTTTTAAATATTCATCAGGTTTTTTGTTGTTCGGTGTTTTAAAATGGGGGAGTTTTGTTTCACCCAAGACAAAATCAAAGTTGCACATCTCAACAACCTTTTGGGTGTTTTCAATGGCTTCAGGTACCTCTTTGCAGAACTTAATCATTTGCTCGGGAGTTCTCATCGAAAAGTCATCAGCTTTCATTGTTAGCCTTTCTGGGTCGTCAGGCTTTGAGCCTGTGTTAATTAACATTAATATATCCTGGGCTTCAGCATCTTCTGGTTTTAAATAATGGCAGTCGTTTGTAGCTACCAAGGGAATTTTAAGTTTTTTGGAGAAGTCTATTAGGGCTTTGTTTACCTTTTTTTGTTCTGGCAGATTTCGGTGCTCTTGGATTTCCAAATAAAAGTTGTCTTTGCCAAAAAGGGCTTGGTATTTTAAAGCTAGCTTTTTTGCCTCCTCAATTTTATTAGCTATGATG
>CAYGBM010000012.1:0-30976 GCA_964348225.1 uncultured Candidatus Saccharibacteria bacterium | reverse complement strand
AAGGGTTTTAAACCTTGTAAAAACCCTTAAGAAAACCCAGTTGATTTTTTCAAAAATCTTGGGCATTAAAGTATTATAGCAGGAAAATTAAAAGTTAAAAATAAGTAATTAACAGGCTGATTAAGAATTTATACCCTTTATTTATTTTCTAACTTTGGCAAGGTTTTTGCAAGAGCTACCCAATCATTAAGAGACAAACTTTCTGCTCTTTGAGTTGGCTGAATATTATTTTGCTTTAGCCATTTTCTAATTTCTTCCCGAGAGCATTGCGGCGTCTGTTTCTGTACTCCTTTTTTCTCTGTTTCAAATCGTGCCGATCGGCACGATTTGAAACAGTTTTCTTGTCGTGTTTTTTTGCCGAGCATTCTATGAAAGTTATTCACAAGCTGTTTTCTAGGGTGAGAAAATCCTGCTCTGACTATTTTTGAGAATGTTTTTAGAAAATCAGACGATGCGATTAATTCTCGGAAAGAGGCATTGGGCTGGATTTTGAGAATAGCGCTGTCCACCTTGGGCTGGGGCCAGAAGGATTTTTTTGATACCGTAGCTAAAAGCTCGGGTTTTCCAAAAAATTGGCAAAAAACTGCCAGCTTGTTCATGCGGGGCGGTTTAGCTACTATTCTTTGCCCTACTTCTTTTTGCAAAAAAACAACCATCATTTTAGGCGGATTTTCAGCCTCCAAAAACTTCATAACAACAGCTGCAGCAATATTATAAGGCAAATTCGCCACCACCTTATAATTCTTGGGTATTATTATTTTGGGTTTTTTTTGACGTTTGCTATTTGAAATTTGAAATTTCAATATGTCTTCTTCTGTCACTTCAACATTTTTAATGCCTTCATTTTTCAATATCTCTTTTAAAACACCAGCCAATTTCCTGTCTTTTTCAACAGCAATAACTTTTTTCACTTTTTTTGCCAGCTCCAAAGTCAAGGTTCCAATACCAGGCCCTACTTCTAGAATAATATCTTCGGGCTTGATTTCCGCTAGCCCCACGATCTTTCGAAGGACAGGTCTTTGCACTAAAAAATTCTGTCCCATTCTCTTGAGAAGCCTGATATTGTATTCCTTGAGAAGGTCTTTGATTGTTCTTTTTGAGGTTAAATCAATAGGCATTGTTTTGTTGGGTTACTAACAGGGTGTGGATAAACAGGCTTGATACCCTGTTCTTTTTGCTCTATGCTAACAAATAGGTAAAGGTTTACTTAGTTTAGAGTAAAAGGCCTATTCCTAGAAAAAGAAAATCTGTTATTGCTAAACCGGGGAGAATAATAAAATCTCCGTTTTTATATTTAGGTTTTGTTGCGCTTTGCCTGATAATTCTCCCATTCTTTTTTATTGGAGAGGGCTCAGAATCTTTTTCTGTTGAGAAAAACATTTTTGATGGAAGCCAGTATTTGTCTGCCTCGCCTCGGCTTGGTGGCTCTATTGATTTGAATGTGGTTGGGGGAGCGGTTTTAGAACCATCAGCCCCTCCTTTTTTGGTTTCAGGTAGAGTGTTTGGTGCATTGGGCGGGGGAGAAGCCAAAAAGGAAATTGAAGAGTATGTTGTTCAAACTGGGGATACTCTAAGTTCTATAGCTGATGAATTTGGCATTTCCCTCGAAACCCTGCTTTGGGCAAATAATCTGAGCACCAGATCTGTTATACAGCCTGGCAAAAAACTAACCATTCTGCCTGTTTCTGGGGTTTTGCATATTATAAGAGAGGGCGATACCTTAAGCGAGCTAGCTGAGCTTTACAAAACAGAACTTAAAGAAATTATTAATTTTAACGAGCTTAGAGAGACCGACGATATTTATGCTGGCGACCTTTTAATTATTCCTGGAGGAAAAAAGCCTAAGATTAGCACCCAGTATGCTCAAGTACCTTTATCGCAAAGCTATTTCATCTGTCCTGTGCCTTCGCCCTGTAGAATTTCCCAAGGTCTTCACTGGTACAATGCAATTGACTTCAGCAACGGCAAGTGCGGTGAGCCTGTGTTTGCTGCAGCGGGTGGCACTGTGCAGAGAACAGGCTATACAAGCTTAAGCGGGAATTACGTGAGGATTATGCATCCCAACGGCGTAGTTACTTTTTACGGACATCTTTCAAAGATTGCAGCAGTTCCTGGACAAAAAGTTTACCAAGGCCAGATTATCGGCTATATCGGCTATTCAGGCATAACAGTGCCTGCGGGTCCTGCTGGCTGCCACTTGCACTTTGATGTCAGGTTTGCTTCAAACCCTTTCCGAAAATACGCTGTCGGCACCCAACTCGGCAACTAAACACAATCACTTAATCACTCAATCACTTAATCACTCAACTCATAAACTTATCAACTGATCATCTTTTCATTGTCATATCTTAAAATTTCTTATCCCCAAATTCAAGACTGAATAATTGAAAAAACAGTCAAAAACAATCCTTAAATCATCCGTGCAACAAAAACACCCTAGCAAGGGGCTTTTTTGTTGCATTAGAAAGCAAGGCAAGAAGATTAGCAAGCTCGTTAATTAGCCTATTAAGATAAAGAAGAATAAATAAAAGCTTCAATAATGAAAACTCTCCGTAGTTCTACCGAAGCTCTGCGGAGAGTTTTGATTAAAAAGCGAGAGGCAGCAAACACGAGGGCTTGCCGCCTTATGAGGCTGGTTCACTGGTTGGGAGATTGGTCAGGTAGTGTAGGTCTAGTCGGAGCTTGTTCCGTTTTTCTGACGTTTAACATTCTTTGCCGTCTCAGAAACGCTTCAACATCTCGTCTAACATTGTCTTGCATTGCTTTTAGACCTACAAACTTGTCTTTTCGGGCCATTTCTAACAGACGTCTTTCTTCTTTTTTGTCCATTTTTCAATGCCTCCTTCTATCCTAAATTTGCCATAGCTAACCTAAAAAATCAATGTCTAAACTAACACCACTTAAATCAAAGAATGGTTTAAGAGAAGCAGAAAAACAGCACTTTTCAAAGTAAAAGAGCCAATAAGCGGATACAAACTGTTAATGGCTATACGAGATGCTACAGGGAGGTGATGTCATCTCTAAAGATGAAATTTTTTACCGCAGCATTATTTCGTAAGTCTTGACCTGTATCATTACTGGCTCTAGATGAATTCAAATTCAAGCTACCTCAATTTAGTTCCTAGAAGAAAGGAGGTGCTATGCTATTTTCAGATTAACAAATAAAGTCAAGGGTCGTCAAGCCTTGACATTGCTCTTTCCAATTTGATATAATAAGGTATAGCAGTCAGCCATTTTAATTACAACAATAGAATAGATTTACTTCTATTGTGCGCCCCAAAGGCTGACTGCTCTAGGGGCGCTTTGGTTTGTAAAGGTCGTTCAAAATCCTGTTCTTTATAGGAATGATGATGACTTTCTGGTGTCTAACTATTTGGTGGTAAAAAACAAGCACCACCAAAGCTATTGCTAGGTGGTCTTGGGAAATGGTTGTTGTGAAGGTGCTTTTATAGTGAAACTGTCGGGAAAGCTTGCAGTTCTCCTATCAGTCATTTACTTTTTGGCAGAGGCTATTGGCTAATAGTGAACAAAAGAACAGTATTATTGGGAGGATTACAGTTTGTTCTGCTATAACAAGATAACTGTCTCTTGTAGGTGACCGATACAAACGTAGCTCGAAAAGACCGGCCTTGACCTGAAAGGTTGGAGAGTATTGCTTCCCATTAACCAGCAGAACGCCTTCATTATTAATCTCTATATCTGCCTGAATTTTTCCTGAAAAGGTGAATGCAATCCCGTGCTCCTTCTCTTCACCTTTGTACTCCGGTAGAAATAATGAGAGTTTCATCAGTTGTCCTCCTTTCAAGTATAATATATTCACATTCTTACTCGAAGGAATCTTAGCGCTAAACCACCAATTTGTCAACCAAAAATTAACTGCAGAATTAGGAGCTTCAGAGTTTTACGCAGTTAATTCTCTGGAGCTTCGGATTCTTCTAAACAAATGAAAATAGGAATCTACGCAAGAACAAGTAAATCAGAGCAAAACTCTGATACCCAGCTTATAGCTTTGAGAGATTACTGCGAGAGGCAAAACTACGAAACAGTTGCAGAGTATGTTGATAACGGAGTAAGCGGTGCTAAAGATTCAAGACCAGCTTTCAACAAGCTGATGAGAGACATAAGGCAAGGCAAGATAGATTGCGTTCTGGTTTACAAGCTAGATAGAATCGGCAGGAGCTTACAGCACCTTCTCAATCTGTTTGAGGAGTTTAAAAACAGAAAAGTAGAGTTTATCAGCTTAACTCAAAACATCAACACAAGCACTCCAGAAGGCAAGATGTTCCTAAGAATGTTAATGGTTTTAGCTGAATACGAGAGAGAATTGATAGTTTCAAGGATGCACTCTGGCTTAGATAGAGCAAGAAAGCAAGGCAAGCGACTGGGCAGACCTAAAGGCAGCCGAGACAAAAAAAGAAGGAAAAGGTCGGGCTATCTTTTAAGGTGGCAGAATGTTTGTGTTCACCCCTACACCAAACATTGCTGTGGTGTGGGGGTAAATTAACAGAGCTCTCTTTCGAGAGCCCCTGTATGTGGATATTAGCGAGCAGCTTCTATGGTGCTACGAAACGCACGGCACTCTGTTAAGATGATAACCATCAGCAATTCCTGTTCTTCCTCTTTGAGTTTCTTCAGTGTACCAAGCACCCATTTTGCCAGCCCCTCCACACTTTCCTTTGCTGATAGTTTTTCGTTGTACTCTTCCAAAGCTTTTTCAATGTCCATTGTTTCCTTGCTCATTGTCTTTATCGCCTCCGTTCGCTCGGGAAAAAGATGAGCCGATAGATTGATGTCAGCAACTTCATTCTTCAGGGTATCCTCCGGTAGTATGTTCTAATTCTTCTCTTGTACACGTCGTAAGAGAGAAGTCCCACCCCGATGCATATAAACCCTAGAATGCCAGTGAGTATAACCACAGGAAGACATCCTTTCGGGAGTGCTTCTAGAGAAGTAATGTCTTTATACTTCATTATAGTCATAAGAATTATCAGGGTTGACATTGTTCCCCAAAAGACTCCAGCTAAGCTACAACCAACCAGTGCTAAAATCAGATAGCCTTTCACCCACATCATTATCACCTCCGTTCACCAAAAACTTACCACCAAACCCTCAAAAAGTCAACAACAAAGGTCAAAAAAACAGAGCAATACCACGAAGGTATCGCCCAATCACTCTCACTTAGTCACTCAATCACTCTCTCTAAGTCGGTACATCAGAGCCTCGCTGACATCTTGAAAAGAGATGTTTTGTTTTGCATCAAGATCAGCTATGGTTCTGGCAACCTTAAGGACGCGGTGATATCCTCTTGCTGAAAGTTTGCTTGAATCAACAAACTTTCTTAAGAGATTTTGGGAGCTGCTGTCGATTTGGCAGTATTTTTTAATCTGGGGAAGCGTCATTTCAGAGTTGGTTAATATCGTGCTGTCCTTGAGCCTTTGTTTTTGGATTTCTCTTGCTTTTTCTATTCTTTGTTTGACTTCAAAGCTGGAGCCTTTTTCAGTGGGCGAAACCAGTTCCTCATACTTTAAAGAAGGTACCCAGGAAAAAATATCAAATCTGTCTAACAAAGGTCCCGAAAGCTTTCTGCGGTACGAGGCAATCTGGGAAGGAGTACACGAACATTCTCTTTCTGGGTCGTTGTAATATCCGCAAGGGCAGGGGTTGGCTGCAGCAATCAAGCAGAACTTGGCTGGGAAGTTTAAGATATATTTTGCTCTTTGAATAGTGATTTCTCCATCCTCTAGAGGCTGGCGTAGGCTTTCTAAAACATCCCGGTGGAACTCTGGGAATTCATCTAAAAATAGAACGCCTCGGTGGGAAAGGGTGATTTCCCCAGGTCTTGGGGGAGAGCCACCACCAATCAAGCTGGCTTCAGAGGCTGTGTGGTGAGGGGCGCGGAAAGGTCTTTGGGCTAGAAAGTTGCTGTCTTTTTTCAAAAAACCAGAGGCGCTGTAAATCTTGGTTAGTTCCAATAATTCATCTGGGGTTAATCTCGGCAGTATTGAAACCAAGGCTTTTGCTAAAAGGGTTTTGCCAGCGCCTGGAGGGCCTTGAAGCATTACATTGTGGGCTCCTGCTGCTGCTATTTCCAAGCCTCTTTTGGCATGGGCTTGGCCTTTTATCCAGGAAAAATCAATTTCAAAGCTTGGTGAAAGATTGTTTAATACATTAACGTCTATTTCAGCTGGCTGAATTTCTTTTCTGCCTTCCAGGTGTTTTAAGACATCATTTAGGGTGCTGGTGCCAATGACTTGAAGGCTATCCTTGCCCTGGGAAGCCTGCTGCTTGTTTTCCAGGAGCTTGCTTAAGGCAGCTTCTCTGGCATTTTTTTCGGGCAGGATTATTTGTTTAAAGCCTTGCTCTTGAGCAAGAAGCGCAAAAGGCAAAGCGCCCTTAATGGGCTTTAGCCTTCCGTCTAAAGCGAGCTCCCCGAGAACAAGCTTATTCCCTGGATTAAATCGTGTCTGTTCAGAAGCTAAAAGATACCCAAGAGCAATTGGTAAATCATACAAGCTACCTTCTTTTTTTAAATCAGCTGGCGCCAAGTTAACCAAAACTCTTTTTGCTTGATGATGGGGCGGTGAGAGCCCTATGCTTTTGATTGCAGAACTTACTCTTTGTTTTGCCTCTTTAATGGCTGTGTCAGCCAAACCAACAATATTAAAGGCTCTCAGCCCCTTTGAGGCTGCAACTTCAACCTCAATAATCTGGGCTGAAAGCCCTTTCAGGGCTGCTGAATAAATCTTTGAAACCATATAAAGAATTAAGAATTAAGAATTAAGAATTAAAAACTACAACGACAAATATCAAAATACAGAATTTTGCAGTAGGGGTCTTTATTAGATTTTATCAGATATTTTGTTGGATTTACAGGAAAGTCTAGAGACGTAAAAACCCATTGGTGGGCAATGGGTTTTTACATAGTTTAACAGAAGAAAGCAGGGGATTACTTGTCTTTCTTGGATTTTTCTTTTGCTTTTTTGTCAGTTGTTTTCTTGGCTGGTTTTTTTTCTGAGGCTGGCTTTTTTTCTGCTTTTGGTTTGGTTTTTTTTGTTTCAGGCTCGGGTTTTTCAGGCTTGGCTTTTTCAGCTTCAGCTTTTTTTGGTTCTTTCCCTGCTTTTTTCTCTTTGGCTTCTTTTTCCACTTGCTCAACACTTCTGACATCTATTTTCCAGCCGGTGAGCTTGGCTGCCAACCTGACATTCTGGCCATCTTTGCCAATAGCTAAAGAGAGCTGGTCTTCAGGAATAATGGCTTGAGCTTTATTCTTTGGTAAAATTCTTACCTCTAAAACCTTGGCTGGTGATAGGGCATTGGCTATGTATTTTTCTGGCTCTTCTGCCCATTCAATAACATCAATTTTTTCACCACCAAGCTCGTTTATAACAGCTAAAATTCTTGTACCCCGTTGCCCCACTAAAGAGCCAATGGGGTCAATACCTTCTTCAAGGGCAGCAACAGCAATTTTGCTGCGAGAGCCTGATTCTCTGGCAATTGATTTTATAACAACTTGGCCAGCTGAAATTTCAGGCACTTCTAATTCAAAAAGCTTTGAGATTAGTTTTGGGTAAATCCGTGATAAAAATATCTGGGGTCCTTTAGGGGTTTGCTCGGTTTTTAAAACATAGAGCTTGAGCCTTTGCCCTGGCCTGTAAAACTCTCCCTGGACCTGTTCTTTCCTTAACAGGATGCCTGATGTTCTGCCAATATCCAAAAAGATGGCGTTTGGCTCTATTCTTTGAACAATGCCAGAAACAATTTCTCCTTCCCTTTCTTTAAACTCTTTGAATATTTCTTCTTTTTCTATTTCTTTTATTTTTTGCAAAATAACCTGCTTGGCGGTTTGAGCAGCTATCCTGCCAAAGCCTTCTTTGCCCTCCAAGGGGATTTTTATTTCCTCTCCCAGCTTGGCTGAGCTTTCAATTTTTTTTGCTTCTTCAATTAAAATATGCCGTTCGGGATTAAAACGGATCTTGTCTGTTATTTCTTCTTCAGTTTCTTGGGCAGGCTCTTTTCCTGATTCTCTTTTTTCTTTAAGTGTTTCAAGCTCTTCTTCAGATAGAATCATGCTTTCATCAACTACCTGTTTAACCTGCCAAAAATCAGCTTGGCCTATTTTTGCGTCAAGTTTGGCTATGATTTTTTGCTTTTTTTTGCCGTATTCTTTTTTATAGGCTGCAGCAATGGCTTCTTCAATAACTTCAATCACCTTGTTTTCTGGGATGCCCCTGCTCTCAGCAATTTCTACCACAGCCGATGTAAATGCTTTTAAGTCCATGGTTTTTTTATAAATAGAGGTCGTATCTTTCGAACGACCTTTATACTATAAGTTAACAAATTAGTAATTGTATGTCAACCACTCTTTTAGACACGGTCTTGGCTGCGGGGAGAAGGGCTTTGCTTTGTTGTTTATTCTTTAATTTATTCTTTGGAGTTGTGGATAATTTTTTTCATCTAATGAATAATAAATGGTATAATCTTAAAACAAGGGTTGAGAGGAAGCCTTGAAAAATTTTTGTTATGCCAAAAATTGTAAAAATTTGCTCTGGGAAATTATTGGCAGGCTGCCTTGTCTTTTTAATTATGACGGGCTGGGTTTTTTCTGGTTGGCCCAGGGTTTTGGAAAAGCCAGCAGTGCCGCCTCAAGTTGAAGAAGTTAAAGCTGGAAGCGGTGATGTGATTTTATTTTGGGCTGGCGCAGAAGATGCGCCATTGGGTTGGAGTTGTATTTCCTGTACAGGAGGAGATGCCTATTATGAAAGGTTTCCTCAGGGCGCCAGCAGCTATGGTTCAACAGGAGGGGATTCTACTCATACCCATACCATTAGTTTTGTTTCTCATGGCGCTCCAACAGGCACAGGCAAGAATTATCCTGCAGGCACCGCCAATTATCCTGATGACCCTCATACTCACCCTTCAATAAGCTCTGAATCAATGGATGGGGCCCTTGCTTTACCGCCTTACTATGAGTTAAAGGTAATTTATGCTAACGCTCCTTCAACCATACCTACTGGTGTAATAGCGATTTTTACTACCACCACCTTGCCTTCTGGTGACTGGCAGCTTTATTCCTCTGCTGATAACTATATTATCAGAGGCGGTTCCAATGCTGAAAGCAGTGCTTCTCAAGGACATACCCACAGCAATGTTACTTTTGTATTAGACGGTGCTTCTGGTACAACAACAGGTGATACCAAAAGCAAAACAGGCGAGCAGGTCTATCATAGACATACGGTTTCTGGTGGCACCACAGACCCTGCTGACCAGCTGCCTCCTTATATAGAGGTTGTTTTGATGCAAACAACAGCCACCACTTCCTTGGCTGACGGAATGGTGGCAATGTTTAATGACGACCCACCAGTAAACTGGACAGAAGTTAGCGCTATTAATGATAGTAAATTTATCAGAGCAGACAGCACGGGCTATGGTGCAACAGGTGGCACCTCAACCCATAGCCATGCAAATACAGGCTTTGATTGTGCAGCGACCACTGATACTGTATCTACTGCCAATGATACAGCAGTTGGAGGGAGTGGGGCGCCGATTGGCCATATTCATACAGCCACTACTTCTTTTGGCTCAGCTACCAATATACCACCCTATCGGAACACTGTTTTTGCCCAATACTCTGCCCCTGCCAATAACCCTCCTTCTATCAGCTCTGTGAGCTTGGCACCCTCTCCCATTATATTGAATGAAAATGGCACAACGACAGCTACCTGCACTGTTTCAGCTACTGACCAGCAGGGAGGCAATACCATCGCCTCAAGCACAGCTAGTGTTTATCGTTCAGGGGTTGGCAATACCTGCGGTCAAGACGATAATAATTGTTATCCCAACATTACTTTTTTTGCTTCTTCATCTTCAGGCAATAATTATTATGCTACCTGGACTGTGGATATCTGGTTCCATGCTGAGCCTACAGATACGAGTGCCCCTACCTATTCTGGAGAATGGTGGGAATGCTATGTAGTGCTTGAGGACGATGGGTCAGAAACTGATTCAGCCACTAATAGCGCCGAGACTATTGAAGTGAATACCCTCAATGCTTTGGTTATTACTTCTTCTTTGGATTACGGCTTATTAGGGGCTGGAGCAACAAGCACAGCAAGCGTAACAACTACTGCAACAAGCACTGGCAATGCAGCCATTGATGTTAAGTTGTCTGGACTTGATATGTCAAGCAATGGGTATACTATA
This sequence comes from uncultured Candidatus Saccharibacteria bacterium, assembly GCA_964348225.1. Taxonomy (GTDB): domain Bacteria; phylum Patescibacteriota; class Minisyncoccia; order Minisyncoccales; family CG1-02-41-26; genus CAYGBM01. The sequence continues at coordinate 20,776 of CAYGBM010000012.1, read as the reverse complement.
CCAGTAGGACAGCAAGAGTATGCCACAAGCTCTCTGTCTTATGGAGACGGAATAGACCTGACTGGCTCTTTGGTTACTTTAGAGGTGGACCTATCAAAGCCTGATACCGCTCCTTCAACTTCCACCGATGATATTCTTTGGAGAATCGGCATTCCCCCCGGACAGCAAACTGGCACTTATTACGGCACGACCACGGTTGTGGCTGTGGCTGATTAAAAAGCCCAGAGGGAGAATTGGGCTTGAAAATGATTTTATGGTATAATGGAAATTGATATAAATAAAAATAAATTTAAAAAGGTCGGGAACATTTGGGCCCTTCCTGTTAAATAGTTTTTTGGCCTGAAGTAAAAACTTTATTTCAAAAAAGGAGAATTCAATGTCAGAACGAATTAAAAAGTCAATGCCCTGGGCAATGTTTATGATATTAGTTGCTTTGGTGATAGGGATAAGTTTTTTCTCTTGGGGGTCTCCTAAGTTGCCAGGGGCGGAAGCAGCCACCACAAGCACCTTTACGCCCCAGGTTACTGTTGGCAATTCTGCTCCAAGTATTAGTTCTGTTGAGTTAGCTCCGAGCCCCATCATTATAAATGAGAATGGCACCACAACGGCAACCTGTACCCTTGTTGCTGTTGATCAAAACGGAGGCAATACTATAACCTCAAGCACTGCCACTGTTTATCGTTCAGGGGTTGGCAACACGTGCTCATCTGATAATAATAACTGCTACCCAAATGCAACCCTTTCTGCTACTTCATCTTCTGGCAATACCTATTATGCTACCTGGACGGTTGATGTCTGGTTTCATTCTGAACCAACGGATGGCAGTGCCCCTACTTATTCTGGAGAATGGTGGGAATGTTATGTGGTACTTGAAGATGACCAAGCTTCCAGCACCTCAGCTACCAACAGCGCCCAGACTATTGAGCTAAATACGGTTGCTGCTTTAACTATTGTCTCTGGTATTGATTACGGAAGCTTAGCCCCAGGGGCAACAAGCAGTTATTCTGCAACCAGCACAGCCACAACCTCTGGCAATGTTGCCCTTGATGTTAGATTGTCTGGAGAAGATATGACCTACGGTGCAGAAAACATTCCGGTTGCTCAGCAGGAATATAGCTTAACAAGCACTTTCGGCTATGGAAGCGGAACTGATTTATCCGGCAGTCTAACTGAATTAGAAATAGTTTTGCCAAAGCCCGACACCAGCCCTTCAACTTCAACAGATGACATCTACTGGCGGATTGGTATTCCTGGAGGTCAAGCACCTGGTACTTATAACGGGACAACTACGGTAGCAGCAAAAATAGATGACTAAATAAGAACTTTAGAGCTTTTGGGTGAGATTGGCCGAGGAATTTGGGGCTGGACAGGGATTTGACCAGGATAGTTTTGGTGGCTCGGAATCCTGTTTGTTAATGAGGTTTACAATTTTTTTAATTTTGACAATCTGTTTTCTCTTATTGTTTTCGGGGGCTGATTTAGTTTTAGCTTTTGGGGTCAGCCCTCCTTTGATTTTGAACGACCACTTGGTGCCTGGCGCTCGTTTTGAACAGACCGTTTTTTTAACTCAGCCAGATGCGCTTCAACCCTTAAACATAGAAATAGATATAGAAGCCTCAGAAATTCAAGATTGGCTCATCATTACACCAGGCACTAGGTTTACTATTCCTGCAGGAAAACGGCAGTTCCCGATGCAGGTGGCAGTGCAGGTACCCAAAGACGCTGCTTATGAAACATACCAAGGAGATATTGTGGTTAAGGCGCTTACGGGTGGTGGAGGTCAAATAACCATTTTAACTGGCGCAATAGTTCAGCTTAAGCTCCGTGTGAGTGGAGAGGAATTTTCTGATTTCAAGCTCCGAAAGATTAAGGTGCCAGACATAGAGGAAGAAAGCCCAATAAAGGTGGTAATAGAGCTTGAGAATTTAGGGAATGTCAAGATACGGCCCTCTAAGGTTTTGCTTGAAATTTACGACCAATACCAAAGTACGCTTTTAGAAACAGGAGAGGCAGTGAATCTAGGTTTTATTGAGCCCTTTGGAAAGGGAGAGATAATAGGTGAAATGCCTACTAAGCTGGAGGTTGGCGAATATTGGGCAGTGATAGATATTTATAAGCAGGGCAGGTCAATTTTAAAAGAAAAAAGGTATTTCAAAATAGTTGAAAAAGGCCAGCTGGGAAAGTTTTTTGGCTTGCCTATCTGGGCTTGGATTTTGATAGTTGTTTTGTTAATAGGGGGATTTTTGTCTATTAAGTTTGGCTTGGCGGGGAAAATGTTGAGGAGGCTTGGCATTAATATTAGAGTAGAAAGGGTGAGGAAAGAGAAAAAAGAGGATAAGAGTAAAAAGAATAAAAAAAGCCAAAAAGACAAAGCAATTAAAAAATCCAAAACAATAAAAAAGGCTAAAAGAGGTAGTAGAAAAAAGCCAACAGCAAGAGCCAAAAAAAGCATAAGTATTAAAAGGGGTGGAAAATAATAGGAATTTCTGTTTGCCTTTAGCCGATATCGCCTTTTGGGCTTGTTGCATTATGATATATTTTTTCAAAAAAAACGCCTTTCTAATATTAGTGGTTGCTTTTTGTCTTGTAGTTGTTTGGGGTTTTGCAATTAGCCCCCCTTTTTTTATTTTTGAGGGGGCTTTAGCTGCAACTTTCCAGCCCTCGGTTTTTATCACCCTTTGTGGCAATGGCGTTCTGGATGGCGGTGAGACCTGTGATGATGGAGCAAATAATGGCAGATATGCTTATAATGCCAACGATAAGTTTTGCAACACAACATGCACAGGCTGGGCTGCTTATTGCGGCGATGGGACAAAGCAGACAGGCTATGGTGAAACATGTGATGACGGGAACAATATAGCCGATGATGGCTGCAGTGCTACGTGCCAAACAGAACCAGCTCCGCCTCCTTCTGGTGGTGGAGGAATATTTCTGCCGCCAGTAGAAACCAGGCTGGTTTTCGAGGGCAAGGCTTACCCAGGCTCTAAGGTTATAATCTTAAAAGACGGCAAAGGGGTGGCAATTGCTGAAGCGGATTCAAGGGCTGATTTCACGCAGGTAATAACGGATATTAACCCTGGCATCTATACCTTTGGTTTATGGGCAAAAGACCAAGACGGAAGAAAATCAATTACTTATAGTTTGACCTTCAGGGTTCTCTCTAATGCCATAACCACGGTTCGAGGCATTTTTTTGCCGCCCACTATTGATTTAAGCGAAACCCAACTGCAAAAAGGTGACATATTAAATATCTTTGGACAGACAGTTCCAGAGGTTGAAGTAGAGGTTCATATAAACTCTGATGAGATTATAAAAAAGACTGAAAGCGATGAAATAGGCACTTGGCTTGTACCGGTCGATACCCAGGTACTTGAAGAGGGCTTGCACACAGCCAGAGCCCGTTATCAGATTTCTTCAGAAGAAATCAGCGGTTTTGGTAACTCGCTGGCTTTTAGTGTGGGAAAAGTGCGGTTGCCAGTTCCTTCTTTAAGAGACGTATGCTTGAATGCTGATTTCAATGAAGATGGCAGGGTTAATTTAACAGATTTTAGTATTTTTCTTTGCTGGTGGGCGAGGTCCAGTTCCCAGCACGACTTAAACCAAAATGGAGTGGTAGATTTGCCCGACTTCAGCATTCTATTATGCTGTTGGACCGGATAATCCTTGTTCAAGAGCCTGAACAACACACTTAAATGATAAAACAATTATCAAAAGCTAATTCTCTTTCTCTAGCTATAACTCTTGCTTTTTTAACTTTTTGTTTGGCTGTGCCCAAGTCAGCAATGGCAGTGAGATTATATCTAGAGCCAACTGAGGGCGAACACAGACCAGGCGATACTTTCTTGGTTGGCATTAGAATAGATACTGAAGGTGATTGCATCAATGTTGCAGAAGCCCATCTTAGCTTCCAGCAGGATATGCTGGAGGCAGTTGATTTTAGCCAAGGCGAATCAATTTTATCTCTTTGGATAAAGCCGCCAGCCATTGACCAAGCATTAGGAAAGATTTCTTTGATTGGCGGAATGCCTGGAGAATATTGCGGCAGGGTATCCGGGGATCCAGGAGAGAGCAATCTGTTGGGAAAGGTAATATTTAGGGTTCCAAAAACAGTTAAACAAGCAGCAGGAGAAAGCCTAGCTGAGGTGAGTTTTTTAGATGCCTCCCAGGTGCTTTTAAGCGACATGGCAGGAACAAGGGCTCAGCTTTCTACTAAAGGAGCAGTTTTCAGGCTTTTATCTGAAAGGATAGATGGCTCGCAGAACGAATGGCAGAAAGAGCTTGCAAAAGATACCATTCCTCCCGAGCCCTTTGATGTAGAGCTTGGCCAGCACCCCTCTGTTTTTGAAGGAAAATATTTTATTTCTTTTTTCACCACTGATAAACAAACCGGCATAGATTATTTTGAAGTTAAAGAAGGAAGACGGGATTGGGAAAAGGCTGAGAGCCCCTATGCTTTGCAAGATCAAAATTTAAAAGGTATAATAAAGGTGAAGGCAATTGACAAAGCTGGCAACGAAAGAATTGTTGAAGTAAAAACCCCTTTTTCATCTAAAAAGAATTTAGGAGAGATTTTAGTTTTGATAATTTTAGGCTTGTTAATAGTGGGAAGTGCTGTGTGGATAATAATTGTGAGAAGGCAATCCAAGCGCTATTTGAACAGCTGAAAATAATTTGGGTTTCAACGTACTTTTCAGCCCTTAATCAAGTTTTGCAAAATGAGAAAACCAATTATATTTTGCCTTTTCTTCATATTGTTCTTAGGTTCAATCCAGTTTGTCAAAGCACAAGACGCTTCTTTGTATCCTTCCCCTTCTTCAGGTGTTTATGCGGTCGGAGATATTTTTTCCGTTGCGATTAAAGTAAACAGCGGAGGCAAAATCATTAATGCTGCTGAGGGAGTTTTAAGTTTTAATCCAAGCATACTTAAAGTTATTACAGTTTCAAGGACCGACTCCATTTTTCATTTATGGACCGCTGAGCCAACTTTTTCCAATATTGAGGGAACCATCAGTTTTGGAGGAGGAACAACAGCAAGCTTTCAGGGAGCTTCTGGCAATCTTTTCAGTATAACCTTTCAAGCAAGAGCTGTTGGAACAGCCAGTTTAAAGTTTTCTTCTGGCTCTGTGCTGGCTGCTGATTATAAAGGAACGAACATTTTAAAGAATATGGGCGTTGGGAGCTTTGTTATCCAGCCGAGAATAGTAAATCCAGCTGAAGGCGCACCGCTTGCCCCTATTATTTCTTCTCCCACTCACCCTGAACAAGAAGAATGGTATTCAAGCAACAGCCCAAAATTTACTTGGGTTTTGCCTTCTGATGTTGTTGGGGTGAGCTTGCTGTTGGATAAAAGGCCTCTTGTTGACCCAGGTTCTATTTCTGATGGCTTAATGGAACAGAAACAATACGAAGGGCTTGAAGAAGGTACTTGGTACTTCCATATTAAATTTAAAAATCAATCCGGCTGGGGAGGAATTGCCCGATGGAAACTTTTAATAGATACCACCCCTCCAAATTCCTTCAAAGTAGAGGTTAAGACAGAAACACCCACAGACCCTCAGCCGTCCCTTGTTTTTAACACTTCTGATGAACTTTCAGGCATAGGTTATTTTGAAATAGTAGTTGATGCAGAAACCAGCCTTCGTTTAACTGAAACATTACCAGACGATCGCTCTTACCAGCTGCCTCCTCAAACCCCAGGCAAGCATATGGTTGAGGTAATTGCTTTTGATAAAGCAGGCAATTTTACCAAAGAGCCAGTAGAAATTGAGATTTTGCCTATTGAAACCCCTGTTATAACCAAATACCCGGTGAGCTTGGAGGCTGATGAACCTCTGTCTTTGGAAGGAGAAAGCCTGCCTGGCGTAAGAATAGAAGTTTTTGCCGACATAGAAGGTAAGGAATCAGTGCTTGGCGAAACAGAGGCTGACCAGAAAGGCAAATGGTCGTTTCGTCCTATTGATCCCCTAGAGGATGGAAGATATCAGGTTTGGGCCAGAGCAAGAGACAGCAGGGGAGCTTTAAGTTTATCTACTCCAAAGGTTAATCTATTGGTAGGCTTGCCAACTATATTCAGGTTTGGCAGCGTGCCAACAGTTTACTTAAACATTATGATTGCCCTAATCATTATAGTTGTTGAGCTGATAATTGTGTTTTTATATGCCTGGTACAGAATTTCTCTTTGGCGCAAGAGAATGAAGAAGGAAACGAGAGAGATAAGGAGCAGTGTTGTAAAATCGTTCAATGGATTAAGAAAGGAAGTGGAACAGGAAGTTGATGCGCTCAGCAAGCGGAAGCGCCTTACCAAAAGTGAGAAAGAACTCAGAGACAAGATAGTAGGGGTTTTAGATACTTCAGAAGAGAGAATCAACAAAGAAATAGGGGATGTTGAAAAAGAGCTGAAGTAGAAAAGATTAAAGGGTCTTGAGGGCCTAAACAAAAACCCCTCCGTCTTGCCCCCACACCCAACGAACCTTTGGTGTGGGGGTGAACCTCGGACAGGTTTTTTTTATGCAAAGCCCTAATAATTATCCTCAACAGCATTTTCTATGTGACGAATTCCAGCCTCTTTTTCAGCCCAAAGAGAATTTTCTCCGTGATGCCTGAGCTCAACAGCTAAAACATCAATTTGGTGGGGGGTTTCAAAAGAAATATTATTTTGAGATAAATAGATTTGCACCATTTTCAAAAGTTGTTTTTGTTTTCTCTGGCTAATTTCATCTTCTGGAGAAAATCCCTCTTTTTTATGAATAGCCTTGACTTCAACAAAATGCAAAATCTTTTTCTTTTTAGCAATAATATCAATCTCTCCCCATTTGTTTTTGAAATTCACATCTAAAATCTTATAGCCTTTCTTTTTAAGATAATTAACAGCAATTTCTTCACCAAGCCTGCCTGTTTCTTTGGTATTCATAGTTTATTATAACGCAGCAGATAAAAAAATACAGCCCCTTGAAAACATAGCAGGACTCACGTAGCAAGCGAGGCTTGTTCCGTGGCTGGTTTGGGAATTACTTTGTGTCTCAAGGGGCTATTGGTGATACAAATTCTCAGGGACTGGGGAATTCCGATAGGGCATTCTCTACTAGACGTATCCGCGCTTTTTAGCATACTCATAAAGACTTTTCCTGAGTAGCTTTCTCCCTCTATGGAGCCTAGACATCACAGTGCCTTCTGGGCAATTAAGAGTTTCAGCTATCTCTTTGTATGGTAGTCCTTCTAAATCTGACAGTACTAGAGTAATACGATAGCATTCTGGTAAGGCGTTTATGGCATTAGCAAGCTCTTCATCAAGAAGACTGTTGAAAATTTCATTCTCAGGCGTGGCTTCACTCACTAGAATGTCAGCATCAGCGAGTCTGTCTACGTCATACATCGGCGGCGTTTTCCGCGCCTTGATCGATGCGTTTATAGCTACGTTCCTGAGAATCTTGAGCAGCCAAGCCTTGAAGTTGCTGCCCTTCCTGAATTTATCGAAGAAACGATATGCCCTTAAGTATGCCTCTTGGACTAGATCCTCGGCGTCCTCTTCGTTTTTTGCCATTCTCATAGCCGCCCAGTATATTGTATCCATATACTGAAGGGCTAATTCTTCAAATTCTTCTTTTTTTCTATCTTCATCAAGGAATTCAGGCATAAACCTTTCTTCCCTGATACCTGCGTTTTGTGTGCTCATTTCTTCCCCTCCTTAAAAAGTGTGCAAATTAAAGGCTTAAAAAGCCACCATGTTCTAGTGTTCTGCCCGGCAATATAACATAAAATCCCCACAAATGTCAAGTTTTTGAAGCATAAAAAAATACCCCTGGACAAAAGAAGCATTAAATATATGTTAGATTTTATAGTGTGGACCCAGTGAGAATTGAACTCACATCTCTGCTATGCGACAGCAGCGCTCTGCCGTTGAGCTATAGGCCCATTAACGACTTAATAAGCAAAGTGAATTTAGTTGTTCCCTTGCCCTTCAGTAACCTTGGTGTAGGAGGGTTATGTCCGCCGAAGTCCTAAGTTTATCGAAGGACGTAGGCGGGCTCTTCTTTTTTACATTACGCCCTTTTTTATCCTCTCTCTTATTTTATCCATAAAATCCTTAAAAAAGCAAAGGTTGTGCAGGGTTAAAAGCCTCATACCTGTTATTTCATTAGCTCTGATAAGATGAGAAAGGTATGCTCTTGAGTAGCTTTGGCACACAATACAGGAGCATTTTTTATCTAAAGGAGATTTCTCTTTTAAAAAAGCTGGTTTTTTAATATCCAAAATCCCTTGGGATATTATTGCTGCACCGTGCCGAGCCAGCCGGGTGGGATAGACAGAATCAAAAAGGTCCACCCCTTTTTTAATGGATTTTTCAATATCCTCTAAATAACCAATACCTAAAAGATGGCGAGGTTTGTTTTCTGGCAGTAATGGAATGGTCCAATCCAGAATTTCATACATTGTTTTTTTTGTTTTATCTACCACCACTCCTAAGCTGCCACCAATCCCAAAGCCAGAAAAAGGTAGTTTACCAATGAACTTAGCACTTTCAACCCTTAAATTTTTGCAAAGCCCTCCCTGTACAACGCCAAACAACGTTTGCTTTTGTTTCAAATCGTGCCGATCGGCACGATTTGAAACGTTTGGTTGGAAGGCCTGCAGGCAACGTTTTGCCCAGCGGTGTGTTCTTTCCATTGCTTTTTTTGTGTAAGAAGCATTATCAAGGGGAGAGGTGCATTCGTCCAAGCTAAAAATAATATCTCCTCCAAGCTCTTGTTGGATTTTTATAGATTTTTCAGGGCTTAAAAATTGTTCTTTGCCATCAATATGCGAGCGGAACCAAACGCCATCTTCCCTGATTTTTACCCTGTTAAATAACCCAGCCCTTTTCAAAAAGGGCTGGGTTCCCGCTTCGCGGGATTTAACAGGGTGAACAAGAGAACCATTTCTTTTCTTGGGTGTAATTTTGTTTTCAGGAAATATCTTGGCGATTTTTCCAACCCCGTGTTCTATGCCTTTGCCTAAACTAAATACCTGAAATCCGCCACTGTCTGTTGCAATTACTCCTTTAAAGCCCATAAATTTATGCAGACCACCTATTTTTTGAATTAAATCACTGCCCGGTCTCAACATTAAATGATAAGTGTTGCATAGAATCCCTTTGTATCCGATTTCTTTGATATCTTCAGAATCCAAGGTTTTAACACAGGCTTGGGTGGCAACAGGGAAAAAAGCAGGGCTATAGAGTATTCCGTTCGAGGTTTTAATGACTCCGAGGCGAGCCCTTGATGTTTTAGATTTTTTCAAAATTTTAAACTCCATTGTGGGAAAATTGTTAACAAAAGGAGTAAAACCACAGGATAAATTATTGACAAACAAGGGATAAAATATTGACAAACACTGAACAACTATTGAGAAATACTGAAAAAAATATTAGTATTTTCCCTCCAATCTGTTAGCTTACTGTTAATTTACAGGGGATGTTCCCCTGTAAATCCTCTGCAAATCTTCTGTAAATTCTGTGGATTATTAATAATAAATCCTTTGGTTTGATTATATTGTTTTTTATCACAAAAGACAAAGTCACCATACCAAAAAGTATTTTAGTTGGTTTCACTGACGAAACACGAATTTGTTTTGTATGAAATTGCTGGAAGAAATAGAGACTTTGTTTTCTTTTCGGGCTGTCCGGATTTGCACCGGAACTGCAGCTTCCCGAAAGCTGTATGCTGCTATTACACCACAGCCCGTTCACAATCAATATTTTACTTTTTAGATGTAGATTTTAGATTTTAGTTTTAAGATTTAAGCTTAGGTAACCCAATATTTGTTTTTGGTCATTTGGTCTTGCTTTGTTTCTATGGTTTCAATCTCTTTTTTAGCTTTTTGAGCTAATTTTTCAAGTTCTTGGTCAGATAATTTGCCTAATCTTGCTGTTTCTTTTTCCAAAAGGGCTCGGACATTCTTTTTTGGGTCGGACAGAACCTGGGACAGGAGGTAGGACAAGATTTGTCCTACCTTAGGACTAGGCTTAATATCAAGCATTTTCATAATATCATTGCCATCAATCTTCAACATTGTAGATGAAATCGGGTCGCGCGATACCTTTTCAAACAAATATTTTAAATGCCTTAGCTTGTAAGGCTCGGCTTTGGGTACACCAGAACCGATTCTATCAGCCTGCCTTACTTGCAAAAGTTCTTCAATATCTTCTTGTCCTACCTTGCGTAAGAGGCGGCGGACAGATGATTCGCCAACCTCACCCACATTGTAATAGAAAAGATGATATCTTACCAGCTTGGCTATTTTTTCAATGTCTTTTTTGGAGAATTTTAGCCTTTCTAGAATCTGGCAGGTCATTTTAGCGCCAACAACCTCGTGGTTGTAAAAAGTTGAATCAAGCCCCTCGCCTTTTTTTGTTTTGGGCTTGCCAATATCGTGCAAAAGAGATGCTAATCTGACATGCTTTGAAAAATTGTGCTTGCAAGCATAGTTTAAGCTCAAAATCCCGTGCTGATAAACCTGATAGATGTGGTGTTTGTTCTGCCAAATACCAAAGCCTTGTTCAAGCTCTGGAATAATATATTTCAAAAGCCCCAGCCTTCTTAAAATCTCTATGCCTTTGGCTGCCTGATGGCACATTATGATTTTCATTAACTCATCTCTTATTCTTTCTTCTGAAATAAAATCAAGGAGATGGGCATTTTTTTTCAGGGCTTTTTCTGTTTTTTCTTCAATCTGCCAGATTTTATCAGGTTCTAGCGAAACTGCGAACCGCACTGCTCTCATTAATCTCAAGGCGTCTTCTGAAAATCTCTTCTCTGGCTTGCCAACCGCCCGAATAACCTTATTTTCTAAGTCTTTTTGCCCTTTGAAAGGGTCAATAACCTCAAAACTTTGTTTCGTTCCACTACCAGCCTTATATTTTGAGGTATTTTTGCCTTGGTTCAATCTGTAGCGATCGCTACGAATTGAACCAGCTATGGCATTGATGGTGAAGTCTCTTCTTGCTAAGTCTTGCTCAATTGTTTTTGCCCAGCTGATTTTATCGGGATGACGTTTGTCTGTGTATTTTTCATCGGTCCGAAAGGGAGTAATCTCAATCTCTTTTAAGGCCTCTGTTTTTGATTTTGTTAAAACAGTTACTGTGCCGAATTGATTCTCATAGAAACTTTTAAAGCCTGCTTTTTTGAATGTTGCTTGGATTTCTTCTGGTGTGGCGTTTGTTGCCACGTCCCAATCTTTAGGGGCAGCGCCTCTTAGAACATCGCGAACACACCCCCCTACTATGTAGGCTTGATATTTATTCTTTTCCAATATGCTCAAGATATTTTTTACTTCTTTTGGGATTTCCATAGGTTTATTATGCTACGGAAATTGATTTTTTTCAATTTTTTTGGTAAGTTTTGGGTATAGAGCCCCTGTGGTCTAACTGGATAAGGCGCCGCGCTTCGGACGCGGAGATTTGCAAGTTCGACTCTTGCCGGGGGCATAAGAATAAATTAAGAATTAATAATTAAAAATTAAGAATTATTTATTCACAGGTCTTTTTTTTATTTTAGATTCTGCTATAATGATTCAATGCTCCGAAGAATAGCACCAGTTTTTTTGGTTATTATCTTAGCTGGCTTGTTCTTACCTTTTTTTAATTGTTCAGCGAACAACACTTATGAAGTTAATGGGCAAGATGTTCGCTATACTGGTTTTGTGCCTTGTGGGAAATGCGTGGAGGTATCAGGTGCTGGTTTTAATATTCCTAATACTTGGAGTCCTGAAAAGATAGAGGATTTTAAGAAATTAGCTGAAGAACGTTGTGGAGATAAATCTGATCCTCTAAGGCAAATCTACCTCCATTGCCAGCTTTGTCATTTCTTTGTAATGATTGACGGCATTATCAGTTTTGTTCTGATTTATATTGTGCCGCCTCTGGCTGTTTTAATGCTAGTTGCTGGTGGATTGATGCTTTATTTCGGCGGAGTGAATCCTAATTTATTAACCCGGGGTAAAACCTTAATGAAAGGAGTGCTCATAGGGCTGGCTCTGGTTTATGGCGCTTATATGATTGTTGGAATTATCTTGACTATTATTGGAGCTGCTGATGTCAATCCCATAAAAAGTATTTTCAACGAAGGAGTATTTTCCATTGATTGCGCGGTAAAGCTTTGATAACCTAGGCAGGATTTTAATATGAGGTTGCAGGTTTATCCCGCAATGACTCTACTTTGCCTCGCTAGCTCAATTGGCAGAGCAGATCCCTCTTAAGGATAAGGTTACAGGTTCGACTCCTGTGCGGGGCACAAAAATAAATTAAAAATTAAAAATTAACAAAATATAATATGCTCACAAAACAACAAAAAGAAAAAATAGCGGAAGATTTTAAGCTTCACAAAACAGATACAGGTTCTGCTGATGTCCAGATTGCCTTGCTGTCAGAAGAGATTGAGAAGCTTCTCAAGCATTTGAAAAAGCACCCCAAGGATAATCACTCAAGAAGGGGTCTTTTGAAAATGGTGATTAAGAGAAAAAGGCTTTTGAAGTATTTGGAGAAGACAAATAAGAAAAGATATAATGCGATTATTAAAAAGGTTGGATTTAAAAAATAATTTTTTATGATGTTTGTAAAACCAAAAGAACAAAGAGTTGAAATTTTAATAGACGTTCAAAATCTTTATCATTCAGCTAAAAATCTCTTTCAAGCCAGGGTTAATTTCAAAGAGGTTTTAAAAAAAGCGATTGCTGGCAGAAAACTTATCAGGGCTTTTGCTTATGTGGTGAGCACAAAAACAGGCGAGGAAAAGCCTTTTTTTGACGCTTTAACAAGCTTGGGCATTGAGACAAGGGTAAGGGGCTTGCAGGAGTTTTACGGCGGGCAGAAAAAAGCTGATTGGGATGTTGGCATAGTGATTGACGCTGTCAGAACAGCTCCTGGAGTAGATGTTATTATTTTATGCTCGGGCGATGGTGATTTTATCCCTCTCGTTGAATATTTGAAAGCCCAAGGCAAGCGGGTTGAAGTAATCGCTTTTGAAAGAACCACTTCTTCAAAACTAAAGGAAGTGGCTGATGAATTTTTTGATTTAGCTCAAGAACCCAAAAAATTCCTAATGCGCATAAAATAAGGTAATTTTGATTTGGAAATTAAATCTTTATGCAGAACAAGATTTTCAAGACAAAGATTGGGGATAAGGAGTTGATTGTTCAGCTTGATGGGTTGGCTGAGCAGGCTTCAGGCTGTGCTTTGGTGAGGTATGGAGATACCTCGGTTTTAGCCACGGCCCAGCTCGGGGAGGAGAGGCCGGAGATGGGCTTTTTTCCTTTAACCTGCGAGTATGTTGAAAGATATTATGCTGCTGGAAAGATCCTGGGTTCGCGGTTTATCAGGAGAGAGGGCAGGCCCACCACTGAAGCGGTTTTGGCATCCAGAATGATTGACAGGGCTATTCGTCCTTTGTTTCCCAAGGAGATAGCCAATGAGATTCAGGTGATTGCCACTTGTTTAAGCTGGGACGGAGAGAACGACCCAGCTGTTTTAGGATTGCTGGGCGCTTCTTTGGCCTTGGGGCTTTCTCAAATACCTTGGCCAGGACCGGTTGGCGTGGTTAGGGTAGGAAGAGTCGGCGAAAAGCTTATTTTAAACCCTAATTATGAAGAAAGAGAGGAGGGCGATTTAGACTTGGTTTTCGCTGGGATTGAATCTTCAGCTAAAAGTGGAAGGGCAGGAGAGCAGGGAGATATTTTTGTGAATATGATTGAAGCTGGGGCTGAAGAGGTGTCAGAAGAGGTGATTGTTAAAGCCTATGATTTTGCTAAACTATATATAAGAGAGACAATTGATTTGCAAAAAGAGATTATTAAGAAACACGGCAAAGAGAAAACGTCAGTGCCAGAGCCAGTAAAACTTGAGCCAGCTCTTGAGAAGAAAATCAGAAAAGCTTTGGCCAAGGACCTTGAGAAAGCTTTTTACCAAAAAGACAAATTAGAGAGACATCGCGCATGGCTGGGGCTGGAAGATAAAATTCTAGAGGATTTTAGAGAGGAGATTGGTGAAGCCGGGGCTTCACGGGTGAGGACTATTTTTCTTGAGGAGACAGAGAAAATGGTTAAAGAGAATATTTTGGAAAAGGAAAAAAGGCCTGATGGCAGAAAGCTGGATGAGTTTAGAGAAATTGGCTGTGATGTAGGCATTGTGCCCAGGACCCACGGATCTGGCGTTTTTGTCAGAGGGCTGACCAGGGTCTTATCTATTTTGACCCTAGGGGCGCCCGGCGACCAGCAGCTTTTGGAGGGAATGGAGATTTCGGGCAAGAAACGTTTCTTGCACCATTATAACTTTCCACCCTATTGCTCAGGAGAGGTGAAAAGATTGGGGTCGCCCAAGAGAAGAGAGATTGGGCATGGTATGCTGGCTGAAAAAGCCCTTTTACCTTTAATCCCAAGCATTGAAGATTTTCCTTATACAATAAGGGTGGTGTCTGAGGTTTTGAGCTCTAATGGCTCAACGAGCATGGGCGCTGTCTCAGCAGCCAGCTTGGCTTTAATGGATGCTGGCGTGCCCCTTACAAGGCCAGCAGCCGGTATTGCTGTTGGTTTGATAACCGATGATTCTGGAAAGAAAATTAAGTTTCTTACTGATATTCAAGGGCCTGAAGACCATCATGGTGAGATGGACTTTAAGGTGGCAGGCACTGAAAAAGGCATTACGGTGATGCAGATGGACGTTAAAAGCCTTGGTATTACAAGGGAGATTTTGAAAGGAGGCCTGGAAAAAGCTAAGAAAGCAAGAATGAGCATTTTGTCTGAGATGAAAAAGAAAATATCTAAGCCCAGAAAAGAGCTTTCTGTTTTTGCCCCCCGTGTTTATACTTTGCAAATTAATCCTGAGAAAATCGGAGCAGTTATTGGCACGGGTGGTAAGGTTATAAACGAAATCATTGATGAGTGCGGTGTTTCTATTGACATTGAGGACTCTGGCAAGGTTTTTGTTACTGCTGAGAAAGCCGAAGCTGCCCAAAAAGCGGTTGCCTGGATAAAAAACCTTGCTCGGGAATTTAAGGTGGGAGAGGTTTTTCAGGCAAAAGTAACAAGGATTCTGGATTTTGGTGCAATGGTTGAGGTAGCTCCAGGACAAGAAGGGTTGGTGCATATATCTCAGTTTGCGCCCTTTAGAATTGAGAAGATTCAAGACGTGGTTAAGGTGGGCGATATAATTCCTGTTAAAATAATTAATATAGATGTTCAAGGCCGCATTAATCTTTCAGCAAAAGACGCGGGCTTTAAGCCAAAGATGAAAAACAAAGCTGCTAAGCCAGGTGGGGCCTCTTAGATACTGATTACTCAAGGTTTAGGAGGCTCGTGCGCTTCGTTGGTTTGGCAACTTTATGGCAGAAACAGACACTAAAACCAAACAAAGGGCAAGGAATAAAAAAGAGCCAATTTTTGAGCTTTTAGAACAGGGTGTAATTTTGACAATGGAGGATGATTTAAGGCGGCTTCGAGGATTAGGCAAGGTGGAAAGAAAAAGAGAAAAGAGGAAGATGAAAAAAGTTCGAAAAGAGATAAGAAAGCAAGAGAAGGAGAAGGCTAAAAGAGAAGAAGCTAAGAGAAAACGAGAGGAAGAAAAAAGAAGAAAAGAAGAAGAAAAGTTAAAAGAAAAAGAAGCGAAACAGAGATTAAAGGAGCAAAGAAAAAAGATAGAAGAGGAGGAAAGAAGGATGGCTGAAGAGAGAAGAAAGGAAAAAGTAGTAAAAAAGGCAGAAGAGAAAGCAGTCAGAGAAGAAGAGAAAGCAAGAGAATCAGAAGAAGAGGCAAGAAGAAAAGAAGAAATAAGGAGGATTGGAGAAGAAGAAAGAAGAAGAGAGGAAGAGAGAGAAAAGGAAAGAGAGTTAGCGAAGATAAAAGAGAGAAAAAGAGTTAGGGAGATAAAGGAACAAGCTTTAGTCGAAGAAGAAAAAAGACGCAAGGAGGCTGAGATTAGAAGAAGGGCAAGGGCGAAAATGAGGGCTGAGGAAGAAGCGAAAAGAAGAGAAAGAGAGAGAAGAGAGGAGGAAGAAAGGAGAATAAGGGTGGTGGAAGAGCGCAAGAGAAAAAGAGAAATGACAAAGTATAACCTTGAGAGGGAGAAGGACGAAATAGAAGAAAGGCTGCTGACCTTCTCTGAAAGAAAAAGACCCTTAGAGTTAGATAAAGAACAATTTGAGCAAGAAAAAGAGGAAACCGCGAGAGAGATGGCTTCTATTTTAGAGAAGAAAGACAAGATTGAAGCTGAAAAAGAAGAAATTGAAGCGAAGGAAGCGGAAGCAAGAGACCCCAAAGAAAAACATCAGATAGAGAAAAAAAGATGGTTGATAGAGAAGAGAAGAAAGGAGATAGAAACACAGAAGTGGGAAATAGACGAGAGGCTCGGCAGGAAGAATAAGCAAATAAAAGAGGTAGATGAAAAATTAGCCCTTTTGCAAGCAGAAGAAGAGAAACTGAAACGGAGAAGAGAAGAGATTGCTGAATTGTTAAAAAAGATAGAGCTAAGGGAGGAAAAAGACAGGTTAGAAGAGGAGGTTAAAACATTTGAGGTGCAACAAGAGAGTTTGTTAGAGGAGAGAAAGGCACTTCAACGTAGCTTCCAAGATTTAACAAGAAAACTCTCGGTTGTTTTGCAGAAAGAAAAAGAGGTAGAGGAGAAAGAAAGAAGCCTTGAGGGAAGAGAAAGGGCCGCCCCCACCCCGAAAGAAGAAAAAGCCATAGCAGCTGAAAGATGGCAGCTTGAAGACAGACGCAAGGAAGTGGAAAAAGAGAGGTGGAGTCTGGAAAGCAAACAACAGGAGCTGAAAGAGAAAATAGCAGAATTTGAGAAGAAAAATCAAGAGGTTTTAGAGCCCATCAACAAGATTAGAAAGAGAATAAAGGAGATAGAGATTTTGTTAGAGCATGGGTTTAAAGAAGGGTCAAGGATGATTGCGGAGCAAAAAGAGCTGTTGGAGGAAGTACCCCTGAAGGAAGTGAGAGAGGTTGTCATAACAGAGGAGGCTGCCAGAAGAAAGGAAGAAGCAAGAGAGGCAGAGGAGGCTAAGAGGAAAGCCAGAGAGTTGGCAGCAACCACAAGAAGAGAGGAAGAGGGTGTTACCGCAGAGATTCGTCGAAAAGCCCAAGAGGAAGAGTTAGAACAAAAGATTAAGCAGATTCAAGAAAAAGCAGAGGAAGCTAAAGCAAAGGAAGCTGTAACACTGAAGGGGCCGCTTTCGAAAGAGGCTCTTATCCAGAAGCTAACAAGGATTTCTCCCAAAGAAAAAGCAGAGAGGGAAAGGTTTTTAGCAAGGGTGGAGGGCAGAGAGGTATTGCCTTTGAAAGCCAAAGAAAGAGCAGCAAGAAAGGAGGTTGTTTTCCGACCAGTGGTTAAAGAACCTCCTTTATTGGAGAAGATTGTGGTAAGAATTCTGGTGTTACTTTTGCTGGCAGGGATTCTGTTCGGCTCTTATCTGATTCTGACTACCTTTATCCTTCGTGAAAAGCCCCCCTTCATTCCAGAATCTGAGAATGAAGGAATAACACCCGAGGAAGAGCCAATAGAGGAAGAAACACCACCAGAGGTGGAAACAACGCCTTCTTCCTTGATTGAGGTTAGAGAAAGCAAAATATTAGAGTTTTCCGATTCTCTTCAGGTTCCAAATTTATTTTCTCAGGCTCTGCGGGAAAAAGAGAGAGAGGGTACTTTTTCACGGATTGTGTTCAGGGACGTTGAAACAAAAGAGGTGATGGATGTCAGTAGGTTCTTGGAGAGCTTGGGGGCTGAGGTTAGAGCAGAATTTTCAGAAAATATAGAGCCCCCAGGGACATTGTTTATCTATTCTTCAAGGGATGGTCCTCGGGCGGGATTCGCTGTTGAGGTTAAAGAAAGCGCTACTTTCCAGGCTTTAATGGAAGACTGGGAGAAAAGCTTAGCTGAAGATTTTTCTTCCCTGTTTTTGCGGTTAACTGAAGAAGAGCTAATTTTTGCCGATGCGTTTGCCGCATCAACCGAGAAAGGAGTGGAACTTAGGTGTCTTGATTCTTCAGTAAACGAGCTTGAGATTTGCTATGCCTTATTTGAAGATTTGCTTTTTTTCACAACATCAGAGGAGAGTATACTTTCTTTGATTGACCAAAAAATATAAAAGTATGGATAAAGTATTTATTGCAAAGCAGGAAAAACAACTCAAGGAAGAGAAAAAGAAATTAGAGAAACAGCTAAGTTCTTTTGCTCGGGAGTCCAAGAAGGTTAAAGGGGAGTGGGATGCAATAAAGCCAGAGTTTGACGGGGGGCACCTTGAAGAAGAAGCAGATGAGGTTGAGGAATACAGCACTCTTTTGGCTCTGGAAAGGACCTTGGAGGAAGAGTTAAAAAACGTGAATCTTGCTTTGGCAAGAATTAAGAAGGGGAAATATGGAATCTGCGGGAAATGCAAGAAGCCAATTCCCCAGGGCCGCTTAAAAGCCTATCCCCGAGCGAGATATTGCACTAAGTGCCAGTAATAATTAAAAATCGAAGAACATGATGTAAAATATAAAAGCTTAATCTTCATATTTTATATTTTGAACTATTTATGAGCTTCAATAAAAAATATCTTTTTACAGCATTGGCGGCGATATTTATTTTAGCGCTTCCAATGAGCGCAATTGTAATTCACGCTGTATCTGAATCAGCAAACTGGTGTTATAACTTCCAAAAAGATTTAAAATACGGCGACCAAGGGCCTGACGTGACGGCATTAATTACCGCCTTGAAGAAGGAAAATATTTATGTAGGCAATGGAGCCGCTGATTACTTTAACAGCACGGTTGAAGCTGGTGCCATTGAATTCCAAGAAAAGTATGCCAGCGAGATTTTAACTCCTTGGGGCTTGACTTCTGGTACTGGCTACGTGGGTTCTTTAACCAGGACCAAATTGAATCAGCTTTATGGTTGTCAAAACGACAATCTGTTGGGCTATACTACCTCAAGCAAAATTGTCCTGATTATTGTTAATGATTATATTAAAAACCAAATTATTGACGGCTTGAACCAGTATGCAATTGATTTAAAGAATGAATTTAGTCTTACAACGAGAATAGAGACTGTATCCGAAAATCCACGTTGGCAGGATGTTAGAGATAAAATTTACAGCTACCCGATAGAATCCTTAGAAGGGGTTTTGTTTGTTGGGAATATTCCATCTATAAAATTATATAATCCTGCTTACTACATAGCTACCACTGCTTATTCAGATAATTTTTATGCTGAGCTTTCTAATACTCTCTGTCCTTATGATGCGGCGAAAGACGCTTTTAACGTGGCAAATTCTGACCCTTGGGAAGACTGTCTTTATACCAGCAATTTTTTGCGCAAACAACATCCTTTTTGGATGGCAAGAATAACACCACCTCATACCAAATGCATAGATTCCACCTCGTCCAATCCCTTTTTCTATGGTAATCCCCAACACACAGTATGGTATTATGACTGCCTGAGGCCTGAACAAAAACTTGGAGCGTCTGATGTGGATAAAATTAAGGATTATTTCAGGAGAAACCACGAATACAGGATGAGCCAGGGCTCTGCTTATAGTGAAAAAACACTATGTTATATCCAGGATTCTTTATTGGGAGAGGCGGGTATAGAAGAGTTGAAGAATCGTCAATTACAAGATATAAATATTTTCACACCGGGTCTTTATCAATCATCTAACCTTGTGTATAGCGATGGTTCCGTTAATAACTGGGGCAGGCAGTTTCTGCAAGACCTGAAAGAAAATTATGAGCTTCTTTTAGTGAATGCCCATGGTTCATCCCGTAAACATGATTATTACATATTTGGAGAAAATTTAGAGCAAGTAGGGCCAGCCATTATAATGTTGAAGTCATGCAGCACGGGAAACCATACTGCTTACAATAACATAGCAGCCAGCTACCTTTTTAAAGGCGGTTTGCTTGTTTCTGCAAATACTGTTCCAGTGTCTGCAAATTCAAGGATACCACAGTTGATGGTAAATATATTGGCGGGCGCATATACATATTCGCAGATGCAGTCTTGGAAAGGTTATTATCCAGAAAGCGAAATACTTTTTGGCGACCCGACCTTAAAAATGCGATATGATAAATTGCCACAACACGGGAGCAGGCCCGTATTGACTATTTTAGACAAAGAAGTGAATGTAGATTTAAGAGGCAAAGAAGAAATAGCTGTTTCTGTTAGAATCAAAAATGATGGCGGTTCAAATTTGTTGTTTTATCCCTTGCCTATAATGTACACCTACGATTCTAGCCGAACAGCTAGAGGCGAGGCAAGATTTTCATTTGATCCTTTACTTCCAAACCAAGAAAAGACCCTTAATTTTTTCTTCACAAAAAAACCAGGCTTAACTGCGGACGGCCTCGATGTTGCTATGGTGAGGTTTATAACCAATGATTTGGAACAGATGGTTTCTGGTGAAATAAAATTTAATATAATGGTTGGTGAGGCACCAACGTCCACTCCCATCTGCACTGATACTGATGGCGGCAGGAATTACTACGAGAAAGGTACTACTTACGGCATCAATCCAAATAACAATCTCTTTATGGAATGGGGACTTACCGATTATTGTAATTTTGATTATGTCAGAGAATACTCCTGTAAAGATGACAAATATATAGAAATGTGGACCGGTAATGGCTACACTTGTCCCTATGGCTGTGAAGATGGCGCTTGCAAGCAAGCGGTTGCTCTGCCTTCACCCGTTTTACAGTTAAACTTTGACGATGGTTCTGGGCAGTACGTGTATGATGCTTCAAGCAACAGCAAGTACGGCATTTTAGGCGC
>CAYGBM010000011.1:0-31332 GCA_964348225.1 uncultured Candidatus Saccharibacteria bacterium | reverse complement strand
AATTCTGCAGGAGCAGCCTTTATTTATTATGGAAGTTCTTCTCTGGCAGCAACCACCTCAAGAGATGTTTATTTAGAATATCCGGGAACAGATGGTGCCCAGCTTGGCAAGTCAGTCTCCTCTGGCGACTTTAACAAAGATGGATATGATGATGCCCTGGTGGGACTTCCTTCGTCTGATATCAATGCTACTAATGCTGGAGCAGCCTTTATCTATTACGGAAGCTCTTCTTTAGCAGCAACCACTTCAAGAGATGTTTATTTAGAATATCCGGGAACAGATGGTGCCCAGTTTGGCAACTCAGTCTCTTCTGGCGACTTCAACAGTGATGGCTATGATGATGCCCTGGTGGGAGCTTATTACTCTGATATCAGCGGCAACTCTGATGCTGGAGCAGCCTTTATATACTGGGGCGGCAGGAATATGCCAGCTACTTCTACAAGCGACAAGTATTTTGAATATCCTTCAGATAATGACAATGCCTATTTTGGCTATTCGGTTTCTCAAGCTGGTGATGTCAACGGCGATGGATTTGAAGACATCATAGTCGGTGCTTACCAGTATTACGATTCTTCCAAAACAGCAACTACTGGTGCAGCCTGGATTTACTTTGGCGGCACAACACCCAACACAACCCCTGACGTCTATTTAGAATATCCTGGCACAGATGATGGTGCCCGTTTTGGCTCGTCTGTTTCCCAAGCCGGTGATGTTAATGCTGACGGCTATTATGATGTAGTGGTTGGAGCATATCAGTCTGACTATGATACTGGCACTGACAGAGGAGCTGCCTTTATATATTATGGGTCATCCACTATGCCAGCTACTGTTACCTACGACATTTATCTTAAGTATCCAGGTACAGATGATACGGCTTATTTTGGCGTCTCTGTTTCCCAAGCTGGCGATGTTAACGATGATGGCTATGACGATGTGGTGGTTGGAGCAAGCTATTCTGACTATGATGTTGGCACTAACCGAGGAGCTGCTTTCGTGTATTACGGAAGTTCTACAATGTCCGTAACCTCAACCCACAATGTTTATTTAAAATACCCAGTCGCAGACAATAATGCTTATTTTGGCTGTTCAGTCTCTGGAGCCGGCGATGTTAATAGCGACGGCTACCAAGATGTAATAGCTGGAGCCTATGGTTCTGACATTAGCGGTACAAGCACCGGAGCAGCTTTTATATACTATGGCTCATCTAGCATGCCAGCTACCAGTACTTATGGCATTTATCTTGGGTATCCAGGCACTGATGGTGGTGCTCAATTTGGCTACTCTATCTCGCAAGCTGGCGATATCAATGGAGACGGCTACAATGATGTAGTGGTTGGAGCATATCAGTCTGACTATGATACTGGCACTGATAGGGGAGCTGCCTTTGTTTATTATGGCTCATCCACTATGGCCGTTACTTCAACCTATGATGTTTATCTCAAGTACCCAGGCACAGATGATAATGCTTATTTTGGCTACTCTATTTCTCGATTTGGCGATATCAACGCTGATGGTTACGACGATGTAGTGGTTGGTTCACACAGCTCTAGCTATGATGTTGGCACTGATAGAGGCGCAGCTTTTATTTACTATGGTTATTTGGCAATGTCTGGTACCACTACCTATGACATTTATTTAAAATACTCAGGCACAGATGATTGGGCTAATTTCGGCAGGTCTGTTTCTTCAGGCGACATCAATAACGACGGTTACAGCGATATAATAGTTGGAGCAAGCCTGTCTAACGTAGCTGGCACTGACAGAGGAGCAGCCTACCTATATATGGGTGCCAAATCCACCTCCTCACCCTATTTCTACTTTGCAGAAAAGCTATCAGGTACTATTAGCCAGATAGATGCTGAATGGAATGGACAATCAAGCATAGGTGCTGCCTCAAACAACCTGAAGTTAGAGGTTTATCGCTTCGGCTCAACCAATGCTTGGGAGGGTGCTGCCACCAACACAAGCTGTACCACGAGCACGGATTGCACTGCCACCTCTTCAATAACCTCAAGCGTTAATGAATATTATGACTCTGAAAACTGGACATACTGGAGAGTATACCAAGAGAGCGGCAATGCCTTGTTCCAAACCGATTATTTTACAGCAACCTCAGCTGTTGTTGCTGGCGTTACTATCTCTGGCACAGTCTACACTGACGAAGGCTCAACAAACATAGGGTCTGGCAAGCAAGTGAGAATCAAAGTCAATGGAGCAGGCGATACCTACACAACCACCACAGACTCTAATGGCGATTACTCCATATCTGATGTAATAATTGGCAGCATAGGTGATGTTATAACTGTCTATCTTGATGGGCCCACCACAACAGAAAGGGCAGTTACAGTTGATATTGCATCTTCCACCTCAAACAACATCACAGACCTTGACCTTTACCAGAACCATATCATTGTCAAACACGAAACAGCAGGACCGATTACTGTTGCTAACTTAGACCAATACGACTTTGAAGACGATCCTGACATACTCTTCACTGCCTCCTCAACCGAAGCCACCCTCTCAGCCTCTTCCACCTTTGCAACCGAGCTGTATATACCAACTAATATGACCTTCCAGACAGGTGGGGCTGGAGGCGCCATTTCCCTCTCTGACATAGACATCAACGGCACCTTCACAGCAACAGGCACTCAAACTATTTCTGTTTCTTGCAACGGTACCACCAGTGAAATGAGCTGCTGGGACGCAACAGGCGGCACTTTCAATTCAGCAAGCTCAACTGTAAGCTTTACCTCAACCTCAACAGGGGAGACCATCACTGTTAATGGCAACCCCTTCTGGAATCTAACCTTTAACGGCTCAGGGGGTGGTTGGGAATTTGCTGATACCAATGCCACCACTACCAATAACTTTACCATCACCCAAGGAACTGTTACATCTACCTCTGGTACTTTAATAGTAGGAGGGGACTTTGATGCTTCTGGTGGCACATTTAACCACAACTCAGGCACTGTAAAGCTCGTTGCTGGAACTTTAGGCAAAACAGTAAATCCAGGCATATCTTCATTCTACAATTTGGAATTTAACAATAGTTCTGGCGGCTGGACAATCTCTTCAGATAATGCAACCACCATAAATAACTTCACTATTACAGCAGGTGCTGCAACTTCAGCCACCAACACCCTAGCAGTAGGTGGTGATTTCAATGTTTCAGGAGGTACTTTCAACAATGCTTCAGGCACAGTTCTTTTCAACGCAACATCAGGCAGTAAAACCATAACCACAGGTGGCACAGCTAATCCTTTCTATAATGTTGAGTTTAATGGAGCAGGTGGTTGGACATTTGCTTCTGGTAACCATGATGTTGATAATGATTTCACCATCACTCAAGGCACTGTCACTTCAACTGGCGATACATTATATATAGCTGGCTCTTGGACAAACAATGGAGGAACATTCAATGCCAGCTCAGGCACAGTTTATTTTGATGCACCTTCAACCGGCAAAACCATTAATGCCAGCACCTCTCCTTTTTATAATATCACTTTCAACAACGGGTCTGGCGGTTGGACCATCACTGCTGATGCCACCTCAAGCAATAATTGGACCATTACCAGTGCCGCGGCTTTTGTTGCCACTACCTCAGTAACCATTGAGGTTCAAGGTCTGTACATCATTGCAGACACAGTGCCCTCAACCACGGACTTTGCAACAAGTTCTGTTTTAAATCTTAATAGTTCCTCTACCTATACGGTTGGCTCTAAAAACCAAGCCACAGAAGTTTACGGCACTTTAAAGGTTGGCGCTAACACCGACATTAGAATGTGGAATTCATCAGCTACTACAAGCTATGATGTTGATTCTTCAGGCTCTTTGTATTCGCAAGACCATGCAG
Source organism: uncultured Candidatus Saccharibacteria bacterium (assembly GCA_964348225.1). GTDB lineage: Bacteria > Patescibacteriota > Minisyncoccia > Minisyncoccales > CG1-02-41-26 > CAYGBM01. The sequence continues at coordinate 27,479 of CAYGBM010000011.1, read as the reverse complement.
CAAGCGATGGCTCTCTTCATGTTTGGGGTGATTATCATACAACCTCTACTGATTATTGCAGTTATGCAACTGACTTTGACGGAACTGCTGTTACCCGCCAATGCCAAGCAACCATTAATTCTGGCACTTCAATTACTGTTGACAATGGTGCTATTTTGGAGATTAAGGGCGGAGGCTCAAGCTCTGGTGATATTTCTGTGGTATCAGCCTCAGTCCTATGGGATTTAAATAACAATGGTACAACAACTATTCAAGAAGCAACTATCAATTATCTCAATCCAGCTTCTGGCACCATTACTGTTTTGAATACTACCTTGAATAATGAAGATACACCTGATGCTGCAACTACCCTGAATGTTGATTGGTATTTGGGAATTCACGTGATTGATAAAAACGACACCTCGCAAAATATTGGCAACGCCACCTGTACTATTGAAGAGAAAAGCACCACCTCAAAATCAACCATTTGGAAGCACAATGGTTCAAGCTGGGGCACTGCTTCAACCTCCCAGACCACTGTTACTCAAGCTTCGGGTTCAGCCACAGGTACTATTCCACAGCCCAATAGTTCAGGAGCTATAAGAATAAGGGAGTATTCAGCAACAAGCAGTGGCACAGCCTATTATAAGTATAATTTAACCATTGATAGCTTAGCTGGTTTCAGTACTTACAATTATTATTCAGATTATGGCAGTAAATATCTTACTTCAACTTCAAGCCCGGAAACTGATGAAGATACAGTTATTTGGGAAGGTTGGCAAAGAGATGATATAGGTTCAATGAATTCACCTTATTCTTGTTCTGCTGGAACTGGAGATGCTTGTGTTAATGAACCACCTGATGATGGCTCTTGGTATGCTGGTATGTCCTCTGATTTGGAATTTTCAGTAGATTCAACCACAGCCTACTTCCCTAATCTAAACCTTCTCAACGACTTAACAGCCACAGCCACTACTATACTGTATGTAACATCTACTGTTGGTTATATAATTCAGGCTTTTGATGTGGCTGGCAATGAAGGTGAATTAACTACCACAACCTTTTCTATTCCAAGATGGTCTTCTGATAATGCCACTCCCACTGAATGGGGCACAAACTGTATAACTAATCCAAGCTATTGTGGTTTTGGCTACACTACTGATGACAATGATTTAACCGGAGGAACAGTTGACCGCTTTGCCACTTCCACTAATTTCGCTGGGTTCACAAGTTCAACCGAACCAGTGGCTGACAGGGGAGCAGGCACTTGGCAGAACGAACAGAATATAATAACTTATAAAGTGTCTGTTTCTAGAACCCAAACAGCTGCTGCTGATTACAACACAACCATAGAATATATATGTACAGCGCAGTATTAGGGAAATAAAATAAATAGAATCATATGAGTTACAGTAGGTTTAAAAAAATTTTAATTGGTTTGTGTTTATTCACATTTTCTTTTGCACCTTTCTGTTGGGTATGTGCTGAGCAAAGTGTATCGCCCAAGCTGGGTGTTTCTCCTCATACTTTTGAAATGCATGTTTTTCCTGGGGAAACAAGGGCAGACTCAATAAAAATTACAAACAATAGCGAAGTACCCTTGCCTGTTGAGGTAAGAATTGTTGATTTTACAGCAAGCGATGAAATAGGGGGCATGGCCTTTGACGAAAGCGACCAGGACATTTCTATTTCTTCCCGAAAATGGTTTAGTATTGAAAAACCAAACCTCATTTTAGAGGCTGGGGAAACCGAAAAGATTCCTTTTACAATTTCTGTGCCAGAGGAGGCTGAACCTGGAGGGCATTACTCGGTTGTGCTTTTTGAGCCTCGGATGCCATCTTATTATTTTGCAGAAGGCCATCCAAAAGTTGTGCCGGTTATTGGGGTTTTGTTTTTGCTCTCAGTTAAAACTCTTTCTTTGGAACCAGAGGCTTCGCAAAAGCTAGAAGTAATTGAGTTTTCTGTGCCAGAAGAAGAAAGGCTGCTCGTTTTAGAGAATACAGCTTCCAAATTATTGGGAAGTATTGTTCATGCAGCAACCGAAATTGAAATTGTAGAAAAATCTCCTTCCTCTTTTATTTTGAGAATTAAAAATAATGATATCTATCACATTAAGCCCTTTGGCAGGGTTTTGATTTATAATGTGTTTGGCAAAAAGATAGGGGAAGCAGAGGTTGCTCAGACAACAATTTTGCCTGGAAAAATTCGGCAGTTTCCTGTTGAATTCTCCTCTGAAGCTTCAAGGCGCTTGAGTTGGCTTCCTGCCTCTCTTTCTGAATTTCTATCAAGAAATTTGTTTATTGGCAGATATAAAGCAATTTTAGACCTTAAAGCAAAGAGCCCGGTGCAGGCAGGATTACTTGAGCTGAATATTCCAACAACCCTGACGTTCTTTTCCTTTCCTTGGAAATTCTGGCTGGTTTTTATTATTACTTTTGCGTTACTTTTATTCTTTGTACTGAAAGGCAGAAAAAGAATGATTCTATCCCTGAAAACCCTCCTCAAAAAGCATTAAGCTAAAGGGAGGCCCCTCCTCCCGCAGTTTGCGGGAGGAGGGGCCTCGGACAACTGTGGAAAACTTGGGTGGTTGACAAATAGATTTTGTGTTAAAATTTAAAAAGTTGATAAGGAATCGGAAAGTTAGTGGGGGAGTTAAGAAATTGGAAAAGCTGAGAGATTTTTATTCCTCAGTAATTTTCAGTTAACAAATTTGTCGATCAAGCCTTTTTAGAGGCTAGATTAAGAAAAAGACAACAAAAAGGTCGGTAGAAAAAGCATAAAGAAATATTACAAAATTTTAAGTAAGCAATGGCAGAACAAATTAAAAGAAACATTGACATAGCAATAGCTTTTGGGATTGCCCTTTGTTTGGTAATTGTTGCAATGGTTGGGTTGCACCAAAAACTTAGTGTTCCAGAGCCTGCGTATGCTGCTTCAGCCAGTGACACAGTTATTGTTTACGCCACTGTAGATTCTTATATCTCAATCTCGGTTTCGCCTTCTGAAGCAACAATGACCCCTTCTTTGATTGATTCAGCTGGCACTACTGCTGTTGGCAGCACAAGTGATATAACAGTCGGGGTTAGCACCAATGACCAGAATGGTTTTACTGTATCTGTAACAGGCACAAATTACGGATTGCTTCACACTGTTGATGGCACGACTTTAATTGCATCGGTAAATGCAACTTCTCTCCTGACAGATGCTAATGATGATGATGGCTATGGAATTAACGCTACCTCAACAGACACAAGGCTGGACATTGATTCTTATTATGATTCCTATGGTACACTGACGGTTGGTGGAGTAACGACCTCAGCTACTTTAAGCAGTACAACTTCAGGGCCTATAACGGATGCAACAACTACTGTACGGGCATACGCTGAGTGCGAGAGCAGCCAGAAGTCGGGAGCTTACAGTGACACCATTATTCTTACTGCTACTGGTGGTACATAATATTATTGTTTAAGGGCTGGACAAATTGTTGAAAAAGTGTTAAGCTTGAAAATCCTATGATTATGAAGAAGAGGGCTATTCTTTTAATTTTATTTGTTGGGGGGATGTTTTTTTTAGGCACCCGTTTTGTTCAAGCAGGTGCTGTTGGAATTTCGCCAGTAACATTTGAACTAACAGGCACAGCTGGAGAGGTTATTGAGAATTATGTTAAGGTTTATAACCCAAGCAGCGACAGTAGTATAGTGATTAGAATGGAGGTTGAAGATATTCTGCCAACAGGCGAGCAAGGCCGAGTAATACCTGTGGGTGCTTTAGGCATAGAAACTTACTCTATTGCCAGATGGATAAAAACCGATCCTGAGGAATTCTCCTTGGCGCCGAAAGAAGAAAGACTTGTTAAATTTACCATCACAATTCCAGAGAATGCAGAACCAGGAGGTCATTATGGAACAGTCTTAGCTGCCACCAAGGGATTGGCTGGTACAGGGCAAACGGGAGCAGCATTTACACAAAGAGTTGGTACGTTAGTTCTCTTAACGGTTCCGGGAGAGATGAAAGAGGAATTGGTTATTAGTGATTTTAGAAAAGGCAGAATATATAAAGACAGAGGCTTTGAAGCCAAAATTTATTTTGAATACGGTCCAGTATATTTTCAAGCAAAATTTGAAAACAGAGGAACGGTTCACATAAGACCTGTTTCTCAAATAGTTATCACCGATATTTTCGGAAGAACAGTGGCTGACTTGAGGCTTCCTCAGAATAACGTTCTACCAAATTCAACGAGAAAGTTTGAAGTACCTCTGGAGAAAAAATGGCTTTGGGTAGGAAGGTATACTGCCACCTTGGTTGGCACCTACGGCAGAGGCAATAATTCTTTGGAGCCTGCTGTAATAAACTTCTGGGCTTTTCCATGGAAGATAGGGGCTGGAATAGTTGTGGTCTTGATATTTTTTATACTTACTAGAAGAAGATGGATTACTGCTTTTAAAATTTTGTTTGTTGGGGAAAGGGCATTGCGGAAATAATCCAGGAATGGACACTAATATAAGATTAAAAAACAGTAAGAAAATTACCCATTTTATCATGGGTGATTTTTTTTGTATAATATATAAATGTTTAGAAGCAAAAACTTCTGTAGTGTTTTTGGTTTAGCAATTTTTTGGTGCGGTATTGTTTTACTATTTTTATTGAGTCTCAGCTTAGTGAAAGTAGTAAATGCTCAGCTAACAGACCAAGCTACCCTTAGAATTGCAGTTTGGGTAGGACCTCCTCCACCAACTACACCGCCAACACCCCCAGGCCATACCATTCCTCCATTAACCAAGGTTATATTCAGAGGAAGAGCTTATCCTTCAGCTTTAATTACTATTTTGAAAGACGGAGAAGTTACAGCTACGTTTAAGGCTTTTGAATCAGGCGTGTTTGAAAAGCAGTTAACTGGCCTTGCTGGGGGAACTTATACATTTGGATTTTGGGCTGAAGATACCGAGGGGCGTGAATCTGTTACTTTAACTTTTATTATTGACGTTTTACCTCAAAGAATTACCACCATTTCGGGCATCTTTATTCCACCAACCATAGAACTGAATTCTCTCCAGGTGAGACAAGGAGAAGATATTGTCATCTCTGGACAAGCTTATCCAACTAGCCAGATTTTTCTTTTTATTTCTCCTGACAATTTGGTAGAGGATACGCTTACTGATGAAAAGGGAAAATGGACTTTTACATTAGACACCTCTCTCTTGCCAGAGGGTGAGCACGAGATAAAAGCTCAAGCCTTGTATAAAGATGGCCAGCAAAGCCCTTTTTCTCAAACCGTTAACTTTTTAGTTTTGCCTCCAGAATTACCTCCGCCTCCTCCTTTTGTTTGTAGGGGAGCAGATTTGAATTTTGACGGTAACGTTGATTTAGTTGATTTTTCTATCTTGCTTTATTACTGGGAGCAGAGAGAGCCTGAAAATGTTTGTGCTGATATTAATCAGGATGGCATAGTTGATTTGGTAGATTTCTCAATAATGATGTATGAGTGGACAGGCTAATTTGCGAAATCGAACGAAAGTCCAATCTATGGGAGTTCAACTCCCATAGATTCTCAAACTCATTATATGGAGCAAATTATATGGAACAAAGTTATTGTTTTAAAAATAAAAGCCTAAGAGAATATAGATATTTGCACTTTTTAGTGTTCTTTTTTGTGTTGTTTTGTATGGCATTGCCTTTGACAATAGAGGCAGCGAGCTTGTATTTTGTTCCTCAATCTAAAACCGTATATCTGAACGACATCTTTATAGTTGAGATAATGATTGATACAGAAGGGGAGGAAGTGAACGCTTGTGAGGTTAATGTGAAATTTAGCCCTGAGAATTTGGAAATAATTGATGTGAGCATGGGCAATTCCATCTTGAGTTTATGGCCAATGGCTCCTTTTTATTCTAATGAAGAAGGTACTTTGAAATTTACTGGAGGGGCGCCGGACGGATTCAGTCAGCAACAGCTACTTGGAAAGATTATTTTCCAAGTAGTTGCTGGGGGAAGAGCTGAAGTGAAGTTTCAAGAAAAATCAAGGGTTTTGCTTAACGATGGAAAGGGCACTGAAGCTAAATTGAATACCAGAGGAGCTGATTTTGAGTTGTTGCCAGAAAAAAGAGAGATACCCCAAAACGAATGGGAAAATATAGTGAAAAACGACACTGTCCCTCCCGAACCCTTTGAGGTAATAGTTTCCAGCAACGAGGATCTTTTTGGAGAAAAATATTTTATTGTTTTTTCAGCTACTGATGAACAAAGCGGTATTAACCATTATGAGATAAAAGAGGGCAGAGGCGGCTGGAAAATAGGGAGCAGTCCTTACTTGTTGGAGGACCAAAGCTTAAAAAGTGAGATTTTGGTAAAGGCAGTTGATAAAGCAGGCAATGAAAGGGTTGTTGAGGTGAAGGGCGTTCCTCTCGGGAAGTTTGATTGGGCAGATATCTTGCTTTGGGTGGTTTTGGTTATTTTAACAGCAGTGGTGGTTTGGTTGATAATCATTAGAAGACGGTCTAAACGTTTATTGAATAGCTGATTACAGCTAATATCAGCTTCTAAATAATGAGAAAACTGATTATATTTTGTGTTTTTTGCATACTGCTGCTTTTAGGTTCAACCCGAGCTGTTAAAGCACAAGGGGCTTTTTTGCATCTTTCTCCTTCTTCTGGCAGTTTTTTAGTAGGCAGCACTTTCAGCATTTCAATATTTCTGGATAGCGGAGGAGAAACGATTAATACGGTTTGGGCTGATTTAAAATTTCCTCCTGCTGTTTTGCAAGTTACCTCTCCCACCACTGGAAAGTCTTTTATCTCTGAATGGCTTTTGCCCCCGAACTATTCAAATGAAAGCGGAATTATTAGTTTTAAAGGAGGGGTGCCTGGTGGAATTGTGACCTCAGCTGGATTAGTTTCTACAATTACCTTTCGAGCAGTGGCTTCAGGGGAGGCAAAAATTGAGTTTAGTGAAGGTTCAAGAGTTTTATTGCACGATGGCAAGGGAACAGACATTTTATCCGGTGTTGTTAATGGTGAATACCAGGTTGTGGTGCCTTTGCCTGAAGGTCCTAAAGTGTTTTCTTCCACCCATCCCAATCCCAATATTTGGTATCCAGATCCAATCCCCACTTTCAGCTGGGAAAAAGAAGAAGGGGTAAGCGATTTTTCCTGGAGTTTTAATCAGAGTGTGCAATCCAGGCCCGATGGAGTGTCAGAGGGAGACAGGACCATGGTTTCTTTTAGCGGAGCAAAAGATGGAATATGGTATTTTCACATCAGGCAGAAAAGAGATGGAATTTGGGGAAAAACCACGCATCTTCCTGTCCGGATAGACACTACCCCTCCTGATGATTTTAGCCCCAGGGTTGAGGTGTATTCCAGGCTAGTGGGCTACCAAAACGTAGCTTACTTTGAAACCAAAGATAATTTGTCTGGAATCAGCCGCTATGAAATAAACATTACTGGTTTAGATGCTTCCTCTCTAACTCAGTCATTTTTTACCGAAGCCACCAGCCCCTATAAAATTCCTTTAAAAAATCCTGGTAAATACAATATTACTGTAAGAGCCATAGACAAAGCAGGCAATATCAAGGAGGGCGAGGCAAGGTTTAGATTGATAACTCCTTTAATAATCTATATTGAGGGCAAGGGGCTGGAGATTAAAGGTATTCTCTTTCCCTGGTGGTTGCTTGGAATTTTAATATTTATTTTGGTTTGCGGTGCAGCATTGCTGATTTGGTGGTTAACCCGCAGATATACAAAAAGGAGGGCAGCTCAAGTATTTTCTTACAAACCAACGCAATGAAAAAAGCACTTACAATTTTACTTGGCTTGATAATTGGATATCTGTTTTTGCCTGTGGCTGTGAGGGGGGCAGGGGCTTCTTTGTATTTTTCGCCGAATTCGGGTACTTTTTATGTAGGGAATACCTTTAATGTTTCAGTGTTTGTGAATACTGGAGGCAATGATATTAATGCTGTGAGGGTAGACTTAAAATTCGACCCCAAAAAACTGCAGATTGCAAGCCCCACAGCCGGGAGGTCTTTTATTTCTGTTTGGATTTCCCAGCCCGCCTATTCTAATATTGAAGGCACAGCCTTTTTTCAGGGAGGGGTGCCCTCTCCGGGTATTAATACTTCCTCAGGGCTGGTTTCAACCATCACTTTCAGGGTAGTGGCTCCGGGTGAGACCAGCATTCACTTTTTAAATTCTTCAAAAGTGCTTTTAAACGATGGTAAGGGCACTAATGTTTTAACTTCTTTGGGGCGAGGAGTTTATACTCTTTCTATTCCACCGCCCGAGGGCCCTAAGGTTTTTTCTCCCACGCACTCTGACCAGAATAAATGGTATAAAAACAATAATCCTACTTTTAGCTGGGAAAAAGAGGAGAGGGTTGAAACTTTCAGTTATGTCTTGGACCAAGACCCCCAGGGCACTCCAGATAATACCCCAGAGGGCGACCACACAGCAGTATCTTACAGTGATTTAGGGGATGGCATGTGGTATTTTCATATAAAAGCCAAGAAAGGAGAAATTTGGGGAGGGACCAGCCATTATTTAGTACAAATTGACTCCACTCCTCCTGCTTCCTTTAAACCTAAAGTCAGCCCCTCAGAAAGAACCAGTGTTGCTCAGCCCATTGTTTCTTTTATCACCACCGATGCCCTTTCTGGTTTTGACCACTTTGAAGTTAAGGTTGTTGATGTTAGTCCTGAAAGAGGGGAGAAAGAGGCAGGGTTTTTTGTTGAGGCAGTAAGCCCTTACAAACTGCCGGTACTGGAGAGAGGCAAATATATGGTGGTAGTAAGAGGTTTTGATAAAGCCGGTAATTGGAGAGATGAATCTTTAAAGCTTGAGATTATTCCCAAAGGCTTTGCTATAACTAGCGAGGGAATATGGCTGTGGGAGGTTTTAATTCCCTGGTGGTTGATTATCTTAATTCTGATTTTGCTGCTTCTTTTGATTTTTGGGTTGTTGATTTATCTCTGGAGGCGCCACAAGAAAAAACAAGAAGAGGGGCAGCGAAGAATGAGAGAGAGGGAAGAGTATTTTAAAGCAGAAGCTGAGAGGATAAGTCAGAACCCCGAAGAAATACCTAATCTGCCAGAAGACGACACTGATAAATCAATAGACACCAATGTATAATAATCAATTAATTTACCCAAATATTAAACTAATAAACACTAAGAAGATTGCATTAGTGGTATTTAGCTTTTTGTTAGTATTTATTAGCCCTCTACCTGCTGTAGCTGAGGAGGGAAGGGTTTCTTTGTTTTTAACTCCAGCCAAAGAAACATATGGGACAGGAGAAGTTTTTGAGATTCAATTGAAAGTAAGCACCTCAGGAGCCCCTATTAATGCTGCAAGGGCTGAGATTGTATTTCCCAGAGAGCTTTTGGAGGTAGTGAGCGTTTCTAAGGAAGATTCAATATTTAAACTTTGGCCAGAAAAGCCGAACTTTTCTAATAAAAAAGGAGAAATCAGTTTTCAGGGAGGATTACCAAGCCCAGGATTTACGGGTATTGGAAGTATTTTGAGTATTAGATTCAAAACAAAGAAAACGGGCGAAGCAGAAATCTCTTTCACTGATTCAGCAGTCTTAGCTGCTGATGGCAAAGGCACTGATATTTTGGACCAAACAGAAAAAGGATATTTTAACATAATAAAAGTTGGTCCAAAAATTTATTCACCCACTCACCCTAAAGAAGAATTTTGGTACAGCAAATCAAATCCCAAATTTCTCTGGGAGATTACCTCTGATATTGTCGGACTAAGCCAACAATTTAACCAAACCGCCTCCTCCTTGCCAGGGGCTGTTTCGGAAGGAATATTTGGGGAAAGATCCTTTGAGAATGTTGAAGATGGCATATGGTATTTCCATCTGAGGGCTCAAAACGAGGATGGCTGGACAAGGCCTTCGCATTTTAAGGTTCAAATTGATACCACCCCTCCTTCTCCTTTTGATGTAGCTGTTGACAACCAGGGAGATTCAACTAATCCTCGGCCCCTTCTCTATTTTGAAGCAGAAGACAATTTTGCAGGTGTGAGCCATTATGAGATAGAGATTGACGAAGAAGATAAGTTTTCAATCCCCATAGCAGGCACAAACCCTTTTCAATTACCTCTTCAAATGCCGGGCTTTCATAAAATTCTGGTGAGAGCAATAGATAAAGCTGGTAATTTTAGAGACGCTGCTGCCTCTTTGAACATAGAGTCAATTCCAGTGCCTGAGATTTCAGTTTATCCAAGAACCTATACTGCTGGAGAGGAAGTATTGTATATTGAAGGAAAAGCAGCACCCGATTTAACCGCTATTATATTCTTTGAAAAAGATAAAAAAGTAATAGAAACCTGGGAAGCCCAGAGCGATAGAAAAGGAAGTTGGTCCTTTTCTACTGAGTCTTTGTTTAAGTCTGGCAATTACACGATTTCAGCTCGCAGCAGAGATAACAGGGGGGCGGTAAGTCATTCTTCTCCAAGCTATCCGGTAGAGGTTATTCTGGCTGGCATTTCCCTGGGGTCGTTGTTGCTAACTTATCAGAATATTGCTTTAATATTAACAGGCTTGATTATTTTAGCAGTAGGAGTTGCTGTTTATTTTGTTGTTTTTAAGAAAAGAAGGCTCAAAAAAGAAACAAAAGAGGCAGTAAAGAGTTTAAAGACAACCTTTTTGCAGCTCAAGAAAGAAATTGATAAAAGAGTTGAATATCTTGATAAAAAGCCTGGGCTGAACCCTGAGGAGAAAAAGCTTCGAGATGAGCTTTTAGGGGTTTTAGAAAAATCCGAGACCGCAGCCATTAAAGAAATTCAAGATATTGAAAAAGAATTAAAATATTAAAAGAAGTGATAAAGAAGTAATAATATATATGTTTAAAGAATTTTTAAAGGTTATAACCGAAAAACCCACAACCGAAAACCAAAAGAAAGCCCCAGCTCCCGAGAAATCTGAACGGCAAGAGGAGGTAAAGAAGGAGCCACGGGAGCAAACTAAAATCAGTTTTGTTTGGATAATCTTGGGAATAGTAGCTGTTATAATAATGTGGCTTTTGTCCTCCTGGCTTTACAGCTGATAAGGCTTGAAACCTGAAACGTGAAACGTCAAACCTATAAAAAAGAGCTTTCGTTTAAAGAAAAGGTTTATGAGGTCGTTGCAAGAATTCCTAAAGGAGAAGTGTTAAGTTATAAACAGGTAGCTGAGAGGGCAGGGAAGCCAAGGGCTTGGAGGGTAGTTGGCAATATCTTAAATAAAAATAAAAATCCTCAAATTCCCTGCCATCGAGTTGTGAGGTCAAACGGTAAAGTGGGGGGATATAATAAGGGAGTTAAAATAAAGAAAGCCCTTTTAAGACAAGAAAGAGGGCGCTTTTAATGCTTTTATGCCCCGAATTTCAATTAAATTTTTTTTAATTTCTGTTTTCTGTTTAGGTGTTCTGGTTTTTTTTATATATTTTTTTCTCTTGCCTCCCAAGATAATCAGCACAAACCCTATTAATGGTTCAGGGGAGGTTTCTACTGCCTCTTCCATCATTATTGAATTTGACAAGCCAGTTAAACGTCAAGAATTAGAACATTTTATTTTTCCTGAGGCTCACGGCGAATGGATATTTGAAAATCCTTTAATAGAAAATCATCTTTTTAGAACCTTGGTTTTTATTCCTGCTGTTGATTTTCAACCAAACAGCCGATATGAAGTTAGAATTAACAACATTAAAGGTTTTGGTCTCTCCTTAACATCTTCATACAGCTTCGGTTTTGAAACTGGACTAGCTCCTCAAGACAAAGAAACAGCCCCCCCTATTTTAGAAGAACACGATGACCCAGTTCCAATAATAGAGGATACAGAGGATCTAGCAGATAGCTTACCAGATAGCGATATCTCAGAATTTCAACCAAGAGAAGAAACGAATGAGCCATCAAAGGTAACCCTGCTTGATATTAGATTGGATTGGCAGGATAAGGCTTTGTCGTGCGAGGCAGCCTCTTTGAAGATGGCTTTAGCTTGGAAGGGAATCAATGTTTCAGAAGATGAGATAATGGAGAAAATCGGCTATGATTTGACCTCTAGGCAGGGGGATGTTTGGGGCGACCCTTATAAGACTTATGTTGGAGATATTGACGGCAAGATTTGCCAAACAGGCTTTGGGGTTTATTGGGGACCAGTAGCTAAAGCAGCCAACTATTGGACCGAAAGTAGAGCTTTTTCAAGCTGGGATTTAGAGGACTTAACAACTGAGATTCAAGGGGGCAACCCAGTCCTTGTTTGGGGCACTCTTCCTGTTGATAATTTAAATGATTGTTCTTGGTACACTTCAGAGGGAAAGTTTATCAGGGCTTTTAAAGAAACCCATGTTAGATTAGCCATCGGTTTTGTGGGAGAGGCGGATAGTCCCTTGAAGATTATCTTAAATGACCCTTTATCAGGAAGATTATATTGGGATGTATCTTATTTCTTGACAAACTGGCAGGTCTATGCTAGAAGTGGTGTAGTTGTGAGAGAGTAAGAAGAGTATGAATGCCAAAATAGAAAAGACTTTAAAGGTGATTTTACTTTTAGTAATAATCACTTTGGCTGTTAAAAAAATTTATCTCAATCGCCAATTTTTACTAAATAACTCATTAAAACATAGCGTCTTTGGCAAGTCTTTGATAAGTGAACCGGGTGTTAGAAATGAGCAAACCAACAACACTGCCTTGGTGGAATCATTCGATTTAGATGTTGCTTTTACATCCCAAGCACCGTCAGGGGATTGGGATTTTCCCTTTGACCATGCCTGTGAAGAGGCAAGTATCCTTATGGTGCACTACTACTTGGAGGGGAAATCTGTTACTCCAAATGAAGTCGCTGAGGATATCCGTGATATGGTTGATTTTGAAGATAGAACCTATGGATTTTATGAGGATACTTCAACAGACCAAACCGCCCAGCTTATTAGAGATTATTACAATTACGAGGTTAAAGTAGAATACGATATTTCATCTGAAGATATTAACAAAGAGTTGATTGGGGGCAATCCTGTTATTGTGCCAACAGCTGGAAGGCTTCTTGGCAATCCCTATTTTACATATCCTGGTCCTGTTTACCATATGTTGGTGATTAAGGGTTATAACAAAAACGGTTTTATAACTAATGATCCCGGTACAAGAAGAGGGGCTGACTTTGCTTATTCTTACGAGACCTTAGAAAAAGCCATAAGCGATTGGACAGCAGAAACCGGACTTAACCAGAGAAAGGCGATGATTATCGTTTACCCCCACACCAAATAAAATTCTGGTGTGGGGGTTTACCCCCACACCAAATAGTATTTAACTAAAATAAACAAAGCAAAAAAGAAAAACCCCTGACCTTGTTTTTTAGAGAGCAGGGGTTTTTCTTTCCCAAGATTGATTTTCGGTTATTAACCTTTTGCTTTCTCAACTATCTTTTTAAAAATCTCGGGTTTTTCTTTGGCAAACTTAGCTAAAATTTTTCTGTCAAGTTCAATGTTTTTTTCTTTTAATAAATGGATAAAGCGGCTGTAAGAGATGCCTAGCTTCTTGCTGGCAGCATTAATCTGCACTTGCCATAACTTTCGGAACTCCCTTTTTTTAACTTTTCGGTCGCGGTAAGAATAACTCCAAGCTTTCATTAAAGCCTCTTTGGCTAATCGGTATTTTGATTTTCTTCCCCAGCGAAAACCCTTGGTGTGTTTCAGCACCCTTTTTCTTCTTTTATGAGCAGTTTTTCCTCGTTTAACTCTTGGCATGTTAGAGATTGTTGATGAATGAATGCGGAGCATTCATGAATTTACAAGCTCTTACACCCACCGAAACGGAGTGTAGGTGGGTTATTTACTTATATTACTATTGCATTAATTTCTTAATTTTCTTAGCCAATGGTTTGGACACCTCAACCCAGCCCCGCTTTTGCCTTTTTTGTTTACCGGTTTTTTTAGCTCGGTAATGGTCTTGCCCTGTAGCTCTTCTTAGCACCTTACCGCTTCTTGTAATTTTAAATCTTTTTTTGAATGATTTTTTTGCTTTCATGTTACGTGCTTTGTGATATTATCATTGTGAAGCCTCTGGGTTCTCTTTTTAATTCTCGTTCTATTTTGATAGGGGTTGACCTGTTTAAGGTCTCTAAGAAATGCCTTATTTTTTCTTTAGCAAAATTACCCAAAGCTTTTTGTCTTCCTCTTAGCCTCATTTCTATTCTGAGCTTGTGGCCGTGCTTTAAAAATTTCTCAGCAGCCTTGGCTCTGGTTTCCAAATCATGCTGGGAGATGTTGAAGGTTAACCTGATATTTTTCAATTCGCCAGCTTTTTTATGGTGAAGCCTTCTCTCTTTCTTTTTTTCTTGGTAAACGTATTTTCCATAATCCATTATTTTGCAAACAGGAGGCTCTACCTTATCTGTTACTTTAATTAAATCAAGCCCTGCGTCTCGGGCTTTTTGGATGGCTTGTGGCAAATTAAAAATTCCAAGCTGCTTTCCTTCCTGGTCAACTACCCTTACTTTTTCGGCTCTTATTTGATTGTTGACAAATATTCTTTTTCGCAAATTAAATGTTTTCTCCAAAAATTTTCTTAACAGGTGGAGATGGGGAGGGTGGACTCCCGTCCAGAAATTATCGCTGGAGCAATTCTACAAGTTTAGTCCGTTTACTATTTAAGGCTTGAAAGTAACTAACGGACAAAATCTCCCAAGCCCGAGCCCCTTAATTTTCAACATTTGTTTAGGGGCTTGGCAAATGTCTATCTCGGTGTTTGGCACCCCGCACTGTCTACCGAGAATCAATCCACCTCCACTAAAGCTTCGGTGGATCCACCGTAGCTCCTAAGAGCGCAGGTGGACAGGGGGATGGCCTCAGCTTATGCGTAAGCTAATGCTGGTTGTGCTTTTAAGTTTGCACTTAATAAGTTTCTGAAGGTTTAACGAGCTTTCAGAGCTCCACTTGCATGCTCTGAGATAAATTTCTGTCAAAACTTTCATCCCCGTTTTTTGAGGGCTCTTTCTATCTCTCTTTCAACTTCTCTTTTTTTGATTTTTTCTCTTTTGTCTGTTTTCTTTTTTCCTCTGACAATCGCAAATTCCAACTTTATCTTTCCCTTCTCAGTATACAACTTTAAGGGTATCATCGTCAAGCCTTTTTGTTGGGCTTTACCTATCATTTTTTTTATTTCAGCTTTCTGCAAAAGCAGCTTTCTTGATCTCTGGGGGTTATAATCTCTGGGCGCATTCTTGGGCTGATAGGGGGGAACTGAAACTCCGATTAAAAAAACCTCTTCTTGTCTTAGCACAACAAAAGAACCCCGCAGATTCACTCTACCGGTTTTAATAGATTTTACTTCTTGCCCTGTTAAAACAATGCCAGCCTTGAATTTCTCCAAAACCTCATAATTAAACAGAGCCTTTTTGTTTTCAATTATTGTTTTCATACTTTAATTTTAACAGAAAATAGGTTAAATTAAACATAGTTAAACAAAATTCTACGAATTTTGATTTGCGAAGCAAATCGTTTAACATGTTTAAATAATATGATAAGAGAAGAGATAAAGAAAGTTTTAAAAGAGGCAACTGGCGTTAAAGCTAAAGTGGAATATCCATTAAACCCCGAGCATGGGGATTATTCTTCTAATGTGGCCCTTGTTTCTGATTTAAAACTTCAAGAGGCTCTTTTTAAGATTGAAGAGTATCTGAAAAGGGAGAAACCTGATTTGCCATTTAAGATTCAGGCCGAGAATGGTTTTATTAATTTTTCTCTTAGTAAAGAGTACTTACAAAAGCAAGTTAAGGAAATTTTAAAGCAGAAGGAAAAGTTTGGTAATTTGGATGTTGGCGGGGGCAGAAGAGTTCAAGTTGAATTTATTTCAGCTAATCCAACAGGACCTTTGACCGTTGGCAATGCCAGAGGAGGACTTTTTGGTGATGTTTTAGCTAGTGTTTTGGAGAAAGCAGGCTTTAAAGTTGAAAGAGCTTATTATGTTAACGATCTTGGCAAGCAAATTGAAGCTTTAGGACATTCTGTTTTAAAAGATGAAAAGGCACTTTATAAAGGCGATTATATTGAGAAGCTTAACAAAAAGCTCAAGGGAGAGAATGCTCAAAAGGTGGGCAGAAAAGCAGCTGAGATAATCATTGAGGACTACATCAAAAAAACTGTTAAGCAAGCAAACATTAAGTTTGATGAATGGTATTATGAAAGCAAATTAGCCAAGTATGTTGATGAAACGCTCAAAGTCCTGAGAGATAATGGCTTACTTTATCCAGAAGAAAATGCGCTTTGGTTTAAATCTTCCCACTTTGGCGATGAACGAGACAGGGTGTTGGTTAAATCTGACAGCCAAAAAACCTATTTAGCTGGCGATCTTGCCCTCCATAAGTATAAGTTTGAGAAAAAGAAATTTGATAAAGTAATTAATATCTGGGGAGCAGACCATTTTGGTGATGTTGCTGGGCTTCAAGCTGGCGTTGAGGCTTTAGGCCATAAGGGAAAGCTGGAAATTATTTTGCTTCAGTTTGTTACTGTTTTGAAGAAAGGCAAAAAGCTCAAAATATCAAAGAGGAAAGGTAACATTGTTGCCCTCAAAGACTTATTAGACGAGGTTGGTGTTGATGTTGTCAGGTTTTTCTTTTTACAAAAATCTCCCAACACTCATTTGAACTTTGATTTGGATTTAGCCAAGGAGCAGTCAGAGAAAAATCCAGTTTATTATGTGCAGTATGCTCACGCCCGTATCTGCAGCATTTTAAAGAAGAATTCTTCTAGTTCTGCCCCTGTTTCAAATCGTGCCGATCGGCACGATTTGAAACAGAAATTAAAGTTGCTTGAGCATCCCCTAGAGCTGGCTTTGATTAAGCAGTTGATTAAATTGCCCGAGATAGTGGAAGATATTGCCAGCGATTACCAAGTTCAGCGCTTGTCCAAGTATGCCATGGATGTAGCAACACATTTCCATAAGTTTTATACTGACTGCCGTGTGATTAACGAGAAAAAACCAGAATTAACCCAGGCCCGATTGGCTTTAGTTAAAGCTACCCAGATTGTTTTGAAAAACACCTTAGACTTAATGGGCATCACCGCCCCCGAAAAAATGTAGCCTTACAACCCCCAGGGGGTTGTAAAACTATGGAGTTTGTAAAAAATGAGCAGAAAATATTAAAGTTTTGGGAAGAGAATAAAATTTTTGAGAAGTTAAGACAGAAAATTAAAGGTAAAAAGCCTTGGTCGTTTTTAGATGGGCCAATTACTGCTAACAATCCAATGGGTGTGCACCATGCTTGGGGTAGAACCTATAAAGACCTTTTCCAAAGATACAAAGCAATGCAAGGTTTTGATTTAAGGTTTCAGAATGGTTTTGACTGCCAAGGATTGTGGGTTGAGGTTGAGGTTGAAAAAGAGCTGGGGTTTAAAAATAAAAAAGATATTGAGAAATACGGTATAGAGAAGTTTGTTAACAAATGCAAAGAAAGGGTTTTTAAGTATTCAAAGATTCAAACAGAGCAGTCAATCCGCTTGGGCCAATGGATGGATTGGGAGAATTCATACTATACAATGTCTGATGAAAACAACTATGCTATTTGGCACTTCTTGAAAAAGTGTAAAGAAAAGGGACTGCTCTACAAAGGCAGGGACAGTGTGCCTTGGTGCCCTAGATGCGGCACAGCCATTTCCCAGCACGAGATTTTAACCGAGGAATACAAAGAAATTACTCACAAGGCAGTGTTTTTCAAGCTGCCTGTTTCAGGGGAGAAAAATACTTTCTTTTTGGTTTGGACAACCACCCCTTGGACATTGCCAGGCAATGTGGCTTTGGCTGTTCACCCAGAATTTGAATATGTAATGGTGAAGTCAAAAGTCAAAAGTCAAAATTCAAAATTTCAAGTCAAAAGTCAAAATGAATCAGGAGAAAAATACATTTTACTAAAAGAAAAAGTTGATGAGGTTTTTGGCAAAGGTAATTATGAAGTCATAAAAACAATAATGGGTAAAGAGCTGAAAGGGTTTGAATATGAAGGCTTGTTCGATGAACTTGAAGCAGTGGCTGGGGTACTCAATAGCTATAAACATAAAGTTATTTTGTGGAAGGAGGTAACAGAGGAAGAGGGAACAGGTATTGTCCATATTGCGTCCGGTGGTGGCAGGGAGGATTTTCAATTGAGCAAAGAGCATAAGCTTCCGGTTATTGATTTAACTGATGGTGACAGCAACTACGGAGAAGGATTCGGAGAGCTAACAGGCAAATTTGCTGGGTCTGACGAGGTAAGAACTTGGATTTTCAAAAATCTAGAAGAAAAAAGAAAGGTTTTTAAAATTGAAGATTATAAACATCGTTATCCAACGTGCTGGAGATGTAAGTCAGAATTAATTTTCCGCTTGGTTGAAGAGTGGTATATTGCAATGGATAAATTAAGAAAGCCCTTAATGCAAACAGCTAAAAAAATAAAATGGATTCCTTCTTTTGGCTTGGAAAGAGAGCTTGATTGGTTAAAAAATATGCAGGACTGGTTGATTTCCAAAAAAAGATACTGGGGCTTAGCCCTGCCTATATATGAATGTAAGAAGTGCAGCAATTTTGAGGTGATTGGCTCAAGAAAAGAGCTCGGAGAAAAAGCGGTTGAAGGTTGGGAAGAGTTTGAAGGCAAATCGCCCCATCGTCCTTGGGTAGACAAGGTAAAAATAAAATGCTCAAAGTGCGGTGAAATAATCTCAAGGATCCCGGATGTTGGCACGCCCTGGCTGGATGCTGGTATTGTGCCTTTCTCAACCATTAACGAAGAAAATAAATCAAGTATTAACCGTTCTGAATTAAGGGGCGAGATGCCAAGCTATTTCCGTGATAAAAAATATTGGAAAAAATGGTTTCCAGCTGACTTTGTCTGTGAATCTTTTCCCGGGCAGTTTAAAAACTGGTTTTATGTTCTTTTGGTTCAGAGCCAAGTGTTAGAGGGCAAAGAGCCTTTCTGTACACTTTTTGGCTACTCAACAGTGGTTGATGAAAAAGGGGAGGAAATGCACAAGTCCAAAGGCAATGCTATTTGGTTTAATGAAGCGGTTGAAAAAATAGGAGCTGATGTAATGAGGTGGATGTATGTTAAACAAAACCCTGTTTCTAACTTGAGATTTGGCTATAATGTTGCCAGAGAAACGAAAAGGAAGATTTTAACACTTCTTAATTGCTACACTTTTTTTGAAACATACTTTTCTAAAAACTCAGAACTTAAAACTCCCACCTTCGCCGAGGCTTCGCTGGACAGGCAAAAGTTAAAACTACAGCTAAAAACTAAAAGCTTATTGGATAAGTGGATTGTTTCGAGATTAAATAGACTTATTAAGCGAGTTACAGGAAACTTGGATAAATTTGATGCAGCAAGGGCTAGCGGAGCTATTGAAGATTTCTTTATTGAAGATTTGTCTCTTTGGTATATCAGAAGGTCAAGGCAGAGATTTCAAAATCCAGAAAGCGAAGAAGAACGGGAAAAAGCAGCTTCTGTGCTTTATTATGTGCTTTTAAACCTAGCAAAGCTGATAGCTCCAATGCTCCCATTCTTGGCTGAAGAAGTTTACCAAAAGCTTAAAGCTGACAAAATGCCAAGCTCTATACATTTATATGATTGGCCAAAAGCAGAAAAAAAAGCAATTGATGAAAAGCTTGAAGAGCAAATGGCTCAGGTGAGAAACATTGTTTCTTTGGCTTTAGCTAAAAGAACAGAGCTTGGCTTGAGGGTGCGCCAGCCCCTTGCTTCTCTCAAAATCAACGAAAAAAATGTAACAAAATCTCACGATCGTGAGAAAACGTTACAAATTAAAAATGAACCAGAACTTTTGACTCTAATTAAAGAAGAGGTTAATGTAAAAAATATTGTTTTTGATGAAAAAGTGAAAGAAGAGGTAGAATTGGATATCAAATTAACACCAGAGCTTAAGGAAGAAGGTTATGTTCGGGAAATTATCAGGCATATTCAAGACTTAAGAAAAAAAGCTGGACTAATTCCTAGGGATAGGGTTATAATTTATTATGCCAGCAGCGAGGAATTGAACAAGCTTATTGCCAAGAATAAAAAACAAATCATAGAGCAAACAAAATCAAAATTAGCTAAAGAAAACCCAAAGAGAAAAGGGGAGTTTCTTCAGCAAAAACAAATTAAAATAGAGAATGAAAATCTCTGGCTGGCCATTTCACCCAGTTAAATGCCGCTTTGTGGCAATCCATAACTTTTAGGCAAAAGTGATGGATTATTTAACAGGGTAAAAAAGTCGAATAATCAAAAAGTCGAATAACTCACTAATTATTGTCTGTTGGTATCCGATACCAACAGACGGATTAAAAATATGGGATCGTTTTCTCCTGAAAAACCAAAAAAACCAACTGGCAATTCCAAGCCTAAAAGAGAGAAAAGCCCTGGCAATCAAGGTGTGAGCACAGCTCAGCTAAGAAAAGAAATTATGGAGTCTAGGTATACAATGCCGCATCATGGGAGATTCTTTTCCCGCCAAGATGCAGAAAGAATGATTAAAGAATACTTTGCTAAGTACGGAAACCGCATACCAAATTATGCAGAGAAAGAAGTGATCAGGCAACTACAACGCGAAGGTCAAAAAAGAGGAGGGCCGGAGGGAGGAAGAATTGAAAGAATGAGTAGGTGGTTAAAAGAGGTGAGGGAAAAAAGGCTGAGGGGTCGTTAGTTTTCAAAGAAGAACGAGAAAAACCGGTATTTATCCTTCCTTTTTGAATACCGTTTCTCTTAAGATAGGGTTAGAAAATATAAATCTTTTTGGCGGACTTCAATGTCTTAGTCAAAGGTGCTGGATTTATCCACAAGCTGGTTTTGATTTGCTTGATTTTTTTTTGCTTTTTGCTACCTTGGAGGTAGCGGTTCCTTTACCTGATTTAAAGGAGAGGAATCTATGCTTTGTTTTGCAAAGCAGCTAAATTTATACCCGGAAGGAGGATAGAACAATGAGGAAAGTAATTTCCCTTCAGGGAGAGGCTTCTCAGATGGTACGCCAGCGATAATACAACGAATATATCTGGGGTTGATGCACTCCAGCCCATTTGGCAGGGAAGCCATGAAAACCTTACCAACTCTCCCGCAATTTTTGCTTAAGGTTTCTGGGGCCTAAAAAAAGAGGACATGCTTTGGTAGGGTTAATGGTTGCATCCTGTCCTCTGTTTAGCAGGGATCCCCTTGGTTGTTCGTTTAAGGCCTAAGGGGGTCTTTTTAATTATTTTCAAAAATTGCTATAATTTTGTATGGCTCACACGCACTACAGAACAAAGGGTATTTTTTTGAAAAAAGAGGATAAGGGAGAGGCTGACCAGCTTTTTACTTTGTTTAGTGAAGATTTTGGCAGGCTTGAAGTTTTGGGCAGGGCAATCCGCAAGATTAAATCAAAACTGCGCTCATCAGCTGAGCTTTTTTATTTTTCAGAGATTGAATTTATTCAGGGTAAAAACTACAAAACCTTAACTGATGCTATTTTGATTGACAAATTTAAGAACCTGAGAGGGAATCCTGAAAAATTGGAAATTGCTTATAAAATGGCTGATGCTTTAAACTCTCTTTCTGGTAAAGAAGAAAAAGAGCCAAAAATCTGGCAGTTGTTGCTAGCTGTTTTGAAGAATTTGAATATTTGTAAATTGGAGCTTGAGAATTCATTGAAAATTGAAGATTGTAAATTGAAAATTATCTATTACTATTTCCTCTGGAATCTTTTTTCTATTTTAGGCTATGCTCCCCAGCTTTATCATTGCCCGGTTTGCCAAAAAAAGCTTGCACCTGAAACCTTTTATTTTGTGCCAGGAGAAGGGGGAGTAGTTTGCTGGCAGTGTTTAGCAAAAATTAAAAAACAAAGGCAAGAGGTAAGACAGCAGGGGGAAATAAAGAGCCGAAAAGAGAATGATTCTCAGTTTGAGGCAGGTCAGGATTTTTGGAGAGAAATCAGGGTTGATACAGTTAAACTCCTTAGATTTTTTGTCCAAGAGTCCATAAACAAGGTAGGGAAATTAAGGGTAGAGAAAGAAGAGCTTAGCAACCTAGAGGAAATTTCTGAACTTTACCTCTGCTTTTTACTTGACAGGGGTTTTGTCTCTCAAGTATAATAGATAAACTTATGAGGTATGGATTGTTGAATTTATCCAATCTGCATTTAAGCCTCTTAACATTAGTGGTTGTGCTTGTGGTAGTTGTTATGGGCAGGGTTAGGAGGTTTGGCTTTATAAGGACGAAAAAGAGATAGAAGAAAAAAAGAAAAAAGCCCAGAACCAAGCCTCCTAGTCAAACAGGAGGTTTTGAGGTTTTATAGAAGCTTAAAAATGTATAGGGGTAATTTATCTGAATTTCAAACAACTAGGCTAGGTGAAAAGCTCAAAAGGTAACCCCTAAGAGTGGATTAATCCCCAAAAATCCCTTGGAGATTTAATCAAGCATCCTATCCTTTTTTTCATTCAGAAAAACTATTTTTCTTTGTTAGGCATTGCAGTTTGATTCATAAAAAGTTAAAATAGAGTAATCTGTTAGTGAAGGCAAGCCGTAGCGAAGCTTGAGCTTACAGATTACTTTACCCCGCACTTTCTAAACCTTCATTACCTTCACAGACATTGGAATTCTCACGAAAATCAAAAGACTTAAGAAACGATGAGGTTTTAGAAAGTGCGGGGTGTAAGATCTCGTAAAACGAATAAATGTATAACAAGTTATACATTTATTCGTTAACGATCTCTAACATGAAAAAACTTTTAATATTTTTGATTTTAATTTTAATAATCGCAGCAGCTGGAGGTATTTTTTGGTATTGGTATTGGCAGCAGAACCAGTTTTCAAAAGATATTTTGAAGCTGGAAATTTTGGGTCCAAGAGCAGCTCAGGCTGGCGATGAGATTGAGTATTTGGTTAAGTTTAAGAATGATGGAGCTGTGCGGCTTGAGGACTGCGAGCTTGTTTTTGAATATCCAGAGCATGCTGTACCTCAAGACGATAATCCTCCGAGGGTGATTAAAAAAATAGAAGATATATATCCGGGAGAGGAGACTATGAGCTTTAAGGCGCGCGTCTTTGGAAAAGAAAACGACACTTTAGAGGCAAAAGCTTCAATAACTTATAGACCCAAAAACCTTGAGGCTCGTTATGAGAGCAAAACGAGCTTTACCACCCAGATTGATTTTGTTCCTTTGACTTTTGAATTTGATTTACCTTTGAAAATACCTCAAGAGGAAGAAATGGATTTTTCTTTAAACTATTTTTCAAACATAGATTATATTTTAGAAGATTTAAGGGTGAAAATAGAATATCCTGTTGGGTTCCAATTTGTCAGCTCGCAACCCAAAGCCCTAGATGAGACAGAGTGGGTTTTACCTTCGCTTTATCAGGCTGATGGCGGGAGAATAGAAATAAAAGGCATAGTTAGGGGGGCGGAAGGCTTGAAAAAAGTATTCCGCGCCCAGCTTGGACTCATAAGAGAGGGGGAGTTTATTGTTTTGAAAGAAACCACCCAGTCAACAGAAATAGCCACCCCCAGTTTGTATATTTCTCAACTTATCAATGGTTCTCCAAGCTATGTGGCTTCAGCTGGCGATTTATTACATTATGAGGTTTTCTTTAAGAATATTGGCAAAAGTCCAATTCAGAAGAAGTTTTTGCTTGTTAAATTAGAAGGAGAGTTTTTTGACTTAACAAGTATAAAATCGGAGAAAGGAGAGGTTGGCAAAGGAGATAATTCTATTATTTGGGACTGGAAAGTGGTGCCAGCTTTGCGATTTTTGGATGCGGGCGAGGAAGAAAAAGTTGAGTTCTGGATAAATGTTAAAGAGGAGCCTCCTTCAAAGAGAATCAAAAACCCTGTTTTAAGGAATGTAGTAACAATTCTTGGTGGAACAGAGAAATTGTTTGAAACAAAGATTAACACAAAGGTAGAATTTTCCCAGAAAGTCTATTTTGAAGAAGAGGTCTTCGGAAACTCAGGAGCCTTGCCTCCGGAAGTTGGGGAAATCACCACCTACACTGTTTTCTGGCATATTGGGAATTATTGGAATGATTTGAAAGGAGCAAAGGCCAAGGTTCGTCTGCCAGAGAATGTGGCGGTAACTGGTAAGTTTTTCCCGGAAGAGGCGAAGTTCACCTATGATTCCAAATCAAGGGAGGTTATTTGGAATATAGGAGAGATCGACGCTTATCAGTCTGTTGATGGCGTTCCGACGACCCTAGCTTTTCAGATTGAATTAAAACCCGATGAGTCTCAAAAAGGCACAACGCCGCTTTTGGTGAACGAAGCTGAATTTTCAGGAGAGGACGTTTTTACCCTAGAGATTATCAGAGAAAAAGCTGGAGAGGTGAACACCACTTTGCCCGATGACAAAACAGTTGATGATGAGGAAGGAATCGTGCAATGAAATTGAGATTAAATTTTTAACTTTTAATTTTAAGTTTTTAATTTGACTGAGCCCAACAGGGCGAAGGAACATGGATTTAATGCCCAAAATTGTATCTCTTTGCAAACGAAGAGGTTTTATATTCCAGGCTTCTGAGATTTACGGAGGGGTGGAAGGTTTTTGGGATTATGGGCCTCTAGGTTCTCTTTTAAAAAATAATATCAGGAATTTTTGGCTGGAAAAGTTTGTTAAAAAGAGGGACGATGTCTGGCTTATTGATGGCACAGCCATAATGCACCCAAAAACCTGGGAAGCATCAGGCCACCTACAGAATTTTACCGACCCGTTAGTAGAATGTAAAGAATGCCATGCCAGATACAGGGCAGACCATATGGAAGACGGGCGTTTTGTTAGCAAAGGTAAGGCAAAAGATAAAAACCAATGCCCAAGTTGCGGCGGAAAAGATTTTACAGAGGCGCGCCAGTTTAATTTGATGTTCAAAACTTTTATTGGGCCAATAGAAGACAAGGCTAGCCAGACCTATTTGAGGCCGGAAACCGCCCAATCAATGTTTTCTAATTTTAAGAATATTTTAACTTCAACAAGGGTTAAGCTGCCTTTTGGCATTGCCCAGATAGGCAGGTGCTTTCGCAATGAAATCACTACAGGTAATTTTACTTTCCGATCCAGAGAATTTGATATTGCTGAAATTGAGTATTTTGTTGAACCTGGAAAAGACGAGGAGATATTTGAAGAATGGCTCAATCTTTGGGAGGGTTTTTTCTTAGAGCTTGGCTTGAAAAAAAAGAATTTAAGGCGCTACGAGCATCCTAAAGAAAGCTTAGCTCACTATTCAAAGAGAACAGTTGATATAGAATACAAGTTTCCTTTTGGCTGGTCGGAATTGGCAGGCATTGCCAATCGCACAGACTTTGATTTGTCGGGCCACTCAAAAGTGTCAGGGGAAGATTTAAAGTACTTTGATGAGGCAAAAAACAAGAAGTATTTCCCCTATGTTATTGAGCCAACCTTGGGCTTGGAAAGGGCATTGCTTGCTGTGTTAATTGACGCTTACACAGAGGTTAAGGGCGGTAGAACCGAAACCACCAAAGCTACGAAGGATGTTGAGGTGGTGCTCTCTATCAACAAAAAGATAGCCCCGATTCAAGCTGCTGTTTTGCCTTTGGTGCGCAACAAGCCTGAGCTTTTGAAAAAAGCCAAAGAAGTTTTTGAGCTTTTAAATCCGCATTTCTACTGCCAGTATGATGAGCTAGGTTCAATCGGCAGACGTTACCGCCGACAGGATGAAGCAGGCACGCCTTTTTGTTTGACAATAGACTTTGAAAGCTTAAAGCAAGACGATTTAACCTTAAGAGATAGAGAAACAATGGCCCAAGAGAGGGTGAAGATTAAAGAAATCGTTGAGGCTTTGAAAGAAAAGTTTAAATAATTCTTTATCTCAAAAAATTGTTCTTGTATTGGAATTTCAATCATTATTATTGAAATTCCAATACACACAGAGGGGGTCGGGGAGATTGGGTATCTCCCCGTGGAGGAAAACAGTGAGCAAGCGAAGCTTGCGAGCGTTAGAAACCGTGGGTTTCTAAAGAACATAACTCGCGAGCGAAGCGAGCGAGTATGTTCTCTAAGATTACTCTAAAAAATGGTTTGCGGGTTATTAGTGTGCCCTCCAGCAGTACAAAAGCTGTAACGGTTTTGGTTGTGGTGGGCACGGGTTCCAAGTACGAAACAAAAGAAGTCAATGGTATTTCCCATTTTTTAGAGCATATGTTCTTTAAGGGCACAAAGAAGAGGCCCAGCACCTTAAAGATTGCAGAAACTCTGGACAGGGTTGGTGGGGCTTATAATGCTTTCACAACTAAGGAATTTACAGGCTATTTTGCCAAAGTGAGCTTTGAGTATTTAGACTTAGCCTTGGATTGGGTAAGTGATATTTTCCTTAACTCAAAGTTAGAGGAGCAGGAGATAAAAAGAGAAAGGGGAGTGATTGTGGAGGAGATAAATATGTATTTAGACACGCCAATGAAATATATTGGCAACCTCTGGGAGCAGCTGCTTTATGGCGACCAACCAGCTGGCTGGTTAACCATTGGCACCAAAAAAAATGTCTTGGGCTTCAAAAGAAAAGACTTTTTAGATTATCTAAAAAGTCATTATTCTGCTTTAAATACTATTGTGGCGGTGGCTGGTAATTTTGATAAGGGGGAAATCCTAGATAAGGTTAAAAAATATTTTAACAACATTGGCAAAGATTCTCCCAAGTCTAAAACCGAAGTTATTGAAGGCCAGAGAAAGCCAGGCGCTCTCTTGCATTTTAAAAAAACCGACCAAACCCATCTTATATTAGGTGTTAGAGGATATCATCTTTTGCATCCTCAAAGATATGCTCAAGAAATCTTAGCTACCATTCTTGGTGGCAATATGTCATCGCGCCTCTTTATTCTCATCAGAGAAAGAAGAGGGCTTTGCTATTACATTCATACTTCTTCAGACCCTTACACTGATAGCGGATACTTAGCTACCCAAGCTGGCGTTCCTAATAAAGATGTTGAGAAAGTAGTAAGTTTGATTTTGAAAGAATACAAAGATATCAGGGATAAGAAAATTTCTCAAAGAGAGCTTACAAAAGCCAAAGATTACTTAAAGGGCAGTTTGATTTTAAGTTTAGAGCCCTCCGATGCCAAAGCTTCTTTTTATGCTGGCCAAGAATTGTTGACAGGTGAAATTTTGACGCTGGAGGAGAAATGTGCCAAAATTGATAAAGTGAGTGTTAATGATATCAAAAAGGTTGCTGAAGGCATTTTCCAACCAGAAAAATTGAATTTAGCAATGATTGGCCCTCATAGAAATAAATCTCAGTTTCAAGAGTTGTTGAAGCTCTAAAATATAAAAATATGAACAACCAGTCTATCCTCAATATCAGCTGGGCTACAATCTTCAAGATTTTGGTTGGAGTAGTCTGTGTTTATGTTCTTTATCTGATTAAAGACGTTATTGTTTGGTTTATTTTTGCTTTGATTATCGGCATATTATTTAATTTCTTGATAGACATTTTAGAGAAAAAGAGAGTGCCCAGAATAGTGTCTGCCATTGGTTTGTATTTTATCATTTTTGCTGTTTTGAGCTTCTTGATTTACCAAACAGCCCCCATATTAT
>CAYGBM010000010.1:0-14292 GCA_964348225.1 uncultured Candidatus Saccharibacteria bacterium | reverse complement strand
ATTAGTGATCGCTGTTAAAGTTATGGTTGCTTGATAACTGCCTGGTGTTTGAGTATGAGAAGAACCAGATTCTGCTCTAAACTTTAAAGTGGTTGGCGTGCCTGTTGGGGTATTAGCAGAATAAGACAAGGCAATTGTTTCGTATGAAGTTGAAAAATCGTCCCAGCAAGCATCAGATGTATCACTGCTGCCTGTATTGCAGGAAGAACCATTGTCTTTGAACTTCTGAACAATATCAGAACCCTCTGGGCTGTAGCCAAACTCAGAATCATTTGTTGGAATTGACCAACTAAAATCAGGTGTGCCAGCAACCTGGGGCGTGTAATCAGCAAAACTATCACCCGCTCCAGCAAGAGCTGGGGCAGTACTTGCCTTAATACTTAAAGAGTACCCGCTTGCACTATCAGTTATCACAACAGCCCCGCCTGAACCATCACTCTGTCCACCGCTTAGTCTTTGAATGTTGGGCGCCATACTTACAGTGGAAGAAACCGAAATTGATATGTATCCCTCCTCTAACATTTGCTGATAACCGGCTTTTAGCTGATAATCTGTTGTGGTTGATAAACCAGTTGCTGCCTCGCCAATTGTAATGTTCATATCATAATTGCTCGTGGTTGATATCAAACCCCCAACATTAATAGAATCTACTGGAATAAGATAATTGCCACTTGACATCTCTTCAGCAGCAACCCTCAAGCATAAAACCTGAAAGCTAAAACCTATGATTAGAATAATAAGGATTAGGTTTTTTTTAGTCATTTTTGCTATATTTTAGAGGAAATTTTCTTGTTCTCCGCTTGAGCCGAAATAGCACAATAAGAATTATAAAGAAAAATAATACTACTCCCATGATTACAACCATTTGCTGGGGCAAAATCCAAAAAGAAATTTCTGCTTTATCAACTACGTCCTCTTTATCCTTGTAGCCCCTATTAAGAACAAGGCTTGCTGTATAACGACCAAAACCTTTTTCTCTTTTCCATGCCACTTCCTTACGACGAAGAGATGCTGGCATAGAAAAATAGGGTTCTATTTCTATGGTATCTATCTTTTTGCCAAAGATATTTTTAACCTCAATCATACCTGAAGGGGCTAAATGAACATTGCCTGTATTACGATACATTATTGAAAGAGCCACTGGCCCTTTTTGATAAATCCTTTTTGAGTCGGCTGTGGTAAATCCTTCTAAAGCCCCTGATTCCTCAACTTCTCCTTTTACTTTTACAAAGAACAGAGTTCCAACCCTCCCTATCATCTGAACATTTCCTTTCTCAACATCTTGAGCAAACGACCCACCAACAAGGACTGCGCCATAAAGCCCTCCTGGCTCCATGCCCTCTGGCACAGAAACCTCAATGGGCAAAACCACACTCTCCTCATGCTGTAAGGTGAACCCCGTGAACTGGGGTTTTAAATAATCCTTTAACGGATAAGGACCTCTTTTTTCACCCAAAAGAACAACTGGCTGTTCCCCTATTGAAGAGCCTTGACAGTCTTCTATTTCAACTTTGAAATTCCCTGCTCTACCCAAGCGGTTTACAATCAATAAATCCTTGATTGTGCTTTCTCCCGGATCAAGCAAAATTTCAATTTTAGTTGGGCTTAAAATGAAGCTGTTCTCTGGGAGTAAATCAAAAGATTCCTGATCCTCAAAAGCCAAAGCGTTAACACTAGCAAGCAAAATGAAACAACTAAATGCTATGATTATTATTGTAAGGTTCCTCATGGTTGCTCTTTTGGTTCTTCTTTGGTAACTGGCACCATTAAATAAAGATATTCCTCACCTTCCTTCTCTCTAAATATTGGCACTATAATGCCAGAGCTTTCATCTGTTGGGATAACTTTAACTTCATCAGAAAATGAACTCTTGATTTTTG
Source organism: uncultured Candidatus Saccharibacteria bacterium (assembly GCA_964348225.1). Classification (GTDB taxonomy): domain Bacteria; phylum Patescibacteriota; class Minisyncoccia; order Minisyncoccales; family CG1-02-41-26; genus CAYGBM01. Next base: position 12,412 of record CAYGBM010000010.1, on the reverse strand, counting down.
CTAACATTTTTTCATTCTCGTCGGTTGCTGGCACCACAACCAGTCCTTTCTGTTCTGGCTTGGGTAAAATTTCTTCTGGAACTTCGGGAGGAATCTCTTTTGCCAATTCCTCTTCTTCCAGCAATTCTTCTTCAGAAACCTTAGGAGTTTCAGTAAGTGGTTCTTCAGGCTTTTTAACTAAGGGTGGCTTTTGAGTAACAAGCCTGTATGGTTCCGTTATCATCTTAACTAAAACTTTTCCAAAATTTCTAAAAGCTAACCCTATCCGCTCCACTCCCCTAACAATTCTTTTGCCAACATCGCTGATGTTAGAGATAAAAACCTGGCTAATTCCTTTTGCCCCATAATTCAATTTAGAAATAAATAGGTTCATCTTTCTACTCAAGCCTCCTGTTTTTTTCAGAACCCCTGATTTAACTTCTTGGCCAACAAATGCTAAAGCCTTCACTGAAAACTCAGCTCCCTCAGAAAAAGCTCTGGGAAAATCCTTTAACCCTTTTAGGGTGGTGTTAGCAATATATTTCATATTTTCAGAAAAATCATCAAATTCACCTGTAACTTTGAATGTAACTTCGTTAACTTGCCCAGAAATAGACTTAAATGCAAGGCTTATTTTTGAAGGTATATTTAAAAATCCAAGTATAGCTCCAACAATAATTGAAATAAAAACCAGCGCGCAGATAGCTATGGTTGCCGTTCTGCGCGCTGGTTGGAAAAGAAATGAAAAAGTAGATACAAATTGATGCACCAACGAGTAAATCTTTTCTCTCGTTGGTATTTTTGGTGTAACTTTTGTGATTTTCGGCTTCTTTTGCCTTTTTACTTCAATGGCTTTTCTTATGCTTTCTCTTATTGGGTCTCGCCTTCTTAAGGCTTGAATTTTATCAATCTTTACAGGCAAGGAAACTGGAACTCGTCTTTTAACCTCTTGCTTGATAATGCTTTTAATTTCCTGCTTGATTTGCTTATTTTCTATATCCGATACCAGGTCTTTCTTTACTTTTGCAACCTTTGCCATTACGGGCTTACTAACTAGTTTATCTTTGATAACCGATACTAAGCTTTTTTTGTTATTTTCTATATAATCTTTCACCCATTCCTTTTTAGTCAACCAATTTCTGCCAAATCTCACCGCCCGTAACTTACCCTGCCTTGCTCTCAAGCTTAAATATTCTTGAGAATAACCAGAAATTTTTGCTCCCCTCTTCAATGATATAAATTCTTTACCAGGAGTTTCTGCCTTGGCTGGAGAAACCTCTTTTACTTCCCCACCATTCACCATTACTATATACTCTTTGAGCCATTCTTTTTTTGTAACCCAGTTCCTGCCAAATTTCACAGCTCGCAGTTTTCCTTGCCTTGCTCGCAAACTCAAATACTCCTGGGAGTAGCCAGAAATTTTTCCTGCCTCAGCAAGCGAAATATATTTCTTCTTCTCAATACTCTCATCCATGATATTTATCCGATATCGGACATAAAATACCTTTATTTATTGTACCTTATCAAACAATAGTGTCAAAAAAGTTATTCACAGATTTAGTTGTTAAAACAACAAACTTTTTGTAAAATAAAATAATATGTTGAGCCTCAATTCTATCTTCCTTATAATCATTTCATTGGTTTATCTTTGGTATGCATTTTCAATTGTTTATCATCTAATCAGGTTTGGTGTTGGCAGAAAACCCAAAGTTTTGGCTTTGGTTTTTTTCTTGGGTTCTTTCCTGTTATTCCTTATCACTTTCTGGGCTTATCAAAGAGTTGACTGGCAATTGGTTATTAAAACCATTCTTGAGAAACTAAATTTTATAAGTTAATAATCTATGCCAACAATTTTTAGCATTTCAAGCAACAGCTTTAAAGGGCAGCTGCCTGGCGAGAAAACCATCTTGGTTGCCAGAAGACACTGGCTCTTTCTCTTCTTGCCTCTTTTTATAGTTGCTGTCTTCAGCCTCGTGCCTGTTTTAATTTATTTTTTCATAGCTGCTAAATCCTGGTATCATGTTTTTTCTTCTTTGTATTGGTTTTTGGTTTCAGCTTATTATTTAGCCCTTTGGTGCTTGTTCTTCTACAACATTATGATTTACGCTTTAAACATTTTTGTTCTTACAAACAAAAGAGTAATCAAAAAAGAGCAACGAGGGCTCTTCAGACACAAAGAAGCTGAACTAAATTTAACTCACATAGAAGATGTTTCAACCAAAGTGATAGGCCCCATAGCTGAGTTGTTCAGGTATGGCGACTTGCAAATCCAAACAGCAGCCACCCAAGGCAAATTCTTTTTTGACCGCCTCCCCTCTCCAGAGAAAATCAAACAAGCCATCCTCCAAGCAACTAACCCATAATTCTTTAGAGTAAACCAGCTCTGCCTAGTTCCTCTCTCAGCTGGTTTGCTGCTTGAAAATGAATACCCTTTATTCCAAGGTCTTCTGTTGCTTTAACATTCTTTAAAATATCATCTACGAACAGGCAATCTTTGGCAGGAAGATTTAATTCCTCAAGGGCAAGCTTGTAAATCCTAGGGTCGGGCTTTCGAAAGCCTACTTGAAAAGAGTAAACAAATACCTCAACCCCTAGTTCGCTGAATCTATCAATTCTCCCTGTTTCTTTAAGGGCTCGTAAATGAGCTGGATTAGTATTTGAAAGAAGCGCTAAACGAACTCCCCTATCTCGCAACTCAGCTAAAATCTGCCAAGATTCATCAATATCTTGGGCATTCTCTCGAAATGTCTGAAAGAATAAATCCTTTCTAAGCTGAAAACGCAACTTCCTCCCTGTTTCTATTTCAAGCTTTTTCCAAAGCATCTCCTCATTAATCTCTCTCCCCTCCCATTCTTTTAACAAAGGAATCAATATCTCTTTTAACTGGTCTTCAGGCATCTCCAAAGCCTCAGCGATTTTTGTATATACCACCCTCCACTCATCTCCCACAAATATCCCGCCTAAATCAAAAATAATTGCTTTTATCATGTATTGACCGTGTCTATTTATATCTGAAATTACTTTCTACCAAATAATTTACGAAGTTCTATTTTTGCTTGCTCTAGAATTTTCTTTTGGTTCTTGTCTAAGTTTTTACCAGCACGATTAATATAAAAGTTAAGCATAGACATAGCTGATTGAAAAGGCCCTGCCTTTCGCCTTGTGCTTTCTTCTGCTGATTTTTTAAGAGATAGGGCGATCTTTCTCGGGCTCTTAAAAGTGAAAACACCCTCTTCCAAATCAAGCGCATCGCTATGCTCTGTGACGCTACCTGACCAATATTTTTCAGGCTTGTTTTTAGCCATACTTTTTTAATTCTATCACTTCGGCGGGCTCAGTGTAAACACTCAACAAAAGAAATAGAAAAGCAAGGGGTTTTGTGATAGAATAGAGCTATGCTTTATTTATTCGTTATAATAATTATCATCTTGGCGCTTTGTTTCAGTTATCTTGGGCTTTGCTATTTCTTGTCAGGCACAATTCTTCATCTTGACAGGCAGCCTGTGCCTAAAAACCCAAAAGACTATGGGATGGATTTTGAGAATATTGAGTTCAGAACTTCAGATAAGGTCAATATCAAAGGCTGGCTTATTCCTGGCTCTTCCAATAAACTGATTATTATGACCCATGTTGGTGGTTTAACAAAGTACGGCTCTACCACCCAATATAAAAGCCTAACTAAGTTATACAACAAAGAGATTGAATTTTTAAAAGCAGCCAAGCATTTACACAATGAAGGCTATTGGGTTTTGATGTTTGATTTTCGCAATCACGGCGAAAGCGACCCAAGCCCCAATAAGGGCATTGCTACTTTTGGCTTGGAAGAATACAAAGATGTTGTTGGTACAATGGAGTTTGTCAAAAAGCGCCCCGACCTCAAGGATAAGGCTGTCGGCTTTGTAAGCTATTGTTTTGGAGCCAACTCCACTATTGTTGCTATGAGCAAAAAACCAGAAATCTTTAAAGATATTAAATGCCTTGTTGCTATTCAACCGATTTCAATGGAGGTTTTTTTCCGAACCTATCTCAAAAAAAGACTTAGCCCTTTTAGCGCTAAGCTAATAGTGCCTATGGTAAAAAAATTCATTGTCTGGCGCGGCTCTTATCCTTTAGCGAAATTATCGCCAGCTGACTTTACCAAAGACATTAGAGTTCCCACCTTGTATGTTCAAGCCAAGAACGACCCCTGGACCGAACTAAGCGATGTCCAGGGCTTTTACAAAAACACTCCCTCTCCCAAGGAACTTTTTTGGATTGAAAATACCAGCCACAGGTTTGAAAGTTATCAATACTTTGGAGAAAAGCCCCAGAAAATGCTGGAGTGGCTAAAAAAATGGATGTGATTGCCTGACTAATTCAACTAAGCTCTCAAACAAAAATTGCCAAAAAGGCAATTTTTGTTTATTCCATTTTTCCTGCAGCACCAAACACCTATGGAGCAACAACATCAACAACTACATCAAAGAAAGAGTCTCCAATATGCTCTTCATTGGAATCAAAGCCCTTAATTCCAATCCTGGCACTCTCTTGGTGGGTAGAAAAATCTTCTATATTGCAGTTAAAGCTCAATTCTAGTTGGACAATTTCGGTTTCAAACATACCCATCTCTGGTATAATGAGCCATTGGGGAACTGTTTCAAAATCTACCTGCCAGAATCCGCCTTGAGGGCCTGAAATTGCAACAGGTGAAAAGGGATCTGGGCAGGGACTGTCGCCGATAATATGCTTCTTTTCAAGCCCTGTTGGATTGACAGAGATAGGCGGGGTCTTTTCGGGAGGTTCAGGCGGGGGCTGAACACCGGTTCCCTTCTTTGGAACAGGACAGATATTTTTTCCATCTTTGCCATCAACTCCGTTGTTGCCTAAGGTATTACCAGTGCCCCCTTTACCGCCCTTTCCTTCAGGGCAGCCATCACCCCCATCTCCCCCATCTCCAGCCTGTTCAGTTTCATTACCATCACCCCCTGGACTAGTACCTTGGCCTCCTTCACCGCCTGTTGGTGTAGCATCGCCTCCGTCGCCCCCATTTCCTCCAGCATCCGAAGGATCACAATCGCCTCCCTCACCTCCTTTACCCCCTGTTGCGTCTGCATCACCACCATTACCGCCGCTCTCATCTGCACCAGCTGTCCGTCCAACTCCACCTGCTAAATCTAATTTTGCATCGCCTCCTTTGCCACCCACAGCAACTCCTGTTCCTCCTTTGCCACCATCGCATTTACAGCCCTTTCCATTGCCACCTTTTCCTGGTCGGGCTTTGGCGTTTCCACCAGACCCAGCAAACACTATGCCAATCTCAATATTTGCCACGCCCTCTACATTTTGAATTCGCAACCTCTTTTTGTTATCTCCGCCTTTTCCGCCTTTTGCGGTTGCATCACCACCATCCTCACCAGGACAACCATCTTTGCCATCTTTGCCAAAAGCTAAGGCACGGCCGCCAGCGCCACCCCAACCCGGCCAAAGCTGAAACAACCCTTCAACAACAAAGCTCCCTGAAGACTCCATCTTTACATTTCCTGCCTTGCCGCCATTACCGCCAGTTGCCTTTCCGTGATCGCAATCCTCCTTGGTAACTGCCTCGCCTCCAGCGCCGCCATCACCAGGAAAAAGAAAGAAGTTGTTAACTTTAATATTTGAGGCTATAACCCGGAAACGCATAGCATCTCCACCATCTTTTCCTCTGGCATTACAGGATTCATTGACACTGCTCTCACCCTCACGCCCATCCGGGCCGGTCAAGGTGAAGTTTGTTAAGTTCACCTGCTTGCCAGGGCCAAAATTAAACAAAATTATAATCTTTTTCACCTTTTTTGGAGGAGTAGGAATATGCAAAGCCCTTGGTGGCTCCTCTCCTGGATTTCCAACATACCACTTGCCGCCGATCCGCACCGTATCAACAATGTCCCTTTCTTCATCCCGGGGCAACTCCTGGGCAAAAACTTGCGGCACAAACAGGCTTCTCACAACATTCAATACTCTATTGCCAGCAACCGAGCTGCTCGGAAATAGTTTGTTTGTTGAAACATTAGCGCTTATCTCCTCGTTTTCATCTACAAAAGGACCTATTCGCGGAATAGTTCCTGTGTCCTCTACTACCTCATCATAAACTGCCTCTATCTCTTCCTGGGTAAGGGCTAAGTTATCTGCATTATCAACAAGCTGAACATGGCTGTTGGAAACAACAATGGCCTTGTCGCTGAATGCAACAGAACCCTCTGTTGTCAAAAAGATGCCAGCTCCAACACCATCATCAGCTAAGTCTTCACTACGGTTGCACATAATAAGATTGTCAACCGTTAAATCCCCTTTTACTACAACATTAAGAGGACCATTTTCGCATTCCAGAGCACCCTTTATCTCTAAATTCCCGTTCACGGTTAAAACCGAACCATTTTGCAGCGTGGTTTTTTGCTGCTCAGCAATAAAATAATCGCCATCAATCGTAGTATCTTTATCAATGGTGGCGATTTCAGAATAAACATCTCTCTCCTCTTCTGTCTCTTTAGTAGTGAAGAACCATATTAATCCCCCAACTACAATAAGCACTAAAATAACTAAAATAATTTTATTTTTCATATTGATTATTTATTATTATTTTTACCTTACAACCTTTCTACTATCTCCAATTCTAATAAAGTAAGAAAGAGCTGTCAATGCTAGTTCAGCAGATTTCAAGCTAAAATATAATAAAAAATGCCTATTTCTTGAGATAGTCTCTATAAACTTTACTTATTCCTCCATTGCCTTTTTTTAACTCTTCATAAGAAGGAATCTCGTAAACTGTTAATCTTCCATCAAGAAAGTCAGAAAATACAAGAAATTTACCGTCAGGTGAAACAGCAAGGGCAGTTGGCTGATTCCCCCCAATAATGGCATCAAGCATCTGCCCTGTTTCTGTATCAAAAAGAAGAACTGAGCCCCATTCCGGACCTGGAATATAATAATTGCCCGAGGCATCATTTATGCCACGACAAGAAACAAAGAGAATTTTCTTATCAGGACTTAGAACAATTGTATTGGGATTATAGTCTGTATCAGCAAATTTTTCAACTTTATCGTCTTCCAAAGAAAGTTTCCAGATAATGCCTCTGCCCATATCAGAAACATAAAGCAAGCCCTTTTCTTCGTCAGCTACAATATGCCGCATTGATACTCCGTTTTTGAAGATAACTTTGCCAATTCCTGTCTTTAAATCTATTTTCTCAATCTCACCTTTGGCAAAACCAGCCACATAAAGAGCGCTGCTATTCTCTGTAATATAAAGCCCTCTTGGAGTATCAACAGTTGCTATCCGTCTCCGTAGTTTTCCCTGCTCAAGGTCTATCTCTGAAACATCATCTCCAGACCAGTTTGAAGCAAAAAGGGTTTTGCCATCAGGAGATAGCTCCAAAACCTTTGTCCAGGCGCTTTCTGTATTAAAAGTGCGTAAAACTTTTTTTGAGCCAGCATCAATTTCAAAGACCTTGGCTGTTTCCATCTGACTAACATAGGCTTTACTGCCATCGTGAGAAAATATTATCTCAACCCCTCCCCCATTATCTAAGTTAATATCCTGAATTTTCTTACCTGTTGAAGAATCAAAAACACTCACTCCTCTTTTCTTATTCAAAAGCAAGGTTACCCAAATCTCTTTTCCATCAGGAGAAAAAGCTGCCCCCTTGGGTGATGGTACCTGATTAATACTAAAAAGATAACGCACCAGCTGGCCTTCTGGCCCAGTATAAGACACATCTTCACTCACCTCAAAGTTCTCATTCATCTCACTAATTTTATCGGATAACTCTATCTCTTTGTCGTCAAACTCCTCATCGCTGCTTGTTGAGGGTTTTTGTATTTGAAACCCTTCTGGCTTAGCCTCTGGAGCCCCTTGAAGATTGCTTATCCTGCTTATTGTTGTTGTTTTTGGAAAATTAGAAACTCTCTCAGCCAAAAATATCCCACAGAGGCTAAGAATCGCTGCTCCGATAATCAAAATACAGGTTCTCAGAATTTGTTCATTTTTTCTCTTCATAATTCTTCCCTATTCTACCACTTCAATAACTTCAGTGTAAACACTTCGACAGGCTTCCCTCGACGTGGCTCGGGACAAGCAGTGTAAACACTTCAACAAGCTCAGTGTAAACACTTCGACAGGCTCAGTGTAAACAAAAAAACAGCTAGAAGGCAAACCTATCTGAAGGGCTCAAAAACTATAAATTAAGGGTCAGTATTGAAAGGTTTAGCACTGCAGCAAAGCTGACCCAAAGGATATAGGGCAGTAAAAGATAGGCTGATGTTTTGGAAACCCTGTAAAAACTAATAATAGTAAATAAAATTAACAACCAGAGCACAATTATCTCAAAAAAGGCATAAAGCGGAGACTTCAAACCAAAAAACAGGATTGACCAAAATATATTCAATATGAGCTGGCAAGCAAAAATCAAAAGAGCTGTCTTTGTTTTTTTCTCTTGCAATCCTTTGCTCCACACTAAATACAAAGAAACTCCCATCAGCAAAAACAGGATCGTCCAAACAGGAGCAAAAATCCAGTTGGGCGGGTTAAAACTTGGTTTTTCAAGCTGGGCATACCAAGTTGAAATGGCTGGCGAGGTAAACAAAGAGCCAATAAACCCTGCTCCTTGACAAATCAAAATAGAAACCACTAATTTTAAAATTTTATTTGCTTTCATTATAGGGAAACCATTTAGATCTCATAATGCTTTTGCTTTTAGAGTGTGTAACAGTTTTCATATTACAAAATTCTAACACCCCATATTTGGATCGTTCCCTGCCTATGCCGCTTTCTTTAATACCACCCCTGGGGCATTTAGAACAAGATCCCCCGAACTCATTTACGCAAACTGTTCCGCTTTCAATATTCTTTAGCGCTTTTTCAGCTTTCTCGCTATCTTGCGTCCAAACAGAAGCTGCTAAACCATATCTTGTATTGTTAGCTATCTTAATTGCTTCTTCAACAGAGCCAAAACTAAAAATAGAAGCAACCGGACCAAAAACCTCTTCTCTGGCAACCAGCATATCTTCTTTGATGTCTGTGAGCACAGTTGGTTCATAGAAATAACCCTTTCTTTCCAACCTCTTACCTCCGCAGAGCAGACGAACCTCTTTTTCAAGGGCATCTTTTACTTGGACCTCTAACTTTTCTAATTGTTTCTTGCTAACAAGAGGGCCAATCTCTGTTTTTTTCTCTAAAGGATCACCAACCCTCAAAGCCTTCACTTTCTGAACGAACTTTTCCAGAAATGAATCATAGATTTTTCTATCAACAATAATCCTTTTAGCTGCTATACAAACCTGGCCACAATTAAAAAATCTTCCAAAAACAGCCCCATTTACAGCCTGCTCAAAAATCGCATCATCAAAAACAACAAAAGGATCGCTACCGCCCAGCTCCAATACAACCTTTTTCAAGCCCTTGCCTGCTTGATTGGCTACATCTTTTCCAGCAGCACTGCTGCCAGTCATAGATACCATATTTATTTTAGAAGAAACAAGATATCGCCCTGTTGTCTTATCTCCAGTAATTGTGTTAAATACGCCCTCTGGGAAACCCGCTTCTTTGAATATCTCATCTATCCTGAGCCCACACAATGTTGAAAGCTCTGAAGGTTTAAAAACAACAGTATTGCCTGTTAACAAGGCTGGGATTATTTTCCCTACTGGGTTGCTAACCGGAAAATTCCAAGGAGTGATTATTCCCACAACCCCTACTGGCTCAAATCTTATCCTGGCTGAAACATCTTCTGCATCAGCTTCTACTTCTTCATCTTGGATGATATTTCTTACCTCTTTTAAAAACCAATCTATCTTCTTAGGGAGTTTTTCTATCTCTCTGACTGACTCTGTAATAGGTTTGCCCATTTCCTTAGTAATAAGCTCAGCAAGACCCTCTTTGTTTTTCAAAAGAGCCTCAGAGAACTTTTTAACCAGCTTTTCTCTTTCTGAAATGTCAGTATCTTTCCATTGTCTAAAAGATTGCCTGGCTTTTTCAACCAAACCAGAAACCATGTCTTCTGCAAACACCTCAAATTCCCCTATTGACTCTTCCGTTGTTGGATTAATTGATTCCAGCTTCATGTGCTTTATTTTAACACAAAAACCGCTCCGTACAAAAACAAATTTTTATACTGGGCGATTTTTTAAGAAAAATAGAGCTGAAGCCCTATTTTATCTTTCTTTCTATTCAAAACTTGCCAAAACCAGGACCTGCCGGGCTTAAATACTCAACTCCGTGCTCGCCCGTGCAAGTATCATTATAGATGCTCTGTATTGTCGCAAATGAACCCCAGATAACCTCTCCTAGTTCTGTGCCGTCAGCTAAATACCAAACATTGCCTACTTTGTTAGCATCGCTTGGCGCAGCCACAATCTTGACAAAATAATTCCAAGAGCAGGACTGCTCGCCTTCCTGATACACTCCCCTCATATGGTTTGTCAGCCAGGCACCAGAACCGATATAGCTGTCAAAGCCGTAATGGCGGTCTAAAAGACCATCGCCATCGCAATCTCTATTGGAAAGCCAACTATCATTCCATTTCATCATTAGTATATCATTACCGTAATTCTCCTGACACCACTCATAGTGAGCACCTCCAGGACGATACATTGGGTGGTAATCACAATACATGCCATTAAACATATGCCCCTGGTAGTTATACCCCCACTGGCTATAACCTGTATTAATTAACTCTCCATCAGTGGTGTACAGTAAACCATCCTGTATTGTTGTACACTTACTAGTTTTAACTGCTGGTTTTTCAGTTGATACTTTAGCCAACATTCTTCTTGCCGCTGATCCGTCAAGAAATATCATAAGGTTAACCAACAAAATAACAATCAGCAAAGCAACAATAATAAATATATCTTTATTTTCCATAAAAATAACAAAATAAAAAGTTAAATTTTTTCGACCTTTTCCTATTACTTATTATAACAAAAAATCCCCTCTTTAGGGAAAAATGATCACAGGGTTACCCAAAAAGCTTATATGACAAAATATTAATATTCCAGCTCCGTATTGTCTTTGCCTACAACAAACTTACTAATTTTGCCTCCGCAGAAATTATCAATTAACTTTTTCATTTCCTCTAAAACCCTCTCAATATCATCCCTTAATATAGGAGGCAATCCTTCTATCACTACAATGGCATTTTTGGTTCTCTCGGTAAATTTAGTTCTATCTGCCTCTCGCCAATTAAATCTGCGACAGATAGCAGAAATTTCATCCTTATAGATAATTTCACCCTCGTGCGGTGGTCTGGCTTCTCTGTTTCCTAATAGTAAAACTGAAGGCTCGTCTTTTTCTGCAAATGTTAAATGAATATCTCCCTGAACCGTATCTAAATCCTCTCCACCAACCGGAAGCATATGCTTCAAAGAAATATAATTGTAAATATCAACGATTTTATTTATATGCCTTATTTCTCTTCCTCCAAGAACACTCCGATAAAGACTCTCTACTGAACTTTTGTACGCTTTAGGTTTTGCTCCAAAAACCTTATATGTTTCTCGCCAAACATTTATTCTTGGGTTTTGAGATAAAGTGTCAGAACTAAATTCTGATTGGATCTCTTGCTCTCTTTCTCTGATGAGCTTCATCACCTCCTTTGACGTTCCTCTATTATCAATCCCCTTGCAAACCAAAACACCTACATTCAGGTCAGGAAACTTCTCAAAAATCTTGTTATTAATCTCAAACTTCATACACCTTACTTTATTGATTTAAATCCACTAGTCCAATTTTGAAAGGTACTGTTGGCTATTAAAAGAAGTGGGAGCTGGAGAATCAGGATATTTGCTAAAAATATGTCAAAGGGAAAGAAAATCCAGACGGCTACGCTGGCATCGTGAAGAAAATAGAGGGTGTGGAAAATAATTCGGCGCCGTGTGGGATAGCGCTCTTGTTCCCATCGGGCTTTAATTGCACGGAGGCCGAGGCACCGATCGCGAAGAATGGTAGCCACGATTACCTGGTAAATACCAGCTGCAACCACAAAAGCTATCTGCCACTGAACTCTTGATCTGTATACAATCAAGATTGGAAGCGATAATATAAAACATACCCCGATATTTACGAGGGAAGCAATTATTTTCTCAAGGCGGGTTGTTTGACGAAATTGGTTAGATTTTTTCATAGCTCCCCGGATGGAACCCCGTACTATAAATCTTTTGGATCTAACTACAGGGCAGGCGATTTTCCAAGGTTATAAGATATTTAACAAGAGTTTAATCTTTATTCTAATGAGATGTCATCTTTTGGGTTAAATTCAGGGGAACAAATTAAGAAATACTTCATTTTTCCAATTATGTTATAGGGTGTGTTTTTAGGAACGAAAACTAAGTCATTCTCAGAAACAGTTCCTTCCTTGTTGTTAATTATAAATTTTCCATTGCCTTCAATAATAAAGTAGATTCTGTCTTCATTTATACACTT
>CAYGBM010000009.1:0-45219 GCA_964348225.1 uncultured Candidatus Saccharibacteria bacterium | reverse complement strand
TAAGCAGTAAGTATGTAAGCTGGTAAGTTAACCCCCCGCCGTGCTGTTGCACGGCGGGGGGTTTTGTTTTTAGGGAGCCTACTTATTAGCTTACTACTTATTAGCTTAGTACTTACATGCTTACTAGCTTATTTTTTGTATTTATCCCAAAGGGCTTTGAAGAACATTCTCATCATAGCAGCAACATTTTTGTCTTCAATCAATACGCCACTAGGTTCTTTCTTTAAGGAAAAGATTGCTACTTTATCGGCGTAGATATGTAAGCGGGCGGGGATTTTAATTTCTTTCGGTAAGTAAATGATCTTTTTGTGAATCCTTTTATCTCTTTTTACTTCTTTTTTTACCCAAGGGTTTTCTTCCACAATGGCTCTACTCTGGATGCCTTTCTTGCCTCTTTTCTTGATAAAATTAAACAGCCAATCTCCGCCCAATACCTTGATAAGAGCCTCTACATCTGGGCCACAATGCCAATTTTCACCTCCCGGAGGCACTGATTCCAAGATATCTTCATAGACCGATTTTATTCCCTTTACCCCTTCAATAAACCTTATATTAGGTAGTTCTTCAGTGGTGTCTTGGATAGATTTTAATTCAGGTAGAATTTTTGCAAGCTTTTGCTCCATATCTTTCACTTTCCTTTCTTTTTCTTGAATCAACAATACTAATCTTTCAGGATTTTCAGCAGTAAATTGAAATTTTTTTTCACTCCCTGATTTATTAACCAGCCCATGTTTAATTAGGTTATCCAAAACAGCATAACAGCTACTTCTGTGAAGCTTTGCTTTTCTGGCGATATGGCTGGCGTGTGAAGTGCCGCACTCAAGACAGGCGAGATAAACTGCAATTTCTTTTTTGTTTAATCCGAATTCTTCCAATATTTTCTCTGACACAATAGACATATCTTATGTTTAAAATAACAAACAAAATTAAGACCTTTTATCCAAACTTACCAAAAAACCCTTTTGTTGTCAATACTTTGACAACATGAAGTTGTCTGTACTTATTGACATTAATAAGGGCTTGCCTATTATACAAGTGTAAGTTTAATTAAGGATTTGAACATGGACAAAACAACAAAAACAATTTTAGGTATTCTTGTTTTCGTTCTGGCTTTTGCTGCTGTCTATTATGGGGTGAAGAAAAGCCAGACCGCATCTTTGATTTCAGAGATAAAAAAGCCAATAAAAATTGGAGCGATTTTGCCTTTAACCGGAAACGCTGCCCAGTATGGCCAAGAATCAAAAGAAGGCATTGATTTGGCGGTGGAAGAGATTAATAGAGAAGGGGGAGTGAATCAAAGGCTCATAGAGATAGTCTATGAAGATAGCTTGGGCGATAGCGCTATGGGGGTAGAAGTTTATCAAAAACTGAGCAATATTGATAAAATCAAAGTTTATTTAGCTACCCTGAGCAATGTGAGTTTAAGTGTGGGTCCTCTTGCGCAGAAAAACAAAGACATACTTTTTGTGGTTGGAAGTGCCTCTCCTTCTATCGCTAAAACAGGGGATTTTGTGTTCAAAAACAACATTGACACGGGAGGCGAAGCAACAGAGATGGCCAAGTTTGCCCACAATATTTTAAGTTATAGGAAGATAGCTATTTTGATGGTAAACAGCGATGCAGGACAAACCTATGCCCAGCATTTTCGAAGTGTTTTTGAGTCACTGGGCGGAGAGATTGTCTTTAGCGAACTTTACGGTGAGGAAGATTCAGATCACAGAACTTCTCTTTCAAAAATAAAATCTTTGCAGCCAGAAGCAATTTATATAATGGACAGAACCAAAGGCTTGGCAGATGTGTTAATTGAGGCGGAAGAATGGGATTTAGGTATCCCATTTTTAGGAATATACGGAACAGAGTCAAGCAAATTACTAGAATTAGTAGGTAAAGAAATTTTAGAAGGAATTATCTATACCACTTCCATTTATGACCCTGATGGTCCAGATCCTTTAATGAAAGAGTTTAACAGAAAGTTCGAAGAGAAGTATGGTTACAAAGCAGAATATTTTGCAGCTTTGGGCTATGACAATATGAGGATGTTGGCGGAAGTGATGAAAAGATGTGATGATCCAGAGAACACTATTTGCATTAAAGACAAACTATTTAATTTATATTACAAAGGGGTTACAGGAGAAACTAGCTTTAACGAAGTTGGCAACGCCAGAAAGCCGGTTATTTTTAAGAGCGTCAGAAACGGCAAATTCCTACCCTACGAGGAGAAATAAGCATGTAAGCTGGTAAGCTAACCCCCGCCCTGCTGTTGCACGGCGGGGGTTTTGATTTAATTTGTCAAGCATCATTTTTTTTGGTAAAATATATTATATGCATAAAATAAAAAATCTTTCTTTTGATGAATCAAAGGCAATAGAGGAATTTAAGCAGAAAATAACTGAGAGCTACCAGGTAGTTGAGCTTAAGCTTTTTGGCTCCAAGGCGAGAGGAGATTTTGGCAAAGATTCAGACATTGATTTGTTATTAGTGCTAAAAAGGGTTTCTGAACGAGATAAAGATAAAATTTATGATTTGGTGAACGATGTTTTATTAAAGCACTGCATTGACCTTTCAGTAAAAATCTTCTCTCAGAAAGAGTATGATTACTTAAATAACATTCCTTCTGTTTTTATGCAGCTTGTTCAGAAGGAAGCGGTTTCTCTATGATAGCTGTTTATCCAAAGGTAAAACCATCTCCCGAGGAAATTAGAAAACACCTTGAGCTTGCTCAAAGGAGAATTCGTTCAGCAGAGATTTTGTTCAAGGAAAAAGAATACAGAGATGCTGTTTCACGAGCCTATTATGCATTTTTTGATGCTGCTTCAGCCCTTTTATTGACCGAAGGGTTAGTAGCGAAAACACACGCTGGTTTAATTACTTTATTTGGAATTCACTTTGTTAAGAAGGGAAAAATAGAGCCTGAATTTGCTCGTTTTTTTCAGAAAAGCAAAAGAAGCAAGAGAGAAGGCTGACTATGAAACCTACAAAGAGTTTTCCAAAGAAGAAGCTAAAAGAATTATTAAAACAGCCCAAGAGTTTATAAAGGAAATAGAACAGATAATAGAAAGTGAAGAGAAATGAGTAGTAAGTATGTAAGCAGGTAAGTTGTAAGCTAACCGTCGCCCTAAACTGTACAGTCGGGCGGGGGTTTTGATTTTAGGGAGTCTACTTACTAGCTTACCCCGTTAGAAGTTAGTTAACTTCTAACGGGGCTTACTACTTGCATGCTTATTAGCTTATTTGCTTATTTCTTGCATTTATCCCAGAGGGCTTGATAGAGCATTCTCATCATTTCAGCAATACTTTTGTCTTCAATAAGTACTCCAGTGGGTTCTTTTTTTAGAGAAAGAATTGCTGTTTTGCTGTGATAGATGTAAAGTCTGGCAGGAATTTTTATTTTTTCTGGCAGCACTATACTTTCTCTGTTAGATATTTTGTCTCTTTTTCTTTCTTTTTCAACCCAGGGTATCCTGTCAGCCATGGCTCGGCTGTGGATACCTTTTTTGATTCGTCTTTTGATAAAATCTGATACATAATCTTCACTTAGTATATCGAGATAAGCTTGGGTATTGGGGTCGCAGTGCCAATATTCACCTCCTTTAGGAGTTGATTTCAAGACATCTTCATAAATCGATTTAACTCCTTCTGCTCCTTCAACAAATTTGATTTTCGGCAGCTTGTTAGAGGTGTCGCAAAGTGATTCTAATTCTGGCAGAACTTCAGTGAGCTTTTTTTCTAAAGCCTTGTCTTTCTTTTGCCTGTTTTGAATTAAATTGATTAACCTTTCTGGGGTTTCTGCAGTAAACTGGAATTTCTTTTCAGCGCCTGATTTAGTAACTAGCCCTTTTCTAATTAAACTCTCCAAGACTACATAGCAAGTGCTTCTATTAAGCCCTGTTTTCCTGGCAATATGGGCAGCGAAACTTGGCCCTAATCCAAGACAAACCAAGTATATCTTGGTTTCTTTTTTGTTTAAACCAAAATCCTCTAAGAGTTTCTCTAAAATTGATGGCATAGTTGTTGGTGATTAATGTTAATAATTATTAACAATATTTAACCTTTTTTGGAAAATATCATTTTTAGCCTGTTGTTGTCAATAGTTAACGACATAAGATTGTTAAAAAGCATTGACAGAACTATTAACTATTTTATGATGAGGCAAGGAGAGATAAGTAAAACAAATCTATGCAGCAAATAGCAAAAATAATTTTATTAGCAGTTGTTGTTCTTATCCTCCTTGTTGTTGCTATTTGGTATGGTTCGCAAAATAAATCAGGTTTAACTGAAGAACCAGCAGCAAGGGCAGTGATTAAGATAGGGGTGATTGCCCCCCTCACTGGCAAACATGCCTCCTATGGTGAAAAGATGCGAAAGGGCATTGATTTGGCAATAGAAGATGCCAATAAAAAATTAGAAAAAGTTAGACTTGAGGCGATTTATGAAGATACTCAAGCTGACCCCGTAACAAGCGTTAGTGCTGCCACAAAGCTGATTGAAATGGATAATGTGAAAGCTATTTTAACGATATTCAGTGGCGTTTCAGGGGCTGTGGCTCCTGTTGCTCAAGAAGCAGAAGTGCCAGTTTTTGTTCTTACCTTGACTTCTGATATTACTGATGTTGGCAACTTTATTTTTCAGCCCCATGCCCTTTCAAGTGATGAAGGTATTGCTGATGCTAACTTCTTGATGGACAAAGGCGCTCAAAAGGTGGCTGTTCTTT
This sequence comes from uncultured Candidatus Saccharibacteria bacterium, assembly GCA_964348225.1. Classification (GTDB taxonomy): domain Bacteria; phylum Patescibacteriota; class Minisyncoccia; order Minisyncoccales; family CG1-02-41-26; genus CAYGBM01. Next base: position 40,508 of record CAYGBM010000009.1, on the reverse strand, counting down.
ACGGGAGTACTGATAGCGCGGTCAGTATGAGTAAAAGCTTTGAAGAAGTGTTCAAGGGAGAGATAGTTTTCAGTGAGATGTATCAAAAAGGCAACCAGGACTTTCGCACTTTTATAGCTAAGATAAAACAGGCTAAACCTGATTGGTTATATCTTCCTGCTTATGACGTAGAACTTGGCTATATCTTAAAGCAGGCACGGGAAGTTGGCCTTGATGTTCCTGCGCTTTCTGTACAGGGTGTAAACTCACAGGCTCTTTTGGATATAGCAGGAGAGTCTGCTGAAGGGTTGATTTACTCAACAGCCGTGCTTGATCCAGACAAGTCAGATTTGCTCATTGCTAATATTTTCAGGCGGTATCAAGAAAGGCATGGAGAGGAAATAAATATCTATGCTGGTGAGTCCTATGATGCAGTTATGCTTTTTGCAGAGGTTGTAAAAGACGGCATTCAGGACACTGAAGTAATCAGAAGCAGATTAGCTGCAACAAAGAACTTTAAAGGAGTAAGCGGGGTAATTACTTTTGATGAAAAAAGACACACAGCAAAAAGATTTGATTATTTCACTGTAAAAAACGGCAAGTTCGTACCATATAAAGATTAAGTCTGTTGGTATCAGATACCGACAGACTACATGTTTATTAGTTTCTTCTAGTTGGCTGAGTTCCAGATGAAGTTAAACAATGTTTTTTGGATAGCTGATAGTTCTTTGCTTTCAATGATTACAGCTGTAAGCTCGTCTCTTAAAGAGAACATCGCCATTTTATCGTTCCACAACAGCATACCGCCGTGGTGTTGATATTGAGAGGGGATTATTCTTACCTCTCTTAATTGTTCACGACCTAAAGTTTTTCTTTTTCTGGATTCAGGCGAATCCCTCATAATTACTTTAAGAGGGATTTTCTTTTTGATTCTTTTTTCCACAAATTTAGGGAAATAGTTTTCCAGAGAAGTGAAGAGATCCTCTACCGAACTGAAGCCAACCAGTTCGTGCGCCTCTAGGGTTTCATTTAAGACGGTTTTGATTCCTTGCTTGCCCTGATAAAACCTGACTTTCGGCTGGTTTTTAGTTTTATATTGCAAGGCTTGCAGACGGGGTAAGTCATTTTTTAACAAGTCAGTTCTGCTTTGCATATCTTCAATTATTCTTTGAGGTTCTCCAGCTGTAAAGTATTTGATATTTTTTTTGCGAAAAGTGGAAACCAGCCCTTTTTGTCTTAGCGATTCTAAGACCTCGTAAGTGGTTGAACGAACCAGGCCTGCTCTTTGGCTGATTCTTTGAACAGCCGATGAACCCAGCTCCAAACAAGCTAAATATGTTCTAGCTTGTTTTTTGGTTAAACCATAATTTACCAAACTTTTTTCTAAATACATAATAATGCCGTCGAAATTGACAGATGTTAATAAGCTAATAATAGCGTTTTTAAAATAAAAAATCAAGGTTTTTTAAAAAAATGCCGAAAGTGTTGACAGCCTTAGCTGATTTACTAGGTTAAGGCTAATATGGAAAATCAAATTAAAGTTATTCTTTTGGTAATTATAACAATTATTATTGTTGGGGTTTTGCGTATAGCGATTAACAAACCAATCTCGGTTTCACCAGAAAAAGAACCCATTAAAATCGGGGTGATTTTGCCTTTAAGCGGAAAAGCAGCTCAATATGGAGAAGAAATGAAAAGGGGAATAGAACTAGCTATAGAAGAAGAAAGGGAAGTGCCAATAAAAGTCATTTACGAAGACAGTAAGTTTAACCCAAAAGAAGGGTTGTCTGCTTATTATAGATTAAGGATTGAAGATGTTTCTTTGATGATTACAGCAGTAAGCCCTGTTGCTTTAGCTATTTCGCCTTTAGCTGATCAGGAAGAAGTGCTTCAAATGGCAATTGCAGCTTCAACCCCTGAATATACATCACCTAATGACTTTAGCTTTCGGGTTACTACTAGGGCAGAGGTGGAGGATAGAGAATTGGTGAAGTGGGTGATTAATCACGGTTATAGAAAAATAGCTCTAATGTATGTTAACAATGATTGGGGATTAGGGCATTATAATTCTATTCGACCAGAAATTGAGAAGTTGGGAGGCGAGCTCATTGGAGAACAAACTTTTTTGATGGAGAATACAGACTTTAGAATTTATTTAACAAAGCTCAAAGAACAGAATCCTGAAGCTGTTTTTTTGCTAGCTGACGCAAAAACAGCAGCTACGATTTTAAAACAGTCAGAAGAGCTTGGAATAGAAATTCAGTTCTTTGGTATAAGAAGTTTAGAGAGCAAAGATTTAATTGCAATAGCAAAAGAAGCAGCAGAAGGGCTGATTTACACTTACCCCTTTGACCCTCTTTCAGAGAACTCCAGGATAAAGGAATTTGTAGAAGGGTATAAGAATATATATGGAATGTTGCCTAGTTCCTATGTGGCTGAGGGTTATGATGCAATGAATTTACTATTAGGGGTATTGAAGAAATGCAATCTGAGAGAAACTAGGATAGATACTTTGTGTATGAAAGAGAAGCTTTCTGTAACAAAAAATTACCCTGGCATTTTGGGCAGTTTAACCTTTGATGAAAACGGCGATGTTTATTACCCATATTTCATCAAAACCGTAAAGAACGGCAAGTTTGTGTCCTATAAAGATTAAAGTTGACAGATTAAAGATTTCAAGTTTAGTCGGGTAAGGAGTTCCAGATGAAGTCAAAGCTGGCTTTTTGGACGGCTGTTAAATCTTTGCTTTCAATAACCACTACTTCAAGTTGTTCTTTAAGCGAGAACATAGCAATTTTGTGGTTCCAAACGACAATTACACCGTGGTGTTCGTATTCAGCAGGAATAATTTTTACCTTTCTTAACTCTTGAGGACCTAACCTTTTCCGTTCTCTTGCCTTTGGCGAATCTCTCAAGATTACCCTCATAGGGGTTTTCCTTTTTATTCGCTGCTGGACAAATTTAGGGAAATAATCCTCCAATATAGCAAAGATGTCTTCAGCTGAAGAAAAAGCAAAAACCTCGTGGGCTTCTTTTAGCATTTCTTTTAAAACAGTTTTTATTCCCTCTTTACCTTGATAAAACCTTATGCTTGGTTGGGTCCCAGCTCTGTTTTCTATTGCTTGTAGCTGGGGGAGGGTGTCTTTTAATAATTCAGTTTTTCTTTGGGCTTCATCAATAATTTTTTTGGGTGTTTCAGCGCTAAAGCATTTTATTCCCTTTTTTCGGAAAGTGGACATCAAGCCTTTTTTTCTTAAAGATTCTAATGCTTCGTAGCAAGTTGAACGAGGTAAATTTGCCCTTTGGCTGATTCTTTGCACCGACGAGAGGCCCAATTCTAAGCAAGCTAAATATGTTTTAGCTTGCTTTTTGGTTAAACCATAGTTTTCTAAAGCTTTTATTAATGGCATCTTTTCAATTTGTCGTTGGCTACGACGAAAATTAACAGCCTAATAATAGCGTATTTACAAGAAAAAGTCAACACTATCTCAAAAACTTGCCGTAATCCTTGATACTATACATTGATTTGCTATTATATTTTTAGAAGTAAGAGTCCATAAAAAAGGGTACGATTGTAACCGGGTTCTCAATGATGTTCCAGGCTCTTTTTGAGCCTGGAACATCAACCCCTTAGTTAGTAAAAACTTATGACTAAAACAACAAAAACAATTTTAGGCATTGTTATCGTTATTGTGCTTGTGGGTGGTATTTGGTATGCAGCTAGCAGAAAACCTATTGAGCCAACTCTGGAAATAAAAGAAGCAATAAAAATAGGGGCGGTTTTGCCTTTAAGCGGGAAAGCTGCCAGTTGGGGCGAGCGGACTCAAAGAGGGATTGAGTTGGCATTGGCAGAGGTGAACAGAGATGGAGAGGTTATAGAGATAATCTATGAAGACTGCAAAGGAGAACCTGCTGAGGCAGTATCTGCTGCTCAAAAACTGATAAATATTGATAAGGTTCAGGTATTGGTGGTTCAATTAAGTGGGGTTTCTCAGGCGGTAGCTCCAATTACTCAAGAAGCTAAGGCGGTGCTTTTTGGCTTTACCTCCACCCCTGGGTTCACAGAACAAGGAGATTATATTTTCAGCAACAGAGGGGATTCTCGAGACATGGGAAAAGCCCTTGGGGATTTTGCTGCTAAGCAAGGATACAAAAAAGCCGCTATTATCCACATCAATAACGAAACCCACAAAGGGGGTGTAGAAACTTTTAAAGAAGTATTTGAAAGAAATGGCGGGGAGGTTGTCTTTTTAGAACCGCATGAAAAAGATGAGTCAGATTTCAGGACGATGTTGCTTAAGATAAAAGCAGGGGAACCTGACGTTCTACTTTTTTCTTCCAGAGATAAAAATGTGGCTATGATGTTAGTTCAAGCAAGGGCACTGGGGTTAACGCAGCAGGTACTTTCCAACCAAGGCATTGATACCAAGGCATTTTTGGAAATTGCTGGAGATGCTGCTGAAGGTATTATTTACGCCCAAACAATTGTTTACGAAGACACTCCTAATCCTGAGCTTCAAGCAGCTTTGAAGAAACACCAAGAGCAATACGGCGAGCCAATGAGCTTATATGCGGCCAATGCTTATGATGTAGTGAAACTCCTTGGCAAGCTTATTAAAGAGGGAGCTAAAACCTCTTTGGAAATAAAAAATGCCTTGATGGAAATCAAAGGCTTTCCAGGGGTTTCAGGAGATATCACGTTTGATGAAACAGGGAATGTTCGCAAGGAGAACAAGCTTTTCATCATCAAAAACGGCAAGTTTGTAGCTTATGAAGATTAATCGGGCAAGGAGTTCCAGATGAAGTCAAAGCTTGCTTTTTGCATTGCTGTTAGTGGCCTGCTTTCAATAACTACTACCTCTAAATTTTCTTTGAATGAAAACATTGCTATTTTGTGATTCCAAATTAGGGTTATCCCGTGGTGCTCGTATTTGGCAGGGATAATTTTTACCTTTCTTAGTTGTTGAGGGCCTAATTGTTTTCTTTCTCTTGCTTTGGCTGACTCTCGCATAATTACCCTTACAGGGATTTTCCTCTTTACTCTTTGTTGGACAAATCTAGGAAAGTAGTTCTCAAGGGCAGTGAAGAGATCTTCAGCTGAACAAAAAGAGGAGAGTTCATGAGCCTCTTTTAATATTTCTGTTAAAATAGTTTTCATTCCTTGTTTGCCTTGATAAAATCTTACTATCGGCTGAGTTCTCGTTCTAAGTTGCTTTGCTTGTAATTGGGGCAGGGCTTTTTTTAATAAGTCAGCTATATTCTGAGCCCCCTCAGCTATTTTTTCTGGGGTTTCAGCATTAAAGTATTTAACGCCCTTTTTGCGGAAAATGGAAATTAACCCTTTTTGCCTTAAACCTTCTAAAACGTCATAGGTTGTTGAACGAGCCAACATTGTCTTCTGGCTAATCTTTTGCACTGAAGAAGGGCCTAATTCAAGAGAAGCTAGATAAACCCTAGCTTCTTTTTTGCTTAATCCGTAATTTTCTAAGAGTTTTTCTAAATGCATAGAAGTGCCGTCAAAAGCGACGATTACTGATATTCAAAAAATAGCATATTTAAAGCAAAAAGTAAATAGTCTTTGTCGAATATGCCGAAATTATTGACTTGATCCCCAACTTGAGAAAATAATGATTAAGGGAAGGGTGAACAAATAATATATGACAAAAACAACAAAAATAGCTCTGGGAATCCTTATTATTGCTGTTCTTCTTGTAGTGGTTTGGTATGGAATAAGAAAAGAATCTATTTCTATTTCATCAGAAGAAAAGCCCATTAAGATAGGGGCGGTGCTTTCTTTGACTGGCAAGGTTGCATTTGTGGGAGTAGAGGTGAAGAACGGAATAGAATTAGGAGTAAATGAATTAAAGCCAAAAACCATAGGGGGTCGAAGAATAGAGATAATCTACGAAGATACCAAAAGCCAATCTAATGAAGCGGTTAACGCCGTGAAAAAGCTTATAGAGATTGATGGAGTAAATATAATTATTGGGCCTGTAAGATCAAGCAGTGTTTTAGCAGCAGCTCCTGTGGCTGAAGCCAGGAAGGTTATTCTCTTTTCTCCTATTGCTACAGCAGAAGATATTACTTTGGCTGGGGATTATGTTTTCAGAAACAGAGAAACAGGAGTACTACACGCCAAAAAAATGGCAGAATTCCTAATCCATAAAGGCTTCAAAAAGGTTGCTGTTTTTACCGCCCAGTCCGCCAATGCCATTACTTATGGAAGATTGTTCAGGGAAAACTTTTTGGATATGGGAGGTAAGATAATGCACTCTGCAGAATACAACGAAGATAATATTGATTTTAAAACTGATATCTCCATGGCTGTAGCCAATGACGCGGAAGCTTTCTATTTGGCTAGTACTTCGGGCAGAGATGCTGGGATAATAACTCAGCAAATCGTTGAATTAGGCTTTGAAGGTTTAATCACTGGACCCGTTCTTTTTGAGACAGAGGAGTATCTGAATATGGCAGGTGATGCTTCAGAGGGCGTGCTTTATACTGCTCCTGCTTTTGATATAAAAGATTCTAGCATTCAGCCCTACAGAGAAAGATTTAAAACTTTGCACGGAAAAGAAAGTAATTTTATGGCAGCAAATGGTTATGACGCGCTTCAGATTATACTGAAGGCGATAAGTTTCTGTGGTGGGGATACGAACACGGATTGCGTAAGAGATTTTCTCTATGATTTAAAAGATTATCCTGGCATTGGAGGAAACACCACCTTTGATGAGAACGGAGATGTTATTAAGCCTGTGATAATAAAAACGATTAAAGACGGACAATTTGTAAAATACAGCAATTAGCTTTTTAATGTTCAGCTTAGAGTTCGATCTATGAATAAAAAAACAAAAACAATTTTAGCCCTCGTTGTTGTTATTATCATTATTGGCATTATTTCTTACGCTTGGCTACGGAAACAGACAGAAGAAGTGTCAACAGAAACAAGAGAGCTAGTTAAAATTGGAGCGATTTTACCTTTTACTGGAAAGATGGCTGAATGGGGTGAAAAGACACAGAAGGGAATAGAGCTTGCTTTGCAAGAGGTGAATAAAAAAGAAAAGAAGTTAGAGGTAATTTATGAAGATTCTGCAGCAGAAATCGCAAAAGCAGTATCTGCTGCTCACAAATTGATACAAATTGATAAGGTGCAAGTTTTAATCTGTCAGCTTTCTGATATTTGCAGCGCTTTAGCGCCGATTGCCCAAGAAAACAAAACAGTGCTTTTTGGCTTTACCCATACCCCCGCGTTCACAGAGCCAGGTAGTTTTGTTTTTAATATGAGGGGAGAAGCAACCTATGCTGGTGAGGCATTAGGAGAATTTGCTTCAGAGAAATACCAAACTGTAGCTGTTCTTTGCCTTAATAATTTAACCCAAAAAGGGGTTTACGAAGGGTTCCAAACGGTTTTTGAAGAACAAGGAAGACAAGTTTTATTTGTTGATTTCCATAATAAAGAAGAATTAGATTTCCGGACGTCTCTTTTGAAAATAAAACAAAAAAATCCAGAAGCCTTGCTTTTTGCCTCTAGATTTAAAAATACAATAGAAATAGTTAAACAAGCGAGAGAATTGAAATTGGACCAGCCAGTAATTGCAAGCTTGGGAACTGACACCCAGTCATTCTTAGATGCCCTTGGAGATTTAGCAGAAGGCATTGTTTTTCCTACCTCAATTGTTTCACAAGATACAGAAAACCTAGAATTGCAAAATGTTCTAAGTAATTACCAACAAGAATACAATGAAGTAATGCCGCTTTGGGCAGCTGAGAGTTACGATGCGGTTAGGGCTTTAGGCTTGGTTGTTGAAGAGGGGGCGTGCAAATCAGAGGAAATCAAGAATGCTTTATTGAGTTTAAAGGAATTTCAAGGATTAGCCAGCAATCTTAATTTCAACGAATACCGCACAATCTTGAAGGAGTATCATATGTTCACTATCAGGAATGGCGAGTTTGTACCGTATGAAGATTAAAGATTTCAGATTTAAGAATGAACCCCTGTCCGACTTTATAGTTTAGGGCAGGGGTTTTAGTTGTCTTAAAATGGAAAATGATTATCTTAATTCTTTTCCCTGTTTCCAGGCGACTTCGAAAAGCGGTTGGATGGATTTTGCCAGGGTTTCTGATTCTATTACTACCATAAATGGTTTTTCCTCAAGAGAGGTGAGAGCTAATTTATTGTCGTAGATTGTAAAATCCATATTGCTTTCTCCCAGTGCCTTTAGGGTTCTTACTTTTTGGCCTGCTCTTTTGAACTCTTTTCCGATTTTTATATCAACAGCATTGTTAGGAATAAGATAACGTGCCTTTAGTTTATAAACACTTTTTTTGAAATCGCGAACCCAGTTTTTGATTGCAGTAGGGGAGTGTTTTTTAATTCTCTCAAAAGAGGTAATGAAAAAAGCATTTTTTGCCCAATTCATTTCTTCATAAACGTTTAAAATTCCTTTCGTTGTTTCAATATAATGAATTCTTGGACGTTTTCCTTCTTTGTTCTGGAGCATTTGAAAGATGGGGAGCATCTCTAAGAAATTCTTTGTTGTTTTCTTTAATTGAGCAAGAATTATTGAAGGCTCAATTGCTTGGTAGGTTTTTATTTTTTTGCCAGGAATTTCGTTTACATATCCTCTTTGGATTAATCCTTCAAGTATCACATAGATAATAGAACGTTTAAGTTCTGTTGTTTTAGCGATTACTGTTACTGTTCCTTTGTTTAGCTCAAGAAGGGCCAGATAAACTCTGGCTTCTTTTTTTGTAAAGCCGATTTTTTCTAACACCTCCAACAGTATCACATCTTGTTTCATATATTTGTAGTTTAACATATCCTATTTATTTGTCAATATTTTTGATGAAAATTTGCAAAAATTCTTAATTTTGCTACATTTTCAATATTTTTGCTTTCAAAATCGTTGATAAAAAACTTACAAACAGCTAAATTCTTCTTAGGAGTTGAGAAAAATCAATTTCCTGGATTTAACATTCATAAAATTATATGACTAAAACAATAAAAACAATTTTTGCAGTTATTGCTGCCCTAATTATTATTGCTGGTATTTGGTATGGATTTCGCAGGAAACCAAGTACTCCAGTAGAGGAAGTAATCAGAATAGGGGCGCTTTTATCATTAACGGGCGAGGCTGCTTATTTTGGCGATGGAGAATTAAAATCAATTGAAATGGCAATTGAGGAGGTAAATACTGAAGGAGGAAAAGAAGGTAAAAGAATTGAGCTTATTGTGGAAGATATTGGCACTCTTGATACTGTCAGAGCCATAACTGCCTTAAGAAAACTAAGCGATGTTGATAGGGTGGAGGTTATTATAGGGCCTACTTGGGATATGCCAGGGGTGGCTGAGGCAGCTGAACAAGAAAGAGTGGTTTTAATATCTCCAGACAATACTGAGGGAGTTGAAGAAAAAACAAGTTTGGATTATTTCTTTTCTGTATTTCATCCCCAGAGGGCTGAGATGGAAGGCTTGGTTGATTTTTGCAAAGAACAAGGCTTGAGCAGGGTAGTGGTTGTGCGAGATTCAGATATTTTTTCTCAAACAGTGGCTTTGGGATTTAAAGAGCAAGCAGAGCAAAAGGGGATTGAGGTTGTTGAGGAGTTTCTTGTTTTGACAGAGGCTAAAGATTTTAGAACAGAAATTCTAAAAATTAAAAAGCTGGCTCCAGATTCTGTGCTTGCCACTTTTGCTTCAGAAGCTCCAAGAGGATCTTTTCTCAGACAAATGAAAGAGCTTGATTTGGCAATTCCTATGTTGGGCACAGCAGCTGTTGAAACCCAAGATTTATTGGATGACTATGCTGATGTTGCACAAAACAATGTTTTTTATGCCTTCCCTAAAATTACAGAGGCGCAAGCAGAATTTTTAAATAGGTTTGTAAAAAAGTATGGCACAGAGCCAACAGGACCTGCTGCTCCAAATGCTTATGATGCAGCCAAGGTAATAATTGAGGCACTTAAGCTTGGCGCTCAAAGCGCGGAAGAAATAAAAGAAGTTTTGAAAAGCACAGAGTTCCCAAGCATAGTATTTGGAAAACTAAAGTTTGATAAGAAAGGTTTTGTCTCCCTGGAGTCTGCAGATATCATTATAAAGACTATCAAAAACGGGGAGTTCGTGCCCTACAAAGAGTAACGAACCAGAATGCGTTTAAATCAATATAGTTTTATGAAAGGTGAAAAGCTTGTCTGTTTCATTGTAGACAAGCTTTTTCTATGAACCTTCCTTTCGCTTTGGGCTGAAGAATACAAAAGATGTGATTACAATGTCATGAGTCGACATATACACGGGATATAATACAATGCCGAACTTCCTCCACTGCTTTATAGCAAAGAGACTTATTATTATACCAGCCGAAAACATTGTCCAAGCAATACGGCTTTCAGTCCTTGGTCTCTGGTAAGCCTTTTTTAGGGCTGGCAGAGAGCCTACGAGGTGTACTAACAAGCTGGCGGCGAGACCTACAACTGGGGAATGGAATATCCACCAGAGGATTAAACCTAATCCACTGCCAGCAAGGCAATACAGGTCAAACTTATGGATATCTCCTTTCCCGTGCTTCAGAGCCAATGTTATTATCAGTAAATCTCCCATTACATAGGCTGCTGGCACTAAAGCGGTCTGTCTTGCTCCAGAGTAGTAATAGGTTATTCCTGATATGCAAGCAAGACTCATCCATACTGTCCACGACACTATATTTGGTCTCGTATTACCCTTTAGAATGGTAATGAGATAGGGGATAAAACCAGCGAAAGAAACAACAGCTGCTATTACACCAATAATAACCTTGGTGTCAGCCATCACGCGACCTCCTTTCAAAGAGCATAAAGAGCGTTTTGAATTGTTTTTAATTATCCTTATGTTACCCTCTATTGAGCGATTGTCAATGGTGTTTCAAGCTGCAAATCATTGAGAAAAAACAGAAAGAGAGGTATATTGAATTAATACGATTGCTATAAAAATAAAAAGTAATTATGGCAAAACGAATTCTAATAATTCACGGGTGGGAAAGTAACTCAAGGGAGCATTGGTTTTTGGAAGAGAAAGAAAGGTTGGAGAAATTAGGACATAAAGTTGTTGTACCTGATATGCCAAATACTTTTCACCCAAAAAAAGATGAGTGGGTCAGGGTGATAGAAGATTTTAACCCGGATGATGATTCTGTTTTAATAGGCCACAGCTTAGGAGGCACAGCTGTTTTGAGATATTTGGAGAGAGCAAATATGAAAATACCCAAGTGTATTTTAATGGCAACAGTGGTGCAGAAATTGAGAAGCCCGGACTATGATTTCACTCCCATAGACAATTTTTTTGAGCCAGATTTTAACTGGGAAAAAATCAAGCGCAACTGCAAAGAATTTATTATCATCAACCAAAAGAATGATGATTGGGTGCCTTTTCAACACGGCGAGGATTTAGCAAGGTATGTTGATGGTCGTTTAATCAAAGTTGAAGGCACCAATCACTTTGACACCATTGACTTTGATTTACTTGAGAAGTCTATTTTGGAATAGCATTGTCTGCAATAGATCAGGAAAAGGAAATAAAGTTATGATACAAGAGATAGCAAAAATTGTTGAAGAGCAATGTAAAAAAGCAACTAATTATTTTGGGTTTGGTGCTTGGACGCATCATATTCTGCCTGTTGTTAAATATGCTAAATTAATGGCTAAAAAAGTAGGGGCTGACGAAGAGATTGTTGAGATTGCTGCTTTATTACATGATTATGCCAGCGTTAAGAAACATGATTTGTATGAAAACCACCATATTCACGGAGCAGAAGAAGCAGAGGAGATTTTGGAGCAATTTAATTACCCAAAAGAAAAAATAGAAAAAGTAAAGCAATGTATTGCCTCTCACAGAGCTAGCAAACAGGTGGAGAAACAAAGCAAAGAGGCGCTTTGTGTGGCTGATGCAGACTCAATGGCTCACTTTGACGCTGTAGCCTCTCTTTTTTTCTTGGCTTTTCAAAGCCATAAGATGGGCATTGAAGAAGCCAATGATTGGCTATTGAGTAAACTGACAAGAAGCTACAACAAGCTAAGCCCTCAAGCTAAAGCAATCATCAAGCCAAAACTTGAAGCAGCCAGGCGCCTTTTGCAATAATAACTAGGATAAATGCCAGTGAAAATTTACAAAAACTTTTTTGATATAGTAATCTTGCCTTCAAAAGAAGTGAGTGATTATTCTATTAGCTTGAGCAAGCAGCTTTATAAATACGGCTCAAAATGGGTTTTGGGCAAAAAATCTTTCTTGCCCCATATATCTCTTTATCATATTCCTGTTAAAGGAAAGGAATTTGATAAGTTTGTAATTGCGCTGGAAAAAGCAGTGAAAGGATTTGAGGTGGGGGAGTTGAGGATTGAAGAGCTTCAGCAATATGCCATCAAGCTTATTTTTGCTATCACTTTGGCTATGAGTAAACCAGAATGGTTCAAAAAGCTTAGTCAAACAATTATTGAAACAACTTTGTCTTATTTTGACTGGGATTATGGTGTAGAAAAGTTGTGGCGTCCTGACAGATGGCCGGAGTCTATGCAGAATAATTTTAAAAAATATGGAACGCCAGCTGTTGGAATACATTTTTCACCCCATATAACTTTGGCTATGTTTAAAAATGAAAAAGATATGAAACAGGCATTTAATAAACTAAAACTTAAGAAATATAGTTTCCAGCCACAAGGCATCCATATCTGCGAACTCGGCCAAGGGTTCTCCTGCCAAAAAATCATCAAAGAGATTCATTTTTAGCCATTCTTTCAAAGCCAGCAGGGTTTTTTGTTTTGCTCTGCCCACCGTAGCTTTATGCGAAGGTGCGGGGGTTGATTTTTGGGGAGTTTGGCGTAATCTGAAATATCGTAGCATTATTGAAAACTGAATACCGATAGGTATTTAAAGTCAATAAACAATACAGAAAGAAGGTGAGAGGAGATGGAAAAGATAGAAGGAGTTGTTCTTGATGCGGATGGTCCACTTTTAGCTTCTTTCCCACATGCTAAGAGGTACTATCCTAAAGTGGCTAAGAAGCTTGGCTTAAAAACAGATATGAAGATATTTCGTTCTTGCTGGGCATTACCATACATAGAGTTGTTGCAAGCAATTTGGCCCGGCATTAATAGGAACGACTTTGACCGAGTATATCAGGACCTTGGCTTTGACAAGATAGTTATTCCACAGATTCGCGGGGCATCCAAGACATTGCTTTGGTTAAAAAACAATATCTCTTTTATGGGGTTGATTACCAGTAGGCAGCGTGAATCTTTAGGAATAAGATTGGAGCAAGCTGGTATAGATCCGCGGCAGTTTGACTTTATGCAAGCATTAGAGGATTGCATTATAGATGGTCATCTCGTCTATAAGCCTGATCCCCGAGTTTTTGATAGGGCCTTGGAACTAGCAGATAAAAAGGGGATTGCTAAAAAAAATATTATATATGTAGGAGATGATCTTAGAGACTTTCAGGCAGCGAGCGGAGCTGGCTTAGGCGGATTCGTGGGCGTCTTAACTGGCGCAGCAACGAAAAAGCAATTCATCGCTGCAGGGCTTAGTGAAGAAAATATCATTAAGTCCATCAGAAAATTACCTCGTTGGCTAGAAAGGAGTGGTAGGTTAGGAGGATAGAAAGGGGAAGGTGATTGAAATGACTACTTCAGCAGGTATTTTAAGAAGTCATTTGACACTAAAGCTGCAGGATTTGCTCTCAAGAGATGGCGAGTTTAGTGCAAGATTCTCTATGGTTCGTAGTCAGATAAAAGTAGGCATGGCTTTATGTCTTTTGGCAGAAATTTGTGGGAATGCGCAAGCCTATTTTTGTATTCCTGACATAGTGAAGTTTCTTGAGGGAGTTCTCGATGAGTCAAAGATCATAGATCTCCTAACGGACACTTGTTGGTTCAAGGGAGAGAGCATAACCTCAGGAGGCTTTGTCAGAACGGGCTATAGGATAGAGCGTGAAAGCTATCCTCCTCTCTTCGGGTTTACCTTTGGCCGAGGTGATAGTTTACTTCTTTATGTTATAAGAATAGATGCTGAGGAAATTGGCTTAACGCCTGGAGAACCTGTGTGAAAAAGGATATTTTCTCTAATTCACTTACTCGTCAACAATAAAATACCATGAAACTACAGATATGTAGTTGCATGGTATTTTTATTTACTTGGTTGTTATCTTATCGCTTAATCGCGCAGTTTGCTCCAGAGTAGGTCAAAGATTGCTCTTTCGGATTTGGCAATTTGGGGGGATTTTACAATAACCCCAAAGGGAAAACCCCTGAAATTCATAAAAGCCACTTTGTCTTTGTAGATGTTCTTTTCTATGCAGATAGGCAGTTTTCCTTTGCCCACCAGTTTGCTTTGCCTTAACTCTTTTTTGTCTCTGGATTTGTGTTTTCTGGTTACTTTTGAATCTGAGGCGATACCTCTAGCTTTTATCCCTTTTGCTATTCTTCTTTTTATGTAATTAGGGGTGTAATCTGGTAAGAGGTTATAAACATCTTCTCCTGAAAAATAACCGAGAAGCTCGTTGCCTTTTTCGCAAGAGAGCAAGGTATCTTCGTAAACCGCTTTTAAGCCTTCTTTGCCTTGGTAAAATTTTACTTCTGGTTTAATGCTGCTTTCTGCTTTGGTAATAGCTAATAGGTTGGGTATTATTTTTAGTAATTCGGTTTGTTTTTCTTGCAGAATATTAAGTAGCTTTTCTGGTGATTCAGCTGAGAATTTCTGGCCTTTTTTATCTTCGTGTTTGCTTAAAACTCCCTTAGTAAGCAAGGATTCAATTACGCTGTAAGCAGTGGTTCTTCTTATTTGGGCTCTTCGGGCAATTTGGATTACAGATGACTTGCCTAATTCTAAACAGGCAAGGTAGACCTTTATTTCTTTGTCCGTAAATCCAACACTTTTTAATGTTTTAATAATATTGCTAAGCATATTTTTATGACGACTTAATTCGACATCACCTTTTACTCAATTTTAGCTGTTTTTTTGTGTTTGTCAAGGGTAGGCAGTATCCATAAGAAAAAAGCCCGTTTTTTGCTTTATTTACGGGCTTTTTTATGGATGTCGGTTTATATTGACATTGGTGCTGTCCTAATATACTATTGGGGCAATAAGCAAGGAAGTATGCAAGCTTCAAAAAGCTTACATTATTCACAAGCTTATTAACCTAGAACTATGGATAAAACATCAAAAATAATTTTAATTATTCTGGTTGTTATTATTCTTGCTATTGTTATCTGGTATGGTATTGGTAAGGAATCTGTGCCAGAGGTTGAGAAACCAATTAAAATTGGGGCGATACTGGCATTGACAGGAGATTTGGGCTTTGTTGGAGAAGGCATGAGGAATGCCTTAGAAATGGCGAAAGACAATGCTTTAATCGAATATGGAAAAAAGATTGAGTTTGTCATTCAAGATGATAAATCGTGTAGCCCAACAGAAAACGTTACGATAATGAATCAATTTGCTAATGTGTATAAGTTAAGAAGTGTAATAGGGAGTACTTGTAGTCATTCTATGCTTGCGATAACTCCTGTTGCAAATAATAATAAGGTGATTTTAGTATCCCCAAGTGCAACAATCCCAGAAATCAGAGATGAAGGAGAGTATATCTTCAGAACCTGCCCCGCAGATGATTTAAGAGCTAAGGTGTTGGCTAACTATGTTTATGATAAGATTGGAAAGAGAGCAGCATTGCTTTGCGAAAACGCTGATGCGCCCATAGCCTTTAATGAACTATTTAAGGAAATCTATGAAAGTTTGGGGGGAGAAATAGTTGCAGAGGAAATAAACGAGAGAGGTGCGACAGATTTGAGGACGCAAATCTCAAAATTGAAAGATAAAAATCCTGAGGTAGTTTTATTTACTGAGTATCCTCAAGAAGCAATTATTTTTCTCAAACAAGCAGAAGAAATAGGAATAGAGGCAACATTTGTGCAAGGTATAGAAGGAGTAATGGAAAGCCCTGAGGTTAAAGAGGCAGTAGGCGATTTGATTAACGACATTATTTATCTGAATCCTAAAGAGGCTGCGAGTATAGAGTCAACCAAGTTTAAGCAAGATTATGAGGAAAGATTTGGTACTGAACCCCCGATTTATGCTGCTGAAGCTTACGATGCTGCGATGATCCTGATAAAATGTTTTAATGAAGATGAGACGTTATATAGGGAATGTGTGTCGGATCTAGAGAATTTTTATGGAGCTTCAGGGGTAATCAGCTTTGATGAAGCTGGGGATGTTATAAAGCCTCTTGAAATAAAGACAACCGAAGACTTGGTGCATAAAACCATTGAGGTGATAGAGTAAAAAGGGCAATATCTTGATTGTTGCTAAGTTGGTCGGAAGTAGCCTTTAGCTAGTAGAGATTCTAGCCAAGAGACCCCGCTGCAGCACGTGGCGGGGTTTTGGTTAGACAAGGTTTTTTTTAAGATTTTTATTGTTGAGCTGACAAATTTTTGATAAGATGAAATAATGGCTCGGTTATGATTTCTGCTTATTTTATTCATCTTTTGATACTGGTGGGAATTTATCTGGTTTTGGGTATTTCTTTGCAGCTTGCTGTTGGTTTTAGCGGGCTTTTGAACTTGGGGCATATTGCTTTTTACGCTATTGGCGCTTATACATCCGCTTTGCTGGCTTTGCAGGGCGTGCCTTTTTGGATTTGCTTAGTTAGTGCTGGATTTCTGGCTGCTATTTTTGGTTTTTTGCTCAGTATCCCCACTCACAAACTCAAGGGCGATTATCTGGCTTTAGCTACTTTGGGTTTTTCTTTTGTTATTTATGCTATTGCTTTAAACTGGACAGGTCTAACTCGAGGTCCCTTGGGGTTGCCAGGTATTCCCAAGCCCAGCCTGTTTGGCTTTGTCTTTTCAAATAATTTTAGCTTTTTAATTTTAACTTTTGTTATCGCTGGTATTTCTTATTTTATTATCAGAAGAATAACCAAGTCTCCTTTTGGCAGGGTGTTGGAAGCAACCAGGGATGATGAGTTAGCCACGAAAGTTTTGGGTAAAAATACCTTTAAAATAAAAAGCTATGCTTTGGCAATCTCTGCTTTTTTCGCTGGCATAGCTGGCAGCTTATATGCCTCTTATATCACATTTATTGACCCATCGTCCTTCACCTTGCTTCAGCTAATCCCTGTTTTGTGCATTGTAATTATTGGGGGATTAGCTTCCCTTAAGGGTACAGCAATTGCTGCTGTGATTTTGGTTCTTTTGCCAGAGCCTTTGAGGTTTATTAACTTTCCATCAAGCATGATAGGGCCTGCGAGGCAAATGATTTATGCTTTGCTTTTGCTTTTGATTTTAATTTACAGACCAAAAGGCTTTTTCGGCAAAGTACAACTTGAGTAATTAGCCAAAGTGTAGCTAAAAATATGTCCCAAGAATCTCGTTCAACAAAAATATTAACTGGTGTTTTATTTTTGATTATTGTTGTGCTCATTACTGTTTTTATCATTAAGCCCGGCGAAGAAGAAAAAGGAACATTAGAAACAGGGAAGCCAGAAAAAGAAACCAAACCTCTGGAGGTGGCGGTTGTTATTTCGCTTACCGGTCCTGGTGCTTCAACGGGTGAAGACTTTTTAAATGGCATGCTTTTAGCAAAGGAAAAGTTTAATCCCAACATTGTTTTACATGTAGAAGATAGCCAATCCAATGCTAAAGACGGCGTTACAGCCGCCAGAAGGTTGTTGGATACAAAAGACATTGACGTGATTGTATCTTTGCAGAGTGCAGTTGTTATCCCTTTACTGGCCATAGCAGAGCAATACGATAAGCCTTTAATTGCTACCATAGTTGCCCAGAACGAGTTTGCCAAAAGCAGTAAATATGCTTTCCGTTTATTTTCTCCTGCCAGAGATTATGCAGCTATGGCAGCAGAGTTTGCAAATAAAAAGGATTTCAAAAATATTTCTACCTTAACCATTCATGACGAATATGGCGAGTCAATAAAAGAGCATTTTAAGAAAAACTTTAAAGGGAATATCCCCCACGAAGAGAGCTTTGAAGTTCTGGAGCGGGATTTTAGAACTGTTTTAACAAAACTTTCTGATTCCGAGGCAATTTATTCCGTTGGTTTCGATATTCATTGGGTTAGCTTGTTTGAACAACGTCAAGAGCTAGGTAAAGACATTCCCTTTATATCTAATCAGAATATGGTAAGCTCCTTTGTTAAATCCAAGGTTGGTGAGCTTTTTACGAATGCCTATGCCACTATACCTCCCTCTACTTTAATTACTAAGCAAACAAATGAATTTGTAGATGAGTACAATAAGAAATATGGCCGTAAGCCCGACTGGGGTGCTCCCTTTGGTTATGACACAGTTCTTATTCTTGATGCTGTGCAGAAAAGCAGTAAGAAGCCCATTGATGCTCTGCATGAAATCAGGGTTAGCGGCTTGAACGGCCTAATTCGTTTTGATGAAGAAGGAGAAGCAAATATCCCCTTAGTAGTTGTTGAAGTCAAAGACGGAATAGTTGATTTAGTGGAGGAATAATATGCTAAAAGTTAAAAATCTCAAGAAATATTTTGGTGGTGTGAAAGCAGTTGATAACTGCTCTTTTGAGGTGGAAGAAAAAACTATTACAGCTTTGATTGGACCTAATGGCGCTGGCAAGTCCACTGTTTTTAATTTGATATCTGGCATTTTAAAAGAGGACAGAGGCAAAATCATTTTTTTAGACAACGATGTAACAACTGCCAAACCAGAAAAGATTTCTAATCTTGGCATTTCCCGTTTGTTCCAGCAATCCAGATTGTTTAATAATTTAACAGTGAGAGAGAATCTGCTCTTAGCTTTGGATAATGAGGATACCAAGTTTTGGAAGAATTTGATTGGCAAAAACAAAATCACCAAAGACAAAAAAATAAGCATTAAAGAAATGCTGAAATTGGTGGGTATGGAAAGGTTTGAGAAGACCTTAGCAAGGGATTTAAGCTATGGTCAAAAAAGATTAATTGAGCTTTTAAGAACAATTTTAAACCCTCACAAGTTTTTAATGCTGGATGAGCCCGTGGCTGGGGTAAATCCCAAGTTGAGAAAAGAGATTGCTAAGTTATTACTCAAGTTAAAAAAGCAGGGTGAAACCATTTTGCTTATTGAGCACGATATGAACTTTACCTTGAAGGTTGCTGATATGGTGATTGTTATGGAAAAAGGCAAGGTGATTGCTGAAGGCACACCAGAGGAAATCAGAAATAACCCCAGGGTGCTTGAAGCATACTTGGGGGAATAAGTAGGTAAGCTGGTAAGTTGTGAACTACTTGCAAAATTAGGGATTTTAAGTAGGATTAAGATAATGCAGGACAAAATCAAATTCTCTAAGAATCATATAAATATTTTTAAAAGGATGGGTATTCAAACCATTTATCTTTTTGGTTCAGCGGCTCAAGATAAGATGTACAAATTGAGCGATGTTGATATCGGCGTAGTTTTCATTGACCCAAAAAGGTACAAAAATAATACCTTAGATGTTTATTTGAAGATATATGATATTTTTGTTGATGTTTTGCCAAGAGATTATCTCCAGTGCCGCTTTGAACTGGGAGGGCACGAATTTGATATTGTCTTTTTGCAGTTTGCTCCAATTGCCTTGCAGTTTGAAGCGATAAAAAACGGGAAGATATTATACAAAAAAGATAGAAGGGAACGGTTAAATTATGAAGAATATGTTTTAAAGAGAAGCTGCGACTTAAAATATTTTCATACGATGCGCCATAAGGCAATTTTAGAAAGGATATAACCACAAACATAAAATCTACTATGAAGGAATTAGAAATTGAAAAGAAAACTATTTTAGAAAGAATAGATATTATTCAAGAATCTTTGAAGAAATTAAACCAGCTGAAGAATTTAACGCCAGGAAAGTTTATGCTTGGTGAGAATTTTGCTATAGCTGAACACTATTTGCAGACAAGGATTTCTACCTATGGATTTTGCCAAAGGCAATTTCTGTAAGATGGCAGGCTACAGGAATAGGCTCACACATTTTTATTTGGAAGTAAGCCCAAAAGAGATTTATCAAATTATCAAAGACAATTTGGAAGACTTTGAAGTTTTTATGAAGCATATAAAGAGGTTATTGAAATGAATAAAAAGGTCGAAGGATAGATTAAAGTTGAAAGATTTAAGATTAAAGCATTGCTTAAATCTGGCAACTTACAACTCAAATCTTAAATCTAATTTTATGACCACAACAGGAAAAGCGTTATTAATAATCGTTATTCTCGTTATCATTGTGGGTGCTATTTGGTACGGAACGAGCCGAGCACCAGAAGGAGAACCAACTCCTGAAACAAAAGAACCTATTAAGATTGGGGCCATTCTACCGTTAACTGGTGTGGGCGCATTTTCAGGAGAACAAACGCGAGACGGGATGTTAATTGCAGTAGAAGAAATCAACGATGCTGGAGGGATAAATGCGAGGAAAATTGAGTTACTCGTAGAAGACAGCAAGACAGACCCTAAAGAAGGTGTTACTGCCTTTAATAATCTTATTGATATGAAAGGTCCGATTATGGTTGTATCAAGTTTTAGTTCTGTTTCTATGGCTTTAGCTCCGCTTGCTGAGGAAAAAGAAACTCCTTTATTAACGACTATTGCAACAGTTCCAAATCTTACACAAAACGACTGGACATTTAGGTATTATCCAATTTCAGACCAAGAAATACCCCCCTTGGTAAAAGTAGCAAGTGATTCAGGAATCAATAAAATCGCTGTTCTTTACTTAAATGACGAGTTCGGGGTTTCAATGGTAACTACACTGGAAGGAGTATTTGGTGGAACTGTATTAGGAGAATCATTTCCCAGCGCAACTGGAGATTTTAGAACCCAGATTACTAAGTTGAAATCAGAAAATCCGGAAGCCATTTTAGTAGTTGGCTTTAGTAGTCACATAATAAACGCAATTAAACAAATTAAGGAACTTGGTTTTGATGGGATAATCCTTGCTCCCTCTACAGCAGCTTTCCCTGATGTAAGAAAAGCATTGGATGAGATAAAGGCAGAGGTTTACGCTGGTGTTCCAAAAGTTTATGGGGACGAGATTAACGAAGAGGCAAAAATCTTTAGAGAGAAATTTGAAACAAGATATAACAAAGAAATGGACCACTACGCTGCCTCTGGCTATGATTTAGTGAAACTTATTGAACAAGTAATAAAATCTTCTGGTTATTCCAGAGAGGAAATTAAAGAGGGTCTAAGTAAACCCCGAGTATTTAGGGGTATATTTGGGGAAGTTGAGATACGAGGAAGGGAGATGAGCTTTCCGTTATATCCAGCGAAGATAGAAGGAGGAGAGGTTAAAATAATTGAATAAAAGGTCTCAAGGCAAAAACGGCCAGTTTGTGCTATGCGAAGAACAGTAAAGGTGTAAGCACACAAATAACAGTTGTAAACTAACCCTCGTCGCGTATATCGCGGCGGGGGTTTTGGTTTTCGGGGCAGGGGATTGTTATTTTGATTTTTTAGGCTTGGCTTTTGGTCTTGTTTTTTTGTCCAGTCGTTTGGCTTCTTCCCAGGCGAGCTCATAGATTTTTTTCATTGCATCAGCGATTTCAGCGCTTTCTATAATAATGCCTAGCTTTTCACGCCAAGAGGCAATCATCACTTTATTGTCGTAAATATTTATTTCAGGGGAGAAACGGAATTTGTCCAAGGGAATAAGGCAGGTGCTTCTCATTTCTTCTTTGTCATGTTTTATTCTCTCCGTGGCCATAGGGGTTATGGGAACAATACCTCTAATTGGAATGTTTTTTTTAGCTCTTCTTTTGAAATAGTCAGGGAAATAACCGGGCAGGGCTTTATACATATCATCAAAAGTAGCATAAGCTCTTATAGGTTCTGTTGAAGTTAAGGTGTCTTCATATACCTTCATTAGTCCTTCTTTACCTTCGTAAAAGCTTATCTTGGGTCGGTTGCCAATATTATGGATTGACTTTAACTGGGGAACAGTTTTTTCTGATTTTTTTAACTGCTCTTGAGAACGAGTTATTTTTTCTCGCAGGGTTTTAGTGATTACATCAGGGGATTCAGCCACGTATTCTTGTTTGGGCTCTTTGCCAGATATCCTCACTAATTTTTTACTCACTAAAGTATCAAGGACATTGTAGCAAGTTGTTCTTTGAATGCCTGCTCTTCTGGCAATAGCGCTTACTGTGCCTTTGCCCATTTTAAGCAAAGCTAGGTAAACATTGGCTTCTTTGTCTGTGAAGCTAAGCTCGGTAAGAGCTATTTTTAAATCAGTGTGTGCTTTAGGCATATTTTTATTGATTTTTTATTGTTAGATGACCTTTGGCTCTATTATAGCAGATACATAACTTTGTGTCAATACCTATCAACAAAAATTGTTGATAACTTCTGACACACTGTAAATATTATAAAAAGTGGGGTTATTTTGACGATTCCTATTGACAAGCCTTTAATATTTTGCTATAATTGAGGAAAAGGTTAAAAGAAAAAACCCTTTTTCGCTAATTTTAAACGGTAAAGGGGTAATAAAGGTTAATCAAGCTAAGTAAGCAAGTGAGCAGTAAGCATGCTTGTAAACATTGAACTTACTGCCCACACGCTTACCAGCTTAATCAGATGCAAAAAGCAATTAAGTTGGTTTTAATTCTTATTATTCTTGTTATTATAACAGGAATTGGACTATTAGTAAAGAGGGGAGCAAAAGAGCCTGAAACATTGGCAGAAGTAAAAAGGTCCCTAAAGATTGGGGTTTTAGCAGACTTGTCAGGCGATTATGCAGATTTTTTAAAGGGAGGTCCGCGGGGGGCTGAAATGGCGGTTGCAGATTTAAGAAGTCAACTTGATAGGGAAATTGAGTTGATTATTGAAGACCAAAAATCTTGCGATGCCAAAGAAACAGTAACCATTATGAACAAGTTTGTGGGGGTTGATAAGGTTGATGTAATAATTGGTGGCACTTGCAGCAACACCACGTTGGCTGCAGCCCCTGTTGCCAATCAGGCAAAAACCATTATGATTTCTGGGATTTCTTCAGCTCCATCAATATCCCAAGCAGGGGAGTATATATTCAGAACGTATATTTCTGATTTATTGAGAGCTCAAGAAGCAGGGAACTTGGCGTACGGATTAGGCTATCGCAAAATGGCTGTCTTGATTGAAACAGGCAATGATTACTCAATAGAGTTGGCTCAAGGTGCAAAAGAAGCGTTTATGGCTAAAGGTGGTGAAATTGTGGCTGAAGAAAAAATTGGCAACAAAGATACAGATTTCAGAACCCAACTCACCAAGATTAAAGCTCAAGCTCCTGACATCTTGCTTATAAGTATTTCAGGACCTAATCAAATAGGCTTGGTAGTAAAGCAAGCAAGAGAGCTGGGAGTTGATGTCCAAATAATGCACCCAGGAGAAACTCCAGAAAATCAGGAGGTTCTTGATGTGGCTGGTGAAACAGCAGATGGTTTAATCTATATAATGCCTGGTAATCCCCCGGAAACTTCTGCATACAAGGCATTGGCTCAAAGGTATCAGGAAAAATATGGCGAACCTCACACTGCTTATTTTACTGAAGTTTATGACGCTGTGATGCTTGGTGTTAAAGCAGTATTGGCAAGTGATGGCACAAAAGAAGACATCAAAGATAAGCTGTACGAAGTGAGTAAAACCTATCAAGGGGTTTCTGGCAACGTGGCCTTTGATGAGAATGGAGATGTCTCAAAGCCGATCCTTGTTAAACAAATCAAGAATGGTGAGTTTGTTTTGTACGAAGATTAGTAAGCATGTAAGCATGTAAGCATGTAAGTAGTAAGTTAGTAAGCCAAGCCCCTGCCGCGCACGGCGCGGCAGGGGTTTTGGGTTATAACTTTAATCTTTCAACTCGCAACTGATTAATCAGGCAGTTTTTTCCACAGAAGCTCAAAAAGGGCTTTTTCTGATCTAGCTATTTGGGGGGACTTGATAATTACGCCGAAGAGAAAACCCCTGAAATTCATAAAAGTTACCTTGTCTTTGTAAACATATTTCTCTATGCTAACTGGCAACTCTTGTTTACCTGTTAGTTTGATATTTCTTAATACTTTTTTATCTAATTTTTTGTTCTCTCTTGTTATTTCTGTGTCGGGACAAATAGCTTTCATTGTTATTCCTTTTGCGGCTCGTTTCTTTATATAAGCTGGTATATATTCTGGCAAGAAAGTGAGCATATCATCTGCTGAAGCGTAAGACAGAATTTCGTCTCCCTTATCACAATTCACTAAGCTGTCTTGATAAACTGCTTTTAAGCCATCTTCTCCTTGATAAAATTTCACTTCTGGCTTAAAACTGCCTCCTTTATTGGCAATAGCTAAGAAATTAGGCATTAATTCTTCCAGTTCCTTTTCTTTAGTTTGGAGTAGGCTTTTTAATTTTTCTGGAGATTCAGCCAAGAATTTTTGACCTTTTTCGTCTTCGTACTTACTTAAAAAGCCTTTTTCAAGCAGAGAATCTATAACATTGTAAATACTTGTTCTTTTTAGGCCTGCTTTTTTTGCAATCTTTGATATGGGAGATTTGCCAAGCTCTAAGCAAGCAAGGTATATCTTTGCTTGCTTCTCAGATAAGCCTAGGCTTTGGAGAAAGTCAATCAAATGTTGGTTCATAAGCCTTTAATGGACAGCTTATCGGTAATTTTATCTTCTCTTTACTTTTTTGTTTGGGGTTAAGAATAGAGCAGAGAAAAATAAAAGAATAAATAAGCTGTTGACTATTTAGACAGCAACTATTTTTAATTTTAGTTGCTTTTTTTCTTTTGTCAAGGTTTTTTCTGTATTTACAATTAAAAGAGCGCTTTTTCCTTGATTTCATAAGGTTTTTGCAAAGCCGTCTAATAATTTGACACCTAGTCTTTTGCTTGATTAATATAGAACTAATGAGAAACAAGCAATAAATAAGAAAGCTTGATAAATAGGCTTAGTTACTGATTTTTGCAGGCTTTCAATTTCTTGCTTAATTACTATGGGCAGAAACTCAAAAATACTAATAATTATTATTATAATCGTTATTATCACTCTGGTTGGTTGGTACGGAACGAGCAGAAAGTCAAACCTGTCCGAATTTGGACCTCAAGAGTCAGAAGAGCCGATTAGAATTGGATTTGTTGCTCCCTTAACAGGCGATTTAGCTAGCTATGGCCAGGGGGAAAAAGCTGCTGTTGAAATGGCTGTTCAAGAGATAAATGCTGCAAGGGGAATTAATGGTCGATTATTAGAAATTATCTATGAAGATGGTAAATGTGCAGGTAAAGAGGCGGTTGCAGCAGCTCAAAAATTAATTAATGTTGATGGGGTAAAAATAATACTTGGTGGGGCTTGCAGTGGAGAAACATTGTCTATAGCCCCTTTGGCAGAAGAGAATGAGGTGATTTTGTTCTCTGCTTTTTCCACAAGCCCTGATATAACCCAAGCAGGGGATTATGTCTTCCGCAATGCTCCTTCTGACCTTGATGGCGGTAAATATGGGGCTGAAATGATGTTTGATGATAGACACAGAAAAATTGCCATTTTATCTGAAAATACAGATTATAACCAAGGCATCAGAAAGGTTCTTATTCAACGTTTTAAAGAATTGGGAGGAGAAATAGTAGCTGATGAGGTTTACGAAATGGAAATGAAGGATTACAGAACCCATTTAGCAAAAATAAAAGAAAACAAGCCAGATGCTGTTTTCTTTAATCCTCAAAGTGGTGTTTCTGGGGGCTTAACTGTTAAGCAAGCAGATGAGTTAGGTATAACCGTTCCTTATTATGGGATTGTAGCTTTCAGTAGTGGAGATGCTTTGGCTAGCGCTGGAGCAGCCTTGAATGGCTTGAAGTTTGTTGATGCCCCGGGCTTGAGTGAGGATAATGAAAAAGCAGTTGCTTTTCTTGAAAAGTATTTGTCTGAGTATACCAAGCCAGCGAGCGACTACCAAGTAGGGGCAAGATACGACTCAGTTCACATTTTAGCTGAAGCCATAGAATCGTGCGGAGAAGTGCAAACAAGCTGTATTAGGAATTATTTATATAACTTGTTAGAGTATGACGGTGTGATTGGTAAATATAGATTTGACCGAAACGGAGATTTAATAGGGATAAAGTATATTATTAAGAAGGTCGTTGATGCAGAAAAAGGAGAAATTATAGAGGTGAGATAATTGCTGGTGAGTTACTAAGTTGTAAGTTTGGATTAGAGCTGTTTACAACCCGAGTTTAAACACCCCCTGCCGCGCACGGCGCGGCAGGGGTTTTGGGTTATAACTTTAATCTTTCAACTTGCAACCGATTAATCAGGCAGTTTTTTCCATAGAAGCTCAAAAAGGGCTTTTTCTGATTTGGCTATTTGAGGAGATTTGATGATGACACCGAAAAAAAAGCCCCTGAAGTTCATAAAGGCCACCTTGTCTTTGTAGATATTCTTTTCTATATTAAATGGTAGCAAGTCTTTGCTGACCAACTTGGTTTTTCTTAGTTCTTTTTTATCATTGGCTTTATGTTTTCTGAGAGATTCAGAATCTTTAGCGATGGCTCGCATTTTTATTCCATTGGCTATTCTTCTTTGCAAATAACGTACTATGTACTCTGGCAGTACATTGTAAAACCCGGGCGAGACACAGGTTAAAATTTCATCGCCTTTTCGGCAATAGTTTAAGGTGTCTTCATAGACTGCTTTTATACCTTCTTTGCCCTGGTAGAATTTCACCTCTGGCTTGAATTCACCTCCGATATTGGTGATTGCCAACAGGCTAGGCATCCATTCCTGAACTTCTTTCTTTCTATCCTTTAAGATGTTCAATAATTTTTCAGGGGATTCAGCTAAAAACTTCTGGCTTTTTTCATCTTCTATTTTGCTTAAAAGACCCTGTTCGAGCAGGGAATCAGTAATATGGTAAATAGTGGTTCTTTTAAGACCTGACTTTTTAGCGATTTTAGTTATTGTTGCTTTGCCCATTTCCAAACAAGCAAGGTATATTTTTGCTTGTTTTTCGTTTAAGCCCAGGTCTTTTTGGAGAAGATTGATTAGTTTTGTATTCATATTGTTGTTTTTGCGATTAGGTTATGTCGGCCAAATGGACAACCTTTTTCCTTATTTTAGATATTTCTTTGTAATTGTCAAGTATTTATTCTGCAAATACAACAAAAAAGGCGTTTTTTGTTGTATTTGCAATGTTTTTCAGAAGGCGTCCATTTCATTGACAATCATATATTACCAGGTTAGAATGGTTATAAAATAAGCTGGTAAACCCTGTTAGAAATTTATAAATTTCTAACAGGGTAAACTAGTAAGAAAAATATGATTAAGACAACAAAAATAACTTTAATTATTGTCATCATTGTTATAATTGGAGGTATTTGGTATGCAATAAGCAATCAGGAAAGTATGCCTGAAGATGTTCCACCAGAAATAAAAAAGCCGATAAAAATCGGGGCTATTTTACCTTTGACAGGGGAGGCTGCAAGCTATGGGCAGTCCTGGAAAAGAGGAGTTGAGCTGGGAGTAGAGAAGATAGAAAGAAAATACGGGATAGAGGTTGAAGTACTCTATGAAGATTCTAGAATGTTGCCTTCGCAATCAGCAACCATTGCTCAAAAGTTGATAAACATTGATAAGGTGCCAGCGATTGTAATAGGGAGTTCTCGGGAGACTTTGGCAGCAGCCCCGGTGGCTGAAAGCAATAGGGTGCTTTTAATGACATCTGGTTCAAGCCCGGAAATCACAAAATCTGGTAATCACATTTTCAGAATTCAGCCCTCAGATCTATATCAGGGGAGGGATTTGGCAAGCTTGGCAATAAAAAAGGGCTACACAAGAACAGCTGTTTTGACTGTGGCTGATGATTATGGAAAAGGCATAGCAGATGTCTTCAAAGAAAGCATAGAAAAACTGGGTGGGAGCGTGGAGATAATGGAAACTTTTCTGCCCGAAGGATTTAGCGATTTTAAAACTCCTTTGAAGAAGATTAATCACACAGAGCCAGATGCTATTTTACTTCTTGCTTATTCGTACCACTATCCTTTGATTCTTAAGCAGTGGAAGGAATTGGACGTAGATGTTCCTTTGTTTGCTGGAGAAACAATATATGATGCAGAATTTTTGGAGGTTGCTGATGAATTAGCTGAAGGGGTTCTTTTTACTAGCTACACTGAGCCCAAAACAGCAGAGCTTGAAGAGTTTATCTTTTTACATCAAGGGAAGTATAATGTTGATCCTGGTCCATATTCAGC
Organism: uncultured Candidatus Saccharibacteria bacterium; assembly: GCA_964348225.1. GTDB lineage: Bacteria > Patescibacteriota > Minisyncoccia > Minisyncoccales > CG1-02-41-26 > CAYGBM01. The sequence goes on along the minus strand of CAYGBM010000009.1, from coordinate 12,332 downwards.
AGGAGTTTACGATAACACTTTACTTGTTTTGCAAGCTTTGATTGAAAATGATAGTGATGTAGAGAAAGCCAAAGAGTGGTTATATAATGTAAAGAATTGGCGAGGCGCAACAGGCATTACTAACTTTGATGAAAACGGCGACCCTATCGGTAAAAGCTACACTGTGTACGAAATCAAGAATGGAGAGTTTCTTCTCTACGAAGATTAAAGTTGAAAGATTAAAGATTTAAGATGGGACTACCCTCGCCGCGTGAAGCGCGGCGGGGGTTTTGGTTTGAAAAACATTACAAAATATGACGGCCGTCATATTTTGTAATACGGGAATGCTAGATTAATTTATCTAGGCAGTTTGTCCCACAGGAGTTTGAATTTTTGTTTTTCCATTTCAGCTAAATCCGGGCTTTGAATCATTACCCCGATAAATTCTTTCTCTGAAGAAACCAAAGCTATTTTATCTTGGAAAATAAGCATAGAGCTTGGGAAAAAATAGCTCTGAGGCAAGAATTTGATTTGCCTCAATTCCTTCTTTTCTATTTTCTTGAGCTCTAAAGCTTCTTTATCCTTAAAGAACAGAGCCTTAAATTTTATTTTCTTTTTCAAGCGGGTAGGGATATAATGATAAAGGTCGTATTCTTTGCTAATTACTTTATAAATATCGTTTACCGAGCCGATAAACAAAACTTCGCTGTTCGGCTTTTCTAAACTTTGCTCCAGAATATTCACACAGCCTTGCTGTCCCTTGTAGAATCTTACTTCTGGCCTTTTTTCTTTTTTAGTTTTTACAAGAGCCTCTAGCTCAGGCATTATTTTTTTTAGGATATCTTGTTTTTCTTTTAAGAGTAGGCTTATTTTTCTTGGTTCTTCAGCTATGAATTTCTTTGTTTTTTTGGATTGGAAAAAACTCACCAATCCTTTTTGAATTAAAGAATTAATAATTACATAAACAGTGGTTCTTTTAATGCCAGATTTTTCAGCAATGGCTGGAATTTTTGCAGGACCCAACTCTAAATTAGCCAAATAGACTTTGGCTTCTTTTTCGGTGAGCCCTAATTTTTGCAGTGTCCCCAACATATTTTTAGTAAATTTGACGATAATTTTGTCAACTTTTTTCTATTGTAGCAAAGGCAAAAATCTTTGTCAAGCCATTTTTTGACAAAACCCTTGACAGAATATTTAAAGTCTGTTAAAATTGCGATAAAGTAAAAAGACCTTTACTTTTAAGAGAAAAGGTCGAAGAAGATCAAAAAGTTTAGATAACCAAGCTAAGTAAGCAAGTGAGCAGTAAGCATGCTTGTAAAAATTTAACTTACTGCCCACTGGCCTACCAGCTTAATGTTTGTGGACAAAAGAATTGTAGTTACAATTATTATTATTGCTGTTATTGTAATTATTGCTGTTATTTGGTGGGGTGTCAACAGGAAGGCAGGGGAAGGACCTTCTCAAATAGAGGAGTCAATCAAGATAGGTTTTTCAACAGCATTAACTGGCGATGCTGCAGCCTGGGGGTTGCCCGTAAAAAGAGGAGCAGAGATAGCTTTAGACAAAGTTAATCAGGAAGGGGGCATCAATGGCAAAAAATTGGAATTGATTTTTGAAGACGATAAATGCGATGGAACTACAGCAGCAACAGTTGCTAATAAACTTATAAACATTAATAGGGTACCAGCTATAATTGGTCCAGTGTGTAGCGGTGCTGTTTTGGGTATGGCTCCGATTACTGAGCAAAACAAGGTTGTCTTGCTTTCCGCTGGTGCCTCTGCTCCGAACGTAAGGAATGCTGGCGAATATGTTTTTACCATTTATCCTCTGGATGATTATGAGGCTGGCATGGCAGCTGAATTTGCTTATGATAAGTTGGGCAAAAGGAAAGCAGCTATTTTTTACGCTAATAATGACTATGGAAAGGGGGCAAAGGATGTCCTAGAGCAGAGATTTGGCAAGAAAGGAGGAGATATTATCATCACGGAAAGCTATCTGGTTGCAGCAAAAGATTTCAGGGCTCAGTTGACTAAAATCAAAAATTCAGATGCAGATGTTTTATTCATCTGGGGACAACCCAACGAAATGGTGCCTATCTTAATACAGATTAAGGAGCTGGGGATAAAATTGCAGATTGTTACGACTTCAGTAGTTATAGAAACAGATGATTTAAAGAGAGCTGGCACGCAAATAGCAGAAGGGGTTATTTATACCATTTTCAAGAAAGTGTCCAATCTTAATGCTGAATATGTGAGTAATGAGCACCAAAACAGATACGGGAAAGAGCAAGATGGGTTAACCCCTTTCGGATACGATGTGGTTTTATTGATGGCTGATGCTTTAAGAAATGTTGGTTCTAATTCTGATAAAATAAAAGATTATCTGTATTCTGTTAGAGATTTTCCTGGTGCTTCAGGCACTATGTCATTCGATGAGTATGGAACTGTGGTTAAGTATTTTGACTTCAAAACCGTTAAGAACGGCGAGTTCGTGCCTTACGAAGATTAAAGATTTAACGGGGGAGTTTTTTCCAGAGGAGTTCAAAAATGGCTTTTTCGGCTTTGTGGATTTGGGGTGATTTGATAATAACGCCAAAAGGGAAGCCCCGGAAGCTCATAAAAGCTACATTATTGTTACGATAGATGATTTTTTCTATACCAAGGGGTAGTGCTTCTTTGCTGACTAATTTGGTGTTCCGTAATTCTTGTTTATCTTTTTTCTTGTATTCTCTTATTGTTGCTGATTCAATTCCAATAGCCCTTGCTTTAATACCTTTAGCCACTCTTTTTTTGACAAAATCAGGGAAGAAAGAAGCAAGTTCTTCAGCATAGTAACCGATGAGCTCGTCGCCTTTTTGGCAGGAGTTTAATATTTCTCCATAAAGAGCATTCAATCCATCTTTGCCTTGATAAAATTTTACCTCGGGCTTGAACTCGCTTTCTGTGCCAGTGATAGCTAAGAGATTTGGCATAAGCTGTTTTAAATCCTTTTGGCTTTGCTGTAATACAGCTAAGATTTTTTCTGGTGATTCAGCTAAAAACTTTTGGCCTTTTCTGTCTTTGTGCTTGCTTAAAAAGCCTCTTTCAAGCAGAGATTCAATTATATTGTAGGCAGTTGTCCTTTTGATACCTGCTTTTTTGGCAATTTGTATTACTGAAGATTTGCCAAGTTCCAAGCAGGCAAGGTAAACATCGGTTTCTTTTTTGTTTAAACCGAGGTTTTTTAATATAGCGTAGAGTTTTGTATCCATAGTTTTGTCTTGTTAATGACGACATTTTTGACATCACCTTTTTCTTAATTTTAGCAAATCATAAAGGTTTGTCAAGGGTCAAGGTGATTTTTCCTTTAAAAATAAGAAAAATACTGGATTTACCCTTTATTTACAAGGTTTTTATGATATGTCATATTTTACGACATTAGCGTTGAAAATGAGCCTGTTTCGGGGTATAATATAGGGGTGGGAAGCTAGTAAGCATGTAAGTATGTAAGCATGTAAGTTGGTAAGCTTCTTGGTTTGCTTACAGTTTACGGGCTTGTTGGCTGAAAAATATGACTAAAAAAATAAAAATAATCTTGGGTATTGTTATTGTCGTTATCATCATTGCTGGGATTTGGTATGGTGTGAGTAGAGAACCTGCAGGGGAGGGAATTGTTACTCCTGGAAAACCGATTAAAATCGGGGTTTTAGGAGACCTTTCTGGCGATTACGCTACTTATTTTAGAGGTATACCTCGGGGAGTTGAGTTAGCTGTTGAGGATTTGAAGAAAGAAACTAACAGAAAGATAGAGGTGATTCTCGAGGACCAGAAATCTTGCGTTTCTCAAGAAACAGTAACTATTATGAACAAGTTTGTGGGTATAGATAAGGTGGATGTGATAATTGGTGGCAGTTGTAGTAATTCTACTTTAGCTGCAACCCCTATTGCTGGGAAGACAAGAACCGTTATGGTTTCTCCGGCTTCCTCAGCACCTTCAATATCCCAAGCAGGAGAGTATATATTCAGAACTTATGTTTCTGATGTTTTGAGGGCAAAGGAGATAACCGAGTTGGTTTACAGTTTAGGAAAAAGAAAAATGGCTATTATTGTAGATATTGGCAATGACGCAGCTATTCAGCTTGGTGAAGGGTCAAAAGAGGTGTTTGAAACTTTAGGAGGAAGCATAGTGGCTGAGGAGGAAATTACTAGAGCAGACACTGGTTTTAGAACCCAGCTTGCTAAGATAAGAGAGGCTAAACCGGATGTTCTGCAGATTATTTTTATGGGAGCAAATCAGATTGCCCTTGTAGCTAAGCAAGCAAAAGAAATAGGTTTGAATGTTCTGTTGGTTATGCCTAACGAGACCATAGAAGACCCAGTAGTGCTTGAGGAGTGGAGTAGCGTGATAGAAGGCATCATTTATGTTGTGCCTGGCAATCCTCCTGAAACTTCAGCTTATCAAAAGCTGAAGAGCAAGCATGCGGAGAGATATAATGAGAAAGATATGCCTCCCTATACTGTAGAGGCTTATGATGCTGTGATGCTTGGCGTTAAAGCAGTGTTGGCAAGCGATGGCACAAAAGAGGATGTCAAAGATAAGTTGTATGAAGTGAGCAAAACTTATCAAGGGGTCTCTGGCAATGTAACGTTTGATGAAAACGGCGATGTAACAAAGCCTGTAATCTTCAAGACGATTAAAAATGGAGAGTTCGTTCTATACGAAGATTAAAGTTGACAGATTAAAGATTTAAGATGAGACTAAACCCCCGTCATGCTGTTGTAGGGCGGGGGTTTTGGTTGAAAGGAGTGCTGCATTTTGTTAAAATAGATGAAGTAATTGATTAAATTATTAAAATGTCTTTTATATCAATTCTCCAAGGGCTTGGACTTTCAGAGAATGAAGCCAAGGTTTATTTGGCTAATCTTGAGTTGGGCATAGCTAATGTTCAGGAAATCTCCCGTAAGTCCAAAGTAAAAAGGACAACGATTTACACGATAGTTGAAAGGCTTAAAGAACATGGATTGGTGTCTGAAATAAAAAAAGACGGCAAACTCTTTTTTTCAGCAGAAGAGCCTGAGAATTTAGTTCGGGTGGCTGGAGAAAGACTGAGTCGGTTAAAAGAAATTCTGCCTGATTTGAAATCAATTCATAATGCTTCAGATGTTAAGCCAAAAGTGAGATTTTACCAAGGCAGGGAAGGCTATGTTTCTGTTTACGAAAAGGTTTTAAAGGATAAGCCAAAAGAGTTGCTGGGTATTGGCTCTTATGATGATTTTTATCGCCATTTAGACCCCCAATACGAGGCTGATTGGATAAAAAGAAGGGTGGATAGCAAAATTGAGCTTCGCTGGCTGGTTTTTAAAACAGTAAGAACGATGTCAATGCGGGGTGAAAGCAAAAAGCTTTTGCGCCACATAAAGTTTTTGCCAGAGAAGTTTTCTTTTTCAAGCCATCTGCTTTTTTACCCAAGTAAAGTCATTATTATTTCAGGCAAAGAAAAAGAATTTGTGGCTGTAGTAATAGAAAGCACTGAATTTTATCAAATGTTTAAAAACCTATTTGAGATGATTTGGGAGATAGCATAACGTCTTTATTCAGATTATTTTTGTTGACGAACTCAACAAATTTTTTTAAAAAATTCTAATATTTTTTCAATCACTCGATTTCTATAAATAAATAAAAGGACAAATCCCTTTTTGCTTGAAAATACAGGGTTTTTTGTTATGTCGACGCAATTGACATTAGTGCTTCTTTGAGTTATAATAAAGCCAGAATCAAGCAAGTGGGTAAATAATTTCTTTGATTATAGCTCGCAAGCTTGATTCCCCAAGGTTTATGAGAAAAATAACTTTAATAAGCGTGCTAATTATTGCTGTAATAACTGTGGTTAGCGTTGGTTTGGGATATATTTTCAGTGGAAAACCAGAGGAGCTGGCAGAAAGGATAACTAAGATAGGTGTTATCACTCCTTTGACAGGCGAGGCTGCTGCTTGGGGAAATTGGGTTAAGAATTCTATGGAGTTAGCCCTTGAAGAGAGGGGCGATGGCAAAATAGAATTGATTTTTGAAGATTCAATGTGCGACCCCAAAACGGGTGTTACAGCCTACAATAAGCTGAAGGATGTTGATGGAGTGGATTTGGTAACAGGTTTTGTTTGCTCCTCTGTTGGTATGGCAGTAGCTCCCTTAGCTGAGAGAGATAATATCACAATGATTACCACAGGTGCTTCTGCTACTGATCTTAAGGATGCAGGGGAGCGAGTGTTTAACATGTGGCCTCTCAATGATGCTCAAGCCATATTTGTTGCTGATTACTTAATAGACGAAGGCATTAAGACCGCAGCCATTATATATGTAAATAATGACTTTGGAGCTACAATGAAAGATGCCTTTAAACAAGAGTTTGAGCAAAAAGGAGGAGAGATTTTAAAGATAGAGGCGGTTGAACAGAAAGCAACAGATCTGAGAACGCAATTAGCTAAGGTGAAAGAAGTGAAGCCAGATTATGTTTTCTTAGCAACATATTATGAGAATGCTGGCTTTGCCTTAAAGCAAAACAAAGAGCTTGGCTACAACTTGACTTTCATTGGCTCAATTGACACTTACAATCAACAGACCAGAGAGATTGCCGGAGATGCTGTTATTGGCTACAAATACTCAAAACCAAAGACTTCTGACCAAACAGTTTACCAAGCTTACGTTGAAAAGTATGAAGCGAAATATGGAGAGAAACCTGATTTGCCTGGCGAAGCTGCCTATGATGCTGTTTATCTTATTGGCAATGCCTTGCAAGAAAAACGTGGTATTGAAGATTATTTGTTAGAGGTAAAAGATTATCTGGGCGCTTCTGGGAGATTTAGCATAGACAGCAAGGGGAATATATCAAAGGAATTTGAGATAATTGAGGTAAACAGGTAAACAGGTAAGCTGGTAAGCTGGTAAGCTGGTAAGTTGTAAGTTATTAAGCTAAACCCCCGCCATGCTGTTGTAGGGCGGGGGTTTTGGTTGTTCGGGGATCTTTGGTTTTTGGGGGATTTGTGATAAAATGAGGGCGATGCTTAAGATCGAAAACTTAAAAGCTGGGTATGAGGGTATGGAGATTTTGCGGGGGGTTGATTTTGAGGTACGACAGGGGGAGATTGTGGCAATTATTGGGCCAAATGGGGCAGGCAAGTCCACCCTGCTCAAAAGTATTTTTAATTTAGCAGAGATTTATTCTGGTAAAATAGTTTTTAAAAACAAGAATATAACAAGGCTTCCAACCCACCAGCTTATAAGCTTGGGTATAAGTTATGTGCCCCAGGGCAGGCAGGTTTTCAGCAACCTAACTGTTAGGGAAAATCTTGAGATGGGGGCTTTTGTGATGGGAGGTGGTGAGTTGCTTCGAAGAAATATCAAGGATGTTTTTGAAAAGTTCCCCTTTTTAAAAGAAAAACAGAAAGAGGCTGCCTCAAACTTATCGGGTGGGCAGCAGCAGATGCTTTCAATTGGCAGGGCTTTAATCCAAGACCCTGAATTGATGCTTTTGGATGAACCGTCATTGGGCTTAGCTCCCAAAGTGATGAAAGAGGTTTTTGAAAAGATTGTGGAGATAAAAAAAGAGGGGATAGCTGTGATTATTGTTGAACAGAATGCCAGGCAGGCGCTAAAGATTGCTCAAAGAACATATGTTTTAGAAAATGGAGAGATTGCTTTGGAGGGAGGGAGTGAAATCTTAGAAAACGAAAGGATAAAGAGCATTTATTTGGGGGGCAAGTAGTTGTTTTTAAGTGATAATTTTTGTTAGAATAAAGCCAGGGAAAGGATTAGATATATTATGCATACTATGAGTGCTTTAAGCTTGTTTAAATCAAAGAAGGATAGATCGGTGGTTTTGGACTTTGGTCCAAGTGCTGTAAAAGGATTGCTGCTTGAAAGAGGTGAGAAACACAATACAATCATAAAGTTTTGGCTTGAGGAAGTAGAGAGATTTGGGGTTTTCAATGGAGGAGAGTTTGAATTAGAAATTATGAAAAAAGCAGCCGAGAAGGTGATTAAGAACCTTGGCTTTAGAAAAGAGATTGTTCGTTTGCCAATGCTACTTGGATTCTCTCCTGATATCTTAAAAGCAGCTGTGTTTGAGGTTTCTTTTCCCAGAGAAAATGGAGCTGAGAAGATAGGAAAGGCAGAACAAGATAGGATTTACGAACTTGCTTTTATGCAAGCGAGAAAGAAACTTTTTCGTATAGTGAAACAGAGGTATAAGCAAGAGCCCACGGATTTGCAGATTTTGAGAGAGAGGGTTTTGGAAAACAAGATTGCTGGCTATAAGGTTCAATCTTTGATAGGGTTTAGGGGAAAGGATTTATCGTTTAGAGTTCTTGTTGTTTTTGTTCTCAGAGCCCATTCTAGATTCTTGCAAGAACTTATAGATTCGTTAGGGCTGAAAGATTTCAAGGTGTTACATTTGGCTGAAGGTTTGATTCGGGCAAAAAACTTGATGAATGAAAGTGCTCAGGTTTTTCTTGATATTGGGGCTAGAGCCTCTCAGTTCTTCTCGTTTGCTCCTGATATTCAATTTATTAGTGAGTTTCGGGTTGGAGGATATGACTTTTCAAAGGTTCTTTGGGAGCACTTTGGCTTAACCCAAAATGAAGCTGAGATTTTAAAAAAGAGATTGTCAGAGAGTAAATTCAGCGCCAAAGCCGCTAAAAAAATTAAGGAGGTTCTTGCCCCAATCTTTGAGCTTTGGGCAAAATCTTTTCAAGAAAGGTTTAAGGAAAAAGCTAAGGCTTCTTATTTCTTTCCGCAGAGAATCTGGGTTTTTGGAGGAGGGAGTTTGTTGCCCGGTATTAAAACAGCCCTTAAGAATAAAGACTTTGGCGACGTCACTTCTTCTCAAGAGCCAAAAGTGGACTTTTTGGATATTGAAAAGCTTCCCTTAAAAAACAAAACAGGAACTTCTCTTGATGCAAGAGCCATTCCTGCTCTTTTGTTGAGCTTAGGTCATTAAAGTACACAAAATTATATGCCCAAAAAAATCTTTGACATAATACCTCCTAAAAATCATAAAAAGAAAAGTACTGTGGGAGTGCCAGAAAGAAGCATAGACATTGACGAAGAGAGTTTTGAAATAGAAGAGAAACCGCTTAGCCGAATTCCTGCAGCAAAAATCCCAAAGAAAAAGAGAGGTTTCTTTTTTAAGTTTTTTGTGGGGTTGGTTGTGATTGTGATTTTAGCTTTGGTCCCTTTTGTTATCTTAAGTTTTCAGTCGAAGATGAGCTTAACACTTCAGTTTGCTCAAGAGGACGTGAGTTTCCAAGAAGAAGTTGAGGTTGATGTTAATCAGGAGGTTGCCGACATGGAAGCAAAGATTATCCCCGGGAAGATTTTTGAAATAGAAGAAGGGAAATGGGAGACATTTCCAGCAACAGGCAAGGATTTTGAAGGGAAAAAGGCAGAGGGGGTTATCACGGTTTTTAATGCGCATACACCCCCGACTCCCGTAAGCCTGATAGTAAACACCCGTTTTCTTTCTTCTCAAGATGGAAAGACCTTTATAGCACCAGAGAGGATATATATAGCTGCGGCCCAAATCAAAAATGGAAAGACTATACCTGGTTCCAAGGAGGTGAAGGTTGAAGCGCAAGAGGAGGGAGAGGATTACAACATTGGGCCTTCAAAGTTTTCTTTGCCTGGGCTTTTAGGTGGCGCTCTTTATTATAGTGTTTGGGGTGAATCAACAGAAGCGATGACGGGAGGGGTCAAAAAAGAAATTAAAAAAGTAACCAAAGAAGACTTGGAAGAAGCAAAGAAGCTTTTGCAACAAAGATTGGTGGAGCTGGCAGCAACTTCACTTAAAAAGGAAATTACGCAGGGATTTGTTTTAGAGGAGAAAACTGTTTTTGAAAAAAATTCTGAAGTTTCATGTTTCCAAGAGCCAGAAGCCAAAGTAGATGATTTTACTTGTGAGGGGAAAATAGAGGCTGGAGGTCTTGTTTTTAAAAAAGCAGACCTGGAAGAGCTTACTGAGCAGCATTTTCTAAATAATATTCCTCCCGAAAAAAAACTCTATCGTGAAAGTTTAACCCTGGAGTTTTCTCCAAAGAGGATAGAGGCTGAGCAAGGGAAGATGAGCCTAAATTTGGTAATAAAGGGAAAAATCTATGCTGATATACCTCGTGAAGCTTTTGTCTCACAAATTCAGGGCAAGTCTCAAGAGGATATTAAAAGGATTATTCTTGAGGATTATCCTCAGATTGCAAAAGCAGAGTTTAGGTTTTGGCCATTTTGGATTAAAAGAGCTCCAAAGGCTCTTGAGAGGATTGAGATTGACTGGAAGTTTTAGCCTTGACTCTTATACCAAAGTTTGATATTCTAATAAATTGTGAGAAGTGATGAAAAATAATAAAACCAAAGAAAAAGGCCAAGTTGTAGAAGCTTTGCCAAGTCTTTTGTTTAGGGTTAAACTGGATAACGGCAGAGAGATTTTGGCTCATCTGGCTGGTAAACTGAGAATACATAGGATTAAGGTTCTGCCCGGGGATAAGGTTTTGGTTGAGATGAGTGCTTATGATGAGAACAGAGGCAGAATAGTGTACAGGCTTAAGCAATTTTAACATATGAAAGTAAGACCATCTGTTAAAAAAATTTGCAAAAAGTGCAAAATCGTCCGCCGCAAGGGACGAGTTTATGTTATTTGCGAGAATCCCAAACATAAACAACGTCAAGGTAAATAGAAAATATATGCCAAGGATCGCGGGGGTAAATATTCCCGAAAACAAACAAATATTAATTTCATTAACCTATATATATGGAATAGGGAAGTCTGCAGCTTCAAAGATTTTGGCAGAGGCTCAAGTTAATCCGATGAAAAAGGCTAAAGATTTAAACGAGAAGGAAGTTGGGGCGATTAGAAAAATTATTGAAAGTGATTATAAGATAGAGGGCAAATTAAGGGAAGGGATTGTTCTGGACATAAGGCGTCTCCGAGACATTAAGTGTTGGAGGGGAATTCGGCATGCCAAGGGCTTGCCCGTCAGGGGACAAAAAACCAGGAAGAACTCAAGAACGATTAGGGGTAATGTAAGAAAAACAGTGGGCTCTGGTCGGAAAGCAGCGCCCGCCCCTAAGTAAAAAGAGTCTGTAACGCTCCCGACTGCTTAAGCGTTGGAGTGCTCACTCGCTAACATCTTCTAACATCATCTTCTAACATGGGAAAAAAGCGTGTTATCAAAAAAAGCCAAGAAGAGCTTCTAAAAGAGAGAGATAAGATTGAGCAGAAATTAAGAAAGGAAGTTTCCATTAGGCCCTCAAGACAGATGAGAAAGGGTAGGGTTTATATTTCTTCAACCTACAACAATACTATAATAACCTTAACGGATAGTGGAGGGAATGTTTTGCTCTGGAGGAGTGCGGGAAGTATCGGCTTTAAGGGCACAAAGAAAGGAACTTCTTTTGCTGCCTCCCGAGTGGCTGAGGCTGTAGCTGGAGCTTGTAACAAATTGAAGATAAAAGAGATTGATGTTTTAGTAAAAGGAATTGGTGGGGGGCGGGATACTGCTTTAAAGACTTTAGCTAATAGGGGATTAGAAGTTGGAAGCATTAGAGATGTAACCCCAATACCACATAATGGATGTCGTCCCCGAAAACCAAGAAGAGTATAAGCAGGGTTTCTAATATGCAGAATAATGTTTGTAAAATTTGTAGAAGGATGCGGCAGAAGTTATTCTTGAAAGGGGAGAAGTGTTTTTTGCCTAAATGTCCCATGGTTAAAAGGCCTTATCCTCCAGGACCAAGGCAGAAGAAGAGAAGAAGGGCTTCAGTGTCTGAATACGGCAAGGAATTAGCAGAGAAGCAGAAGCTTAAAAATTTTTATAACCTTCAAGAGAGACAGTTTTCTAATTACGTCAAAGAGATTTTGCAGAGAAGAGGAAAAGTCGAGGATGCTACTCTATTACTGGTGAGGAAATTAGAAAAACGGCTTGATAACGTAGTTTTCAGATTAGGATTTGCCAGGTCTCGAAAAGAGGCAAGGGAGCTGGTGGGCTATTCTCATTTTTTGGTAAACTCAAATCCAGTGAGTATTCCTTCTTTCCAAGTGGAAAAGGGAGCAGTGGTTTCTGTTAAGGAAAATAAAAAGAAAAAGATTTTTTTTAAGAATCTATCGTTGGTTTTGAAAAATTATCAACCTCCTGAATGGTTAAAATTGAATAAACAAAAACTTGAGGGCAAGGTGGTTGGAGAACCCACCCTGGAGGCCACAGGGATTGTAGTTGATATTCCATCGATATTTGAATTTTATTCAAGGTAAAATCCCGTAGAACTCTCCCTCTAATTTTACTTAAGTAAAATTAGAGGGAGAGTTCTACGGGATTTTACCTTGAATAAAATTC
>CAYGBM010000008.1:0-9745 GCA_964348225.1 uncultured Candidatus Saccharibacteria bacterium | reverse complement strand
CAGCTTGAGCTAAAGCAGGGGCATCGTTAATGCCATCGCCAACCATAGCAACAACATTGCCTTTTGTCTGCAGGTTTTTGATCTCTTGGGCTTTTTCTTCAATAAGTGTTATAACAAATGCCCTTCTGATGAAAAGATATTCTTTAAAAACAAAGTGAGGTTTATCTCTCTTTGTTTTTGCTGGAAGCCTGATGCTTGAATCTTTAGAGCATAAAGCTTGACAATTTTTTGTTGGGGTTTAAACTTTTAATTAGGATATTCAAAATGCGGCTATGAGAGGATAGTGAAAGAAAAAGGAAGAAAAAAAGAAGAAGCAATAAGAATAGAAAGGGAGGAGGTGGTCTTTTTTTGTTGGTTTTTTTTCAACCCTGTACAAACACAAGAAGTAGTGAAAAAGAGAAAGGAGTAGGAAAATGGCAAGACCAGTGACGCTTTTTACAGGACAATGGGTAGACTTGCCCCTAGAGGAACTGGCGGATAAAGCAAAAGCGATGGGCTATGACGGCGTTGAACTCGCCTGCTGGGGCGACCATTTCAAAGTAACTGAAGCAATGGAAGACCCGGATTACTGCAAGAATAAGTGTGCCTTAATCGAAGGCAAAGGGCTTGGTGTCTGGGCAATAAGTACTCACCTAGAAGGGCAGGCTGTATGCGACAGGATTGACGAGCGGCACAAAGCCATTGTTTCTCCTCATGTCTGGGGCGATGGTGATCCTGAAGGTGTCAGACAGAGGGCGGCTGAGGAACTGAAAAACACCGCACGAGCTACCAGAAAGCTGGCAGATGTAGTAGGACATGACATCGGAGTCAACGGCTTCACCGGCTCAAGTATCTGGCATCTGCTTTACTCCTTTCCGCCAACACCGCCGGAGATGATAGATGCAGGATACGAGGATTTCGCCAAGCGATGGAATCCAATCCTAGATGTGTTTGATGAAGTGGGCGTGAAATACGGGTTAGAAGTTCACCCCACGGAGATTGCATTTGACATAGTATCTGCTGAAAGAGCCATTGAGGCTTTGGATGGCAGGCCGACTTTCGGGTTCAACTATGATCCCAGCCATCTCGGCTACCAGGGCGTTGATTATGTGGAGTTTATACGCCGATTCAGCGATCGCATCTTTCACGTCCACATGAAAGATGCCTATTGGTCGGAAGTACCACGGTTATCAGGCGTTTTCGGCGGTCATCTGGGGTTTGGCGATGCTCGCCGCTACTGGGACTTCCGTTCTCTGGGACGTGGCAGGGTGAATTTCGAAGAGATCATACGCGCCCTCAATGACATCGGCTATCAGGGTCCCTTGAGCGTTGAGTGGGAGGACTCTGGGATGGATCGCGAGCACGGAGCAAGGGAAGCCTGTCAGTTTGTCAAGGACCTGGACTTTGAACCTCCTGCTGGCGCGTTTGACGACGCTTTCAGCGAAGACAAGCGAATAGGAATAAGTAAGTGATTTCTAGTGAGGCAGGTGGAAGACCCTCCTTCCGCCTGTCTCAAATTCACAATTTTAGATAGTTGTGGATTTTGTTTTAAATATGCTATTATAAAGAATGTGTTGTGAAAATATATGGAAGGGGTATTAAAAAAATCAGGTAAGGCGATTTTGCTGGGGAACGAGGCGATTGTCAGGGGCGCTTTGGAGGCTGGGGTGCAGTTTGTGGCAGCTTATCCTGGCACACCTTCTTCTGAAGTGGGTATTGTTTTTTCACAAATTGCCAAAGACGCTGGAGTTTATTTTGAATATTCAACAAATGAGAAAGTGGCTTTGGAAGCAGTGATTGGGGCAAGCTTTTCTGGGTTGAAATCGCTTTGCGCAATGAAAAACTTTGGCTTGAACGTGGCTTCAGACAGCTTACTGCCTTTTTGCTATACAGGCAGTAAAGGAGCAACTGTGCTTTTAGTGGCTGACGACCCTTCCTGCCATAGCTCAGCTCAGTCAGAAGAAAACTCAAGAGCTTTTGCTCAATTAGCCCATATTCCAATTTTAGAGCCTTCTGATCCTCAAGAATGCAAAGACTTTACAAAGCTGGCTTTTCAGATTTCAGAGAAATTTGAAATTCCGGTTATGATAAGGTCAACTACCAGGGTTGCCCATCAAAAAATGCCGGTTGTTCTTGGAAAGATAAATGGCTTGGGCTCAAAGCCTGTTTCATTTGCTCCTGGGCAATTCATTGAAAACAAAAACAAGTTTGTTACTATGCCACCCAGGGTCTTGGAAATGCACAAGGAATTGTTGGAAAAGATTGCCAAAATAAAAGTATTTTCTGAAAAATCCCCCCTGAATCAAGTTAGCGGAGCACGGACTTCAGCAGGGCTTGGGATTGTTAGTTCTGGGGTTTCTTATTTATATGTAAAAGAGGCTCTGAAAGAGCTAAAGCTGGATTTGCCGGTTTTAAAGCTTGGGTTTTTCTATCCTTTAGCAGAAAATAAAATCAAGCAGTTTATAAAGAATTTGAAACAAGTTTTAGTGGTTGAAGAGTTAGAACCCTACTTGGAAAAAGAAGTGCAGGCTTTAGCTAAAGATGTTAACCCCAAGCTTCACCCTGTTAAATCCCGCAAAGTGGGAATTCCGCCAAAGGCGGAATTATTTAACAGGGTAAAGATTTTTGGCAAGAGCCATTTGTCAGAAGTAGGGGAGTTAAGGCCTGATGATGTCATCAAGGCAGTTGCTGAGGTTGCTGGCAAAAAACTACTTCCACAGCCAAAAGAATCACCAAAGAAAATAAAGCACTTGCCCAGATTCTGTACTGTGCCTACCTGTCCTTATTGGAAAATGTTTGCTGCTGTTAAAAAAGCTGTTGGACAAGCCGGGATTGGGGCTGGCAATAAAGTTAAAAAAGTGGTTTTTGGCGGGGACATTGGCTGTTATATGATAGCAGCCTTGAAACCCCATAATCTTTACGACTATATTTCTTGCATGGGTTCTTCAGCTGGCATAGCCCATGGCATAGCAAAAGCTACTGAAGGTAAGCAAAAAGTTATTGCTTTTATGGGAGATAGCACTTTTTTCCACGCTGGTATTCCAGCTTTAATAAATGCTGTTTATAATAATTCAAACATTTTGCTTATTATTGGGGACAACCGCATTACTGCAATGACAGGCCATCAGCCAAATCCGGGTTCTGGCACAACTGGAATGGGGCAGCAATCATCAGAGATAAAGATTGAAGATATTGCCAAGGCTGTGCAGGTCAAAAATGTCAAAGTGCTTGACCCTGTTGACCAGTTTGATTTGTTGGTTTCTACAATAAAAGAATTTATACCAAAACAAGAACCGTCAGTTATTGTTTCAAGAAAAGTCTGCGCTTTGCTAGCCAAACGTCAAGCCAAAAAGAAACAAAAACAAAAGTAATATAATTATAGCGATCGCTAGAATTATATTATAAGGCTAAATTTGATTTATTTGTCTTGTGATTATGAAAAAAGATTTTAATATAATTATAGCTGGAGTTGGAGGGCAGGGTTTGATTACCTTGCTGCAGCTTATTGCCCAAGCTGCTCTTGATTTAGGATATGATGTTAAAACATCAGAGCTGCACGGTTTGAGCCAGAGGGGAGGGTCAGTGAGTGTCCACATCAGGTTTGATAAAGAGGTTTTCTCTCCAATTATTCCAAGAGGTAGGGCGGATTTAATCTTGGCTTTAGAAGAACAAGAGGCTTTAGCTGGGGTTGAGTTTGCTTCTAAAAATTCAGTTTTTTTGATAAATAAGTATCAAACACCTACTTTGGGAAAAACGATTTCAGGCAAAGAGGTTGGAAAAGCCCTTAAAACTTTCAGCAAGAAAGTAAGCTTTATTCCAGCAGCTGATATTTGCCAAAAAGAATTTGGTAAGATAGTGACAGCAGGTGTGTTTCTTTTGGGCTTGGCAGCGCATAAGAAGCTGGTTCCCCTGAGTGCTGATTCAATTTTAAAAGCCATAAAGAAACTGATGCCAGAGAAGTATTGGGACTTGAATATAAAAACATTTGAGCTTGCCAAAAATTATGGAGCAAAAAAATAATGTTATAGTTTGCCACTATGCAGAGATTGGCTTGAAGGGGAAGAATAGGAAAATCTTTGAGGAAAAACTGGTGGAGAATATCAAAAAAGTCCTCCTTCGCTCCGAAGGAGCTTCGGAAGGACAGGCCCTCAAAAAAGAGGGTTTTTTAAAACAAGCCAGAAGAATATCTGGCAGGATTTTGCTTGAGTTCAGAGAGGGAATCAGCGAAAAAGAGAAAAAACAAATTAAAGAAAGACTGAAAAATGTTTTTGGAATAGCCTATTTTGCTTTTGCCTCAGTTTGCCCAGCAGAAATTGAAGCCATTAAAGCTAAGGCAGTTGAACGTCGGGAGTTCAACCGCTTTTCTACATTTAGAGTGGCTTGTAAGCGTAGCGATAAGGGCTTTCCTTTAACCTCTCAGCAGGTCAATGAGCAGGTTGGCGAAGCATTATTAAAAAAATTTAAACTTAAAGTTGATTTAGAAAAACCAGATATTAGCTTGTTCATTGAGATTACAAATAGGTATGCCTTTTTATATCTTGAGAAGATAAAGGGCTTGGGCGGGTTGCCTGTTGGAGTAAGCGGCAGGGCTGTAAGTTTGTTGTCAGGCGGTATTGATTCGCCAGTAGCAAGTTTTTACGCTCAGAAGAGGGGAATTGAGTTGGTTTTTTTGCATTTTCACGCCTTGCCCTATGTTAACAAAGCTTCTCTGGAAAAAGCTGAAAAAATTGTTAAAATCTTAAACAAGTATCAATTCAGCTCAAAGCTTTACCTGATACCTTTTGCTGACATTCAAAAAGAGATATTACTTAAAACAAAAGCAAGCTTCAGGGTTGTTTTGTATCGCAGGTTTATGTTTAGAATTGCAGAAATATTGGCTAAAAAAGAAAAGGCAAAGGTGCTGATAACAGGGGAAAGCGTGGGACAGGTGGCTTCTCAAACATTAGAGAATATCGCAGTTATTACGAGAGCCATAAGTCTGCCGATTTTCAGGCCTTTGATTTGTCAAGATAAACAGGATATAATTGAAAAAGCCAAGGAAATTGGCACCTATGATATTTCGATTTTGCCTCATCAGGATTGCTGCAGCCGCTTTTTACCAAAACGTCCTGCAACAAAAGCTAACCTGACAGAGGTTAGAAAAGAAGAGAACAAGCTTGATATTAAAAAACTAATTGCTAAAGCAATTGAGAAGGTAGAAACTAGGAAGGTTCTATAAAGGTCATAAAAATAATTTCATAATCATTAAACCAGATGTTTGAAGATTTACTAGATAAAGTGGCCATTATTACAGGGGCTCGCCGGGGAATGGGCAGAACCCACGCTTTAGCATTAGCTAACAGGGGAGTAAAAATTGTGGTTTCTGATGTTTCTCAAGGCGATTGCCAAAAAGTGGTTGATGAAATTCACCAGGCAGGCGGTGATGCAATGGCCATAGAATGTAACGTTACAGACAAAGAAGATATTCATAGAATGATTTCCAGAACCTTGGATAGGTATGGAAGAATAGATATCTTAATAAACAATGCGGGAGTTGTTCAGTTTAAGCCCTTTTTGGAATTAACTGAAGAAGAATGGGATGCAACCTTGGATGTGAATCTCAAAGGATATTTTCTTTGTGCTCAAGCAGCAGCTCGCGAGATGGCAAAAAGGCAGTCAGGCGTTATTGTAAATATTGCTTCTGTTGCTATGGGTCAGGTTGGGGTTGGCTTTCCTCAGATTGTGCATTACTGCGCTAGCAAAGGAGGGATTGTCGCTATGACTGAGGCTTTGGCTGTGGAGTTAGCCCCTCTTGGCATTAGAGTTAATGCCATAGCTCCTGGTATGGTTGAAACACCGATGATTGAGCCGATGAAGGGTGATAAAGAAATGATGGAAGGAACCTTAGCTCGTATTCCTATGAAAAGAGCAGGTACTCCAGAAGAGGTTTCTAATATGGTTTTATTCCTTGCTTCTGGAGCTGCCTCCTATATCACCGGCTCCACCATTGTCATTGACGGCGGTTGGTTAGCCGGCTAGCCATCTTTTCAGAAATTATTTCGACAAAAATGGCAATAAGCAAAGATACAACTTTGGCTGAGATTTTGGAAACCCCAAAAAACGAGAAGATTTTAGCAAAATACAAAGTGCCATGCTTAACTTGTCCAATGGCGCGTTTTGAGATGCAGAAACTAAAAATTGGCGAGGTTTGCAAAATGTACGGCATTGACAGCAAAAAACTTTTAGCAGAGCTTAACCAAGGTTTGAAGGGTAAGACCCCTATAAAAAAGCAACAATCTTAGCTGACAGAGACCCGACCTCTTCCAACTTGTATAAATATTTTATTCAGCTTAAGAGAGGTCGGGTCTCTGTCTATTTAAATACCCAAAGCATAAAAAAAGAACACACCTCATATATGATAAAATAAAGAGGGTAATTTTTTTCGGAAACATCAATGAAATTTAGAGATAAAAAGACAATTCTATTTTTAATTTTGTTTTTAGTCCTTGCTAATGTTTTTGTTTGGAAAGAGGTTTTGAGCTTTAGCAATAAGCTTGAAGTAGTTTTTTTTGATATGGGGCAGGGGGATAGCATTTTTATTGAAACAGGGCAGGGACATCAGATTTTGATTGATGGAGGGCCTGGCGGTGAGAGGATTTTGGAAAAATTGTCTGGTGAAATGCCTTTTTGGGACAGAAGCATTGACCTTGTTATTTTAACTCATCCTGATTATGACCATTTACGGGGGCTGCTTGATGTTTTGGATAGATATAAGGTAGAGAATATTTTATGGACAGGGGTCAAGAGAGAAACAAAAACTTTTGAAAAGTGGTTAGAGAAAACAGAAGTTGAGGGAGCAAATATTTTTATTGCCAAAACAGGGCAGAGGATTAAAGCTGGCAAAGCCCAAATTTATATTCTACACCCTTTCTGGAGCTTGGAAGGTGAGATGTTTGAGAGAAGCAGTAATGACAGCTCTGTTGTGGCTAAGCTTTTGTTCGGGCAAAACACCTTTTTATTCACAGGTGATATCAGCAGAAAAGTTGAAGAGGATTTGCTTGTGAGAAGCGCCTTGCCTGTTAGCTTGGCTGCTGAGGTTTTGAAAATAAGCCATCATGGCAGCAAAACAGCCAATTCAAGAGAGTTTTTCGAGGTTTTGCAGCCTGAGATTGCAGTGATTTCCTGCGGTAAAGATAACAAGTACGGTCATCCACAGCTTGAGGTGTTGAGCAATTTGCGAGAATTTGGTATAACTATTCTAAGGACCGATGAACTCGGCGATATTAAAATTACTACCAATGGCACTAACCTTAAAGTAGATTTATGAAAGACATAGAGTTTCCAATTTTTAAAACAAAGGTTAAGGGTGTTTCAAAGCGGTTTGATTTGAATGATTTTGAAGGGAGAAAGGCATATTTTAAAGCTAAGGCTGGCAAAGAAATTGAAAGGCTGAGGGATTATTTAAAAGACAATACTTTTATTGCTTATCTTTTGGGCAAAAAGAACTCTGGCAAGGGCACTTATGCTAAGATGTTCCGCGAGGTTGTGGCTCCCGATAGAATAGAGCATTTTTCAATAGGGGATATGGTAAGAGCGCTTGATGAAATGGTTAGAAGCAGGAAGAAGAGAAAAGAATTAATTAAGGTTTTGAAAAGGAATTACCGGGGATACCTGCCCTTGGAAGAAATCATTTCTGCTTTGGAAAAAAGAAGCACCAAGGTTCTTTTGCCATCAGAGTTGATTTTAGCCTTGGTTAAAGAAGAAATATCCAAAAGGGAAAAGAAAGCTTTGTTCATTGATGGCTTTCCAAGAGATTTAGACCAGGTTTCTTACTCTTTGTTTTTTCGCGACTTGATCGGCTATCGGGAAGACCCTGATGTTTTCGTGTTAATTGACGTGCCAGAGTCAGTAATTGATGAAAGGATAAAATACAGGGCAGTTTGCCCAGCTTGCCAGACTTCACGGAATCTTAAACTGCTTCCTACAAAAGATATTGGCTATGATGAAAAGGAGCAAAAGTTTTATCTAAAATGCGATAATCCCGACTGTACAGCAAAAAGAATGACTGGGAAAGAGGGCGATGAATTGGGCATAGAACCAATTAAAGACAGGTTAAAAAAAGACGAAGAATTAATAAAACGAGCTTTCTCCCTTTATGGCATTCCCAAAGTGCTTTTGCGAAACTCCGTGCCCTCTGACAAAGCCAAAGAAAATATTGATGATTATGAGATTACCCCTGAATACCATTACGAGTTGGAAAACGGCGAGGTAAAAGTTATTGAAAAGCCCTGGGAAATAGAAGATGACGATGGCAATCCCTCGCACAGCTTGCTAGCAGCCCCAGTTGTTTTAAGCTTGATCAAACAACTTACCGAAGTCCTCAATCTGTAAAACTGCTGGAGGAAGAGCCTCCGCAACTTGTCCGCATTTTTCAGTCGGACATTTAATAGGACAAACCCGTGATAATTCCCTTAACCCCAGGGGATTTTTTTTGTTGACATTTTTTTTGAGGGTGGTAATATCTGAATTGGTTCTTGGGATGCGCTTTAAATCTTGGACAATAAAGCAAGGTAAGTGAAAAAGTTCGTACCTTGAATGCGCGCACTCGTTGCCAAACAGCATTTATTTAGAAATCTGTGAGCTGGAAGGAGGTGTAAGGAAATATGGGAAAAGCAGAGGTGGCACAACTCCCAGAATTTGCATGTATAGATGGTCCAGACTGCGAAATAGTGGTTTCGGCTGTAGATTTTCGTCAAGCTATCAATAAATTGCCTGCTGTTATCATAGTAGAGGGCGGGAGACATGGCCTTGAGAGGATTGGTGCGAAAGAGGTGCGCGAGACGCGAGGACGTCCTATTGAAGCCTTGGGAAGGCGCATGGAACAAGGAGGTGTGTATCACATCTCCGTTGCAGACCCTCTTGAAGTAACAGAAGCAAAATATGTGCGGAAAGAAAGGATAGTCGGCTGTATCTTCTTTTGTTTCGTCAAGAATGAGTATAGATTCTGGGTCCGTGGAAAATACACCCGCGTTATCCTGTGAAGCTAAATGTCGTTTAATTATATACGGTGTGATTTACCTGACTCACACCGTATATTTGTTTATCTTTTTTGATACATCTAGAGGATTTTGTTTTGCGTTGACTTTTTTGAAGAGGTTGGTAGTATGTAAATTAGTCCGGGTGCGCGCTTAAAACTTTTTTATCGTAGCATCTCTCAAGCTATGATTAAGCGGTAAAACCTTGAGTGCGCATCCATTGTTGAAAAGCGTTTATTGTATGAGTAGAAAAGACTCAACCGAGGAGGTGTAAGAGATGGACACACTAGGAATAACCAAAGAGCCTAAGGCTTCTTCTGTCACTCGGGATTACCTCTGTATGGGTCCAAAGATACCCGGAGGCAGAAAAATCAGGAGAGCGTGGAGCCCTGAAGAAGCTGATGACAAGGTGGGTGGGCTTAGTTGGTTGATAATAAATAGCCGTACCCTGAAAAGTGTTGGCGCAAAAAGAGTGAAACGAGTAAGAGGATATTGTCTTAGTGATTTCGAGACTTTATACGATACTCAACTTCAAGAAGGAAATACCTGTAATATTTCCGTGGGCGATCCTGTCGAAATTCTGGAGGTTAGATATTTTGATATAGTAGAAATAGGCGATGATATCTTCTTTTGCTTCATTAAGAATAATATTGACATCTGGGCATGGAAGCGCGTTACGCGTTTCTTCCGCGAAGATTGAACAATATAAAGAGCCCCCGTAGCTCAGTGGTAGAGCGCTGGCTCTCCAAGCC
>CAYGBM010000007.1:0-12939 GCA_964348225.1 uncultured Candidatus Saccharibacteria bacterium | reverse complement strand
TCTCCTGGATTCATTTCACCCAATCCCTTGTATCTTTGAATATTAACTCCGCTTTTCTTCTCTTCCTCTTCTTCTTCAGCTTCTTGGTCTCCTTCAGCCTTCTTCTGCACTTTGCTTTTTGCTGCAGCTTTGCCTCTTTTAGCAGCAGGTTTCTTTTTAGCCCTTTGAATGTCTGAAACAATATCCTTTTTATCAGCTTCTGTGTAAGCGTATTCTATCCTCTTGCCTGACTGAATCTTATAAAGCGGGGGCTGGGCGATATAGAGATATCCTTTTTCAATAATCTCTCGGAAATACCTGAAAAATAGTGTTAGCAGCAATGTTCGAATGTGCGCACCATCTGTGTTGTGCAGCAAAAAACCTGCTGTGCCAGCGATAAAGTTCTGGTCGCCAGCCACTGAAAAGTCATACACGAATTTATCTTTGACATTCTCAAGCTTCTCTATGCTCCTCACCTTAAGCCCCGCAAAGTCCTCAGAAATGGGCTGAATTCGTTTACCAACAACTTTTTTAAAATTCACTTTCTTTAAATAGGCTTGAAGTTTATTTCCATCCTTGTGGTTATACCAAATCGCTTTAGTCTTAAGTAAATATTCAACAGTAGAGATATTTAAGTTATAAGATTTGAAGTTAGACCTTATAATCTTTCCGTCTTTTCTCATGTGACTCTCATTTTTTCTGCTACTATAGGCTGGAAATATACCCCTCTGACGAAAGATAGTCATCATCCCCAAAATAAGATCTTTTGAGGATAACTGCCAGCCATAGATTGCCTTTGTTCTGCCTGTTTTTTTGCTTTTCCAAACAGTAATAAACCCATCGCTGTCTAACAACCCCTGTAATAATGCTTCTTGAACTTCCCTTTTAATATTAAAGAATATTGAAGGAATAAACTTCTCATTGCATCTCTTACCAAAAAGCCCCAGCCTCATTAAGAGCAACTTAAACTCAAGCGAATGAAAGTGAACTTGAATGTTGTTTGATTCTCTTTTTTCCAGGATAGGTTTAGCATTAAACTCCTTCTCTATAATATGAGAAAGCCTTCTAAGATACTTTTCTGATTTTTCTCTGTTGATAGAAATTGAAAACCTATTCGGGTTTTTGTTTTCTGAAGAAGCACAACCATCGCCGAGGAAAAACCCAATCAAATAAGCTAAATCTTTATCTAATTTAAACTTCTTCTTTAAGACCCTGGAATGGTTATTATAATAAAATCTTGCCCCTTCAGGAACTGCATCCGCCGCCCAATCCTCCAAGGGAATGTAAACACCATAGCCAAGCTTGTTGATGTTCACCTTTATTCTTTTTAGATAATTTTTGAATTGATAAAATCTTGGCATTACATTATCGATCTTTTGTTCCCATTGCTGAATAATTTTGTCGTAAATACCAATAGACTCACCCATCTCCCTACGCGAAATACCCACTGCTTCTCTTTGTTTTTGAAGCCCAGCCCAAGCAAAAGAACTCAACTGGCACCAAGCCATCGCTGGTATCTGCTCCAAACCATCCTGAAAAGCTTGAGGAACCTTTATGGAAATATTTTTAAGTCCTGAACTTAAAATTACATCAGTTAAATCCAAAGTATAGTCTTTGTTTTGCTGGAAGAAAAACTTAGGCAATAGCATTAAATCCCCTTGTTTTATCTCACTGGCTTTTTTGGTTTTAACCTCTCCATTTTCGTAAACATATACACTATGACAATCAGTCACTTTTATCGGGTAGCCGCAGTACGTTTTAATTTCATAAAGAGCAGTTCTCAAAGGATGACGGATTGTCTGAAGGATATCTTTAAGCTCCAGTTTTTTTGTTCGTTGCTTAAAGGTTAAAAGCTGATATCTATTTGTATCATTACAATCCTCAATAAACTGCTCAACTTCAGTTAAGAAAAATTCTTGATTTTGTTTATCAAAAACGAAAATCGGTGTATCACCAGTAACAGAATCGGCGTCGGCCATTAAAATAATTCTGTGATATCTTATCTTTTCTATATCAAAATCTTGGGAAATAGCAGTTCCCAAAGCAATAACTAAAGATTTGATTTCATTGGAAGATAGAATCTTATCAAGCCGCGCCCTCTCAACATTCAAGATTTTGCCTCTCAAAGGCAGTATTGCTTGGAATCGCCTGTCGCGGGCCATTTTTGATGAACCACCAGCTGAATCCCCCTCCACTAGATAGAGCTCTGATTCTTCAGCCACCTTTGAAGAACAATCAGCAAGCTTGCCAGGTAAGGTTAAACCATCTAGCACGCCCTTTCTCAGCACAGTGGTTCTGGCAGCTTTGGCTGCCTTTCTGGCTCTAGCTGAAAGCAGGCAGGTTTCAATAATTGCCCTTGCGTCTTGAGGGTTTTTTTCTAAAAAATCACTGAAAGCTTCTCCAAAAATGCTTTCAACAGATGTTTTGGCTTCTGGATTTCCTAGTTTAGCTTTGGTTTGTCCTTCAAATTGAGGGTTTTTTAACTTTACTGAAACAGCAGCAACCAAGCCTTCTCTAACATCACTGCCTGTAAGATTTTCATCTTTTTCTTTCAAAAAATTGTTTTTTCTTGCGTAATCGTTCAAGCCTCTGGTTAAGGCAGTTCTGAAGCCCGTGAGGTGATTGCCTCCCTCTCCTGTGTAAATATTATTGGCAAAGCTTTCCTCTAAACTTTCGGTTTCTTTAGCATATTGCAAAGCAACCTCAACTAGAATATTGTCTCTTTCTCCTTTGCAGTAAAAGATATTACTATGTTTGGGTTCGCTCTCGCCCAAAAGATACTTTATATATGATTTCAGCCCTCCCTCAAAGTAAAAGCTATAACTGGAAAATGGCTCTTTCCTTTCGTCTTTAACCGCTATCTTAATACCTGATGTTAAGTAAGCTTGCTGACGCAAATGTCCTAGGATCTTCTTCAACCCAAATGTTCTTTCTTTGAAAATTTCATCATCAGGCTCAAATATAACAGTGGTGCCTCTTTTTTTGCATGCCTTAACTTTTTTCACTTTGGTTTTGGCTTTGCCCCTAGAATATTCCTGAACATACATTCCACCATCACGGCAAACCTCAGCTTTCATATATTTTGATAAAGCACAAACCACTGAAACCCCAACGCCATGTAAACCGCCTGAAACCTGATAAGCTTTGCTGCCGAATTTACCACCAGCGTGCAGGGTAGTCATCACTGTTTCAAGGGCTGACTTGCGGGTTGCTTTGTGTTTTTCAACTGGAATCCCTCTGCCATCATCTACTACTTTCACTTTGTTGCCCTTCAACAAAACAATCTCAATGTTCTTAGCATAGCCTGCCATCGCTTCGTCCAAGCTGTTATCAACACACTCCCACACTAAGTGGTGCAAGCCTTCAGGTCCGGTTGAGCCAACATACATTCCTGGCCTCTGCCTAACTGGCTCAAGTCCTTTTAAAACATAAATATCTTCAGCTGTATAATCTGATTTTCTCTTTTTTGCAGCTACTCTGCTCTTTGGCTTGGGCTTAACTGTTATTTTTTTAGCTGACCTGCTCGTAGTTTTTTTAACTACTTTCTTCTTAACTGTCTTTTTTGTTCCCTTTTTAGTTGTTTTCTTTTTTGGAGCTGGCATTTTACTAATCTAGTTAGTAGTTAGTAGTTTATAGTTTGTAGTTTATCGGCGGACTTCCCAGCCTGGCACCTCTTCCAGAACCTTAACTATTTTCTGGTGCACCTTGTCAATTTCTTTTGAGCTCAAGGTCTTATCTTCAGCTTGGTATATTATATGGAAAGCAAAATTCTCTTTGCCCTCAGGCACTGCCTCTCCACTGTAAACATCAAAAAGGTCAACATCCCGCACCAACTTACCACCCGCCTCATTGATTCTATTTAAAACCTCAACCACCCTCGTGCCTTGAGGAACTAAAATTGCTAAATCCCTTAAAGAGGTTGGGAAAGAAGAAATCGGCTGATATTCGTGTTCTTCTGAAACCTCATTTAAAAGCGCTTCAAAATCCATTTCAAACAAGAAAACATTCTGCTTAATGCCAAGTTTGTCAGCCAACAAAGGGTGTAGTTGGCCTAAAAACCCGATTTCCCTTGAGCCCACCTTTATTTCAGCCCGCTTGCCAGGATGCCAATGGCTGAGCTTGGACTGTTCGGGCGTGGGACGCGCCTCATCATACCAAACATCGCTTATGCCCAATTTATTTAACAGAGTGTCAACTATGCCTTTTAACTCGTAAAAGCCTTCATCCTTAATGCCTTTTTTTGTGAACACCCCCACCAGCATTTTTTTCTCCTTCACTCCTTGCTCTAAAACGCCCTTTCTCTTACTACCCCCTCCTTTCTTTTTGAGAAAAACCTGGCCAATCTCAAACATTTTTATTGCTTCAAAATTATTGATATTTTCTTTCAGAGCTCTCAACAAATGCGGCAGCAAGCTTGGCCTAAGATATTTATTAAAGGAACTCACAGGGTTGGCAATCTCAACCAACTCCCTTTCTTGCCAATTGAAAATCTCTTTTTCTCTGTTCCCAATGAAAGAATAGTTATAAGCTTCAGAAAAATTAGACTCTCTCAAAATGTTCTTGATATTGTTTTCCCAAAAAAGCTCATCGTTCCTTTGAGGCGAGACTAAAACAGCTCTTGGAAAAACCGAAGGAATGTTTTGGTAGCCATAGACCCTTCCTATCTCCTCTATCAAGTCTTCAGGAATTGAAATATCCAGCCGCCTTGTTGGCACCTCTACTTGAAGTCCAGAGCCAGAAGATTGTCCAACAAAGCCTAGTTGCTTTAATATTTCTTCTATTTTTTTTCTGGGTATCTTCACTCCCAGCAACGACTCTATATACTCCAAATCAAGCCTGACTTTCTTTGGCAATACTTTCTTTGGATAATAATCAACCATTCCCTTAGCTGTTTTACCACCAGCCACTTTCTGAATCAAAGAACAAACCCTCTGCTGGGCAAAATCAATAAGATTGGGGTCAAGCTCGTTTTCAAACCTCCACGAAGCATCGGTTTTTAGCTTTAATTTCTTTGAAGCCAACCTCGTAACAACAGGGTTGAAGTTTGCTGCTTCAATTACAATGTTTTTTGTAGCCTTATCAATACCTGTTGCCTCTCCCCCCTTTATCCCCGCAATCGCAATAGGCCTCTTTTGATCAGCAATCACTAAAATACCTGAATCAAGCTGATAAACTTTATCATCTAAGCACTTTATTTTCTCCCCCCTTTTAGCTCTTCTAACGATTATCTTTCGTAATTTTGAATTTGGAATTTGGGATTTGTTTGGAATTTGGGATTTGGAATTTGGGATTTTCACGCATTCGATCTTATCGAGATCGAATGCGTGAACTGGTTGTCCGGTTTCCAGCATCACATAGTTTGTGGCATCAACAATATTATTAATTGCCTGCAACCCACAAGCCTCCAGCTTCTCTTGCATCCATCTTGGCGATTCTTTAACTTTAACTCCCAAAATTACAACAGCTGTATATCTTAGACAATCCTTTTGATTTTCAACCCGTACCTCAACAAAATCACTTGCTTTTCTCTGTTTCAAATTGTGCCGATCGGCACGAATTGAAACAGTCGGCAAAGCTAACTTTAATCCGCTCAGTGCGGCTACCTCACGAGCTATGCCAATATGCGATAAGCAATCGTGCGCCCGGTTTGGCAAAACATCAATATCCAAAACCCAGTCTTCGCCTCTCATCTCGAGTCCCTCAATTTCAAAGCTGTGAAACATCAAAAGCTCAGCCACCTTTTCTGCCGCTGGCACATTACCTGCAATATAATCTTTTAGCCAGTTATAAGATATTTTCATGAAAACCCCTGATAACATAATTATAGCGATCGCTATAATTATGTTATTGTTGATTTTAGAACTGTTTTAAAAATCTTAAATCGCTTTGGTAAAACAAGCGGATATCGTGAACCTTATACCTCACCATTGCCAGCCTCTCTATGCCAACCCCAAAAGCAAAACCCTGCCATTGTTTTGGATTAAGCCCGGCTGCTCGAAAAACATTGGGATGCACCATGCCAGCCCCCATCATCTCAAGCCAATCGCTCCCTATACCCTCCGAACCCTTCTGAACAGACCTGTCCTTTCTTCTCACATCAATCTCAAAGCTGGGCTCGGTAAAGGGAAAATAACCTGGCCTTAAACGAATTTCAATGTCAGTTTTGAAAAATAGCTCTAAAAACTTCTCAATGATTGCTTTAAAATTGGCAGCTGAAATATCTTTATCAACCATTAACCCTTCAAGCTGATAAAATTGCACCTCGTGCGAAGGATCAGTTGCCTCGTTTCTAAAAACCCTGCCTGGCACCACAATCCTCAAGGGCGGGTTATGCTTTTCCATATATCTAACCTGCACCGGGCTTGTGTGGGTTCTTGGCAAAAGCTTTGTTTTAACTCCCCTTTCCTGAGCTATCCAGAAAGTGTCCTGAATATCCCGCGCAGGATGCTCTTTTGGAAAATTCAAGGCATCAAAATTATACCATTCTGTTTCCACCTCAGGTCCTAAAACCACCTCAAAACCCATCGCTCGGAAGATATTAGCACATTCTCTCTGAACCAGGGTTAAAGGATGCAAATGCCCTCTGTCTATTTTTGCTCCAGGTCTTGTCACATCAATCTTTTCTTTTTTAATTTTTGCCATGATTGTTTTTTCCTTCAACCCCCTTGATTTTTCTTCCACCAACTTCCCAAGCTCCTGCTTCACCAAGTTCGCCTCCTTACCCAATTTCTTTCTTTTTTCTTCCCCAAGACCCTTTAAATAAGCAAAAACACCAGCAATCTGCCCTTTTTTACCCAAATACCTCTTAAAAACCTTATCTAGATCTTTCAAACTTCCTGCTTTTTCTATCTCTTTTTTAGCCCTAATTTTAACCTGTTTTAAGTCCATAAAAAACAAAAATACACCCTCAAAATAGCCCCTTTTCAAGGGCTTATTATTCTTCTATTTTACCCTAAAAATCAGCAAAAAACAAGCCTCAACTTATCCACAATTTACCCCGTTTAATAGGCTTCGCTAAAATCCAGAAGATTTTATTTAACGGGGTCCAAAGCAAAAGACCCTTACAAAAACCATCTTGTAAGGATTTGACAGTGCAAAATATCTGCTTAATGCAGAGGTTTTTCTTCGTGGGGAGGATGAGGCGGGCGCGAAGGCTGCGGCAGCTCCTGTTTCCGTTTCTTTTTAATCTTCTTGCGAATGAAATAAGCAGGCACACCCAAAACACCCAATGTCATAGCTATTGCAATGCCAGCTAAATATTCAATTAACAATTGTTGCCAAAATTGCGACATATAACATATAACTTAAAACTTAAAATACACAGAAAATACACGGGTCCGACCCGTGTATTTTCTGTAATTATTTTAATTTTGCCAAAATGCTTTCTATTTCTTCAGGAGTTAAATCCTTAAAAATTTCTTTTTCGTGAATCATTGATTTTTGGAAAAGCTCGTCCTTAGGCTCTCTTGGCAGTAAATGAAAATGCAAATGGTTCACTTTCACCCCATTTTCTTTCATAAAGGGACGATAATTGCGCCTGATATCGCAGCCAGAAGCAATTCTCTCAAGTATAAGCCCTTGATATTTCAAAAGCATCTCAAAAACTTCTTTTATTTCATCTTCCTCCATTTCCGAGATACGCTCAATATGCCTCTTGGGAATCACCAAAAGATGCCCCCTCATCAACCGGGGGTTGCTCAAGCAAACAAAAACCTTTTCCCCTTCCTCAACAATCTTTGTCCTCTCAGAATCAATTTCACAAAAACAACAAGCCATGGTTTTATTAAACTAAAGTTTTCGGAACAAACTCCAGCACTTCTGAATTTCTAATAAGAATAGTACGATTGGTTGTAAAAGTCATCCCCTTATTTGGAGAATCTTCAAAACCTAAATAAATGCGCTCTACATCTCTGTTTTTCAACTCCGCAATCGCGGGTTGTAGATCTGAATCAGAGCTTCCAATAATCGCTGTTTTCAATTTACCATCGCAGGCATCTTTCACCATATCAACTGCTATTTTAACATCCACGCCTTTTTCCTTGAAAACTAATACTTCCTTGCCATTGAATGTCTTTTCTGTTTGTCCTCTAACTCTACCCGACAAGATTACTGTAAACCCTTGTTCTTCTAAATGTCGTTTTAATCGCCTTT
The DNA here is from genome assembly GCA_964348225.1 of uncultured Candidatus Saccharibacteria bacterium. Taxonomy (GTDB): domain Bacteria; phylum Patescibacteriota; class Minisyncoccia; order Minisyncoccales; family CG1-02-41-26; genus CAYGBM01. The sequence goes on along the minus strand of CAYGBM010000007.1, from coordinate 4,809 downwards.
GAGATTCAATAAGTTGACGGGACTTTTCTCTTGTTTCAGGATGTTCTTTCAAACGAGCAAAATAAAATATCTTTTTATCAATTGTTATTCCTTGTAAAACTTTATCAATTAATCCTTTAAAATTATAAAGATAGGCCTCAATAACTGTTTGTTCTTCTTGTTTTAAAACTGCCTGTAATTTTTTAATAAAATTTTCTCCGTCAATAAAAAGTATTGTTTGCATAATTAGAAACCCCAGCGGACCTTGCGGTTGGCTGGGGCGTTTATACTATAATTTTACAGAATAAAATCATTTTGTCAATAGCAAAATTGGGGAAAACCTCCCCGCTGTAATTCGCTAAATTCTTGAGTATTCCAAAATCAATTTCACAAAAACAACAAGCCATGGTTTTATTATCCTGTCTTACCCTGCTTCATTTTTATCATATGCTTGTTTTAGATATTTTTCAATGATTTTAAAACCTTTGTTTTTAATCTGGAATTCATTTGAACCCACACATCTAGATAATCTTGTATTATAAATAGGGGTAGTGCTTAGAGTTGACACAACCCCTATATCACTAACTGTTCCTAATTTTTTTTCTTAGCCTTTTGTATAATTATTTAGGATTTAGACGGTGGCACCAACATTGTCGCAAAGTCTGTGTTGTAAATGCTGGTACTTTCCGACCTGAAGCCAAAAAGCTTCCAAAGCGTCGCTCCCCCATCAATGATAGGAGAACAAGAGGCAAAGATTCTCCATAGTTCCTCTTGCAAGGCACACTCTGTTGTCTCAATGTGACTTAAAGACTCACATAACTCTGGAACAATCATCAAAGGGAACCCAGACCGAAGCCAACGCGGATCACTTCCTTCATATGCTCTATCACACCTTCTGGCCCCCTCATGGAAGAGATTTGAAAACTGATAGAAGGTTTTTATAGAAAAAACCAGCTTTTTCGTCCCCATTCCTTCCAGAAATACTACATACCCAACTCTGGATAAAAGTGATAGACAAAATACGTCTGGCTCTTCAATCCCCAAGAGATTTCTTTCTTTTGGGTCCAGTTTCTTAAAAACCGCCTCCTCACATGGCCGTAATTCAGGTTTATTGTATTTAACCACTACCCGTTTGTACCTCTCTCCATCTTCTTTTTCAGGGATTATGCGCGTCCAATGTATCTCATAACCATCCTCAAAGCGCCTCTTAAAAGTCACTACTCTCTCGCCAAAATTATTGCGCCAGAGATCAACTAAAAGATCAACTGGCAATGAGCTGGAGCTATCGGTTAGAGTACAAAAAATTCCCACAATCCTTGCTTCTTCAGAAAGTGGCTTTTCCCTGTCGCTAGAAAACAGAGATTCTTCATCATCCCGAAGTTCAAAATCCCAAAAAATAGGGGGTAGGAATGGGTTCGGTCTAAAAGATAACTCTCCCAAAGCAACAAGCTCTCCTGTACTCCGCGGACCAAGCTCGCAAGAAAAAACTCGTTCTTTTACATCCGAGGCTTGTTTAAGCCATTGATCGATTCTGGCCCAAAATTCCTTAGGATGGTCTCGCTTTATGGTAGCCAATAACCTAGTCTCCCTTGCAAAAGTAAGGGGAAATTCTAACTGCCTAGCCTCTGAATCTGCCTTTTCAGGAGATTCTGTATCTCTGGCAATCTTAACTAACTGCCTAATTCTTACTGCTCTGCCTGTATTTGCCAACAAACCCTCCAGGGATTTCATGACATCCTCCTTTAGTGCCTCCAGGGCACATTAAAAAGGGTGAAATAGGAACAGTCAAATAGCTAATATCATCTTAAACAGTTAATTTAGTCTGTCAAGCCAAATTTTATATCAAATTCTTTTTTTGTAGTACAGGTAGCAACGGCAATAAATCAAAAGCTATTTTTACGCCTGAAGGAGGATTTAAAGCAATATCAACTAACTTTTGAATTGGTACTTTGATGACCTCAATCTCTTCAGCATCATCAGTATTGGTTTTTCCTATAAATTCAACATCAGGGGCAAAAAAGTAAATAATTTCTTCATCAATCAAAGACATATCAGAGGTGCTGGTAAAAACACGGATAAGCTTTTTTGCCTGATATCCGGTTTCTTCCAAAAGCTCTCTCCTGGTTGTTTCCTCCTCACTTTCCTCCTCTTTGTCGCAATTGCCGCCAGGCAACTCTAAAACATAACATTCAAGAGGAACCCTGTAAATCTTTATAACAATTACTTCTTTTGCTTTGGTTAAAGCAAAAATCGATACCGCTTTCTTATTAGAGTTTTGCAATTCAACTGTTTCCCATATACCCTTTTTACCATCATCTGTCTCAAAGTGCTTAGCCACAACCCTAACAAACTTCCCCTCAAAAATTGTTTCTCTCTTTGTAATTTTCATACTCCCCTTTCATCATATAACTATTTCTACGACTCTTCAACTAAAAAATTAATCTAAACCAAAACAACCCCCAGAGGGTTGTTTTGGTTATTGGCTTGCCATTACGAAGTTTTTTTATCCGCCGAAGCTTTAGCAAAGGCAGAAACGAAGTATGGCGCGGGTGACGGGATTAGAACCCGTCGCGGCATGACTCGCTTCGCTCGTCTAACACCGCTCCTTAAAACCCCTCGGTTTTAATATTGCAGCCACCCGGGGAGAATCCTTCTTCCCCGACCCCTATCTTAGGTTCAAATCCCATCACGAAAATACAAAATACCTATCTGCAGATAGGTATTTTGTATTTTTGCGCGGGTGACGGGATTTGAACCCGTGATCTCGGCAGTGACAGTGCCGTGTCTTAAACCGGGCTAGACCACACCCGCATTAGAGCGAGTTAACGAACGAAGTGAATCTTACTCGCTCTTATGCCCACCGAAACGAAGTGAAAGTGGGCTTTCATTGACGAATCATACCAAAAAATTTGGGGAATTGCAATAAGATTAGGTCGCCTGGGAAGGCGACCTACGCAATAAGGAAGAACCGTGTGTATTATTAGACGTGCACCACATCCGACTGATGAAGTTCGGGATGATTATAAGCGACAATCACTTTAAAGTTACCAATTCCTCTATGGACAAAGCCTGGTGGAATAAGGATAACAGTCCCTGGGTAAACTTCGAATCTTTCCCCATCTAGCTCTATTTCACCTGTCCCTTCTAAGACATAATATAGTTCCGTTATCGTCCCATGCTTATGTGACTCAGCACCACAAATTGATGTAACATGAAGGCCTAATTCACCTCCGTCTTCAACGGTAAAAAAACGGTGGCTCTCACCGCAGGGACAAGGGACAACTATCTCATCTCCAGGGTATTTTATCAATCTCTTCATATCTTTTTCCATTGTCAATCCCTCTCTGATTTTGACTTGGTTTACTGCCATAACGAACACAATACCTTTTTTAAAGAACTTTTCCCCTCCTTTTCTAGAGGCTCCAAATGTCAATTATAATGCCAACGATTAGGGCGATGGCGGAAAGGCCAAAGATAACAGCTGAGTTCCATCTTGATTTTGAGGTTAGGCTGGTTTTGACCAAGTAATTAAGGGCTAGTTTCTTTTGGGGCTCAATGCGCTCGGCTTTTTCTACTGCCTCAATTAGCTTGTAATCGCTCACCAGCTTTGCCCTCTTTTTTGCAACATTAAAGCGGTGGCCAAAATAAAGAATAAAACCTATTGTGCCAACATACCAGGAAATCTTAACCCACAAAGGGCTGTACCAATTCAAAACAATAATTATTCTGTAAGCAACTGTGGCGACTATGCCAGCCACAAAGAAAAACAATCGTACCGGCTTGGGATTGGGCTCTATAACTTTGAGTGGTTCTTTCTTTGATGATTTGCTTTCTTTCATACATCTTTTTTAATTATAATCTAATTTCTTTTTCTAGCCAACCTATTTTTTTCCCTCTTTCTCTCTGCCAAAAAATATCTTCCCAAATATAGCTTGCTGCCAAACTCGCCCACTCACCCCATCTATTCTTAATATAGTGAATTATCTTATCTGTTGAGACAAGCTCTTTATCAAATAATAACCTTGAATAAATTTTCTGCTGCCAAGGAGCAACATGCTCAAAAAAATCATAGTGATGCAAAGCCTCAACCAATAAGATTCTGGCGGTTTCAGGGCCAACCCCATATAATTTTAACAGCCTCTGCTTGGCTTGGTCTGCGGGCAATTTCCTTAACTCTAGTTCATCAATTTTTTCTTCAACAAATGTTTTTGAAAGTTTAATAAATAATTTAGCTCTATAACCTACTTTTAGATTCCTTAATTCTTGCTCTGACATCCTTATCATCTCTTTTGGTCGCCAGAAGTAATAGACTCCTTTATTGTCAAATAGAACCTTAATGCCGTATTTCTCCAACATTGCTTTGGTCATTTGAACGCTTCTTTTTATAATAGTGTTTTGTAAAAATATCGCTATCATTGAAAGCCCATAAATATCTTGCGAGCAACTGCCGTGCATGCCATACCATCTTTTGATAAAGGGTGAGAGAACTTCATCGTTTTTAAATTCCTTGAAGAATTTCGAAATATCTCGTTGGAATTCAAACCTATAACTTACTTCATTAACAATGCCTTCTGTTTCTTTTTTAGAGAGTTTTGCTTTTGAAAAAATAACAACTTGAATTTTCGGCTTATGAACTGTTCCTTGATTAACCAGTTTAATTCCATAAATTTTGTTATTTAATCTTAAAACAAACCAATACCTGCCAGGTTCGTGAAATTTCAAAGGGTCTGGATAATGAGAGGGTTTAAAAACCGTCGGGTCAAAATTATAGGGAGCAATCGGATTCAAGATAATTGAAAAACTTTTTTTAAGCTTAACCATCTTTGCCAT
>CAYGBM010000006.1:0-25484 GCA_964348225.1 uncultured Candidatus Saccharibacteria bacterium | reverse complement strand
TATAATCAAGAAAGAATCCACACAGCATTAAAAATGCCCCCAGCAGTATTCGCTGAAGGCTGGAAAAGGTCGTTGCAAGGTATATCACTTAGTGTCTGAAAAAATGGGTACCTTGCATCCTGACATGGAGAGCTTTTTGAATTTTCAAAAGACTGGGGCTGTTCCTAATATGCCTTATAGAGGAGATATCATTGATGAAGAGGTAGTGCAGAAAGGGAAACTAGAGTTTTTTAGATTTAAGTTTAAAGATTATATGGCGGAGGGGATGTATTATGTGATAGTGGAGAATAATATAGTAATCGATCTTAGATTTGACTTTGACCCCGATGAATATCTCTGGAGCGAGGTCTATCCTGATAGTTATTATTATCAAACATTTGATAAAATAGTCTCTACCCTTAGGTTTATTGATTAGTTTTGGTACGAAAAATGGGGACGTTTTGGAAAAATCATAAACATCCCTTACCATTCAACATTGAAGGACGAAGCGGAGTCCCACCTCCTCCGCACACTTGCCGAAATAAGCAATTTTAACTGGGTTTCTGTATAATTAATCACTTGATAGAATTAAATAAATATTAAAAAGGTCGTTAGTTTAACAACATATAAAATCTATGAGCAAAGGAATTGTTGTACTTATTATCCTGCTTATAATTATAGTTGTTGGAGGGGTTTTAGCTTGGCAATATTTAGGGGTGAAGGAAGGAGTACCACAAGAATTCTCTTGCGAAAAAGACGAAGATTGTGTTTTAGCTTACACTGGTATGGAATCCTGTGCTCCTTGTGATTCAGCCGATGAGAGCATGCAATGTGTTTCTCCAGAGGAAGCCGAGAGGTTAGAACAAGAGCGAATCAAGGAACATGGAAATGTGATGTGTGATGTGTGTCCTGATCCTCAAGTTTTGTTTAGATGCATTTGCGAAGGGAGCAGTTGTGTAAAGACGGCCAACTGTGAAGAAGACGAAGATTGCTATTCTGGAACTTACGGCAACCTTTACAAATGCAAGGATAGTAAATGTTCTTATGTGGAAGAAGGGGATGGAACTGTTGACTGGGAAGCTCTCATTCCAGCTATTGAGGCCGCAATTGGGCCAGTCTTCTTGGACGTACGGGTTGGGAGGCGTCCTATGACTATTGCCCAAGAAGGCGATATCACGGGCGATGGTGTTCCAGAGGCACTGGTATTCTTGGGGGAAGGAGGAGCCTATACTGAATATCTGACATTAGTAAGGATTAAGGATGATATCCCAGTAGTTGCGCAGTTCAAAAAGGAAGATGGAGAAATTTCTCCTCTTATGTTTCTTGACGGAGCTTCTGTTATGAATGGCGCAAGTGTAGGCATGCTTCCAGAGAAAAATGCTATATATTCTGGTAGTTGGAGTAGATCTGTAGAGGGGGAACCGTATGGTGGGCTAAGCAACTGCATTGTCGAAGCTTATCAGTGGAATCCCCAGGCTGAGGTGTTTGACTTTAGCCAAAGCCTTAGTGATGAGATGAGACCGGGCTATTGCCAAAAACTAGACAGTTAACTTTATTTGCCTAGATTCTAATCCTTTCCTTTAGATAAGGTGTGCTGTCCGTGGGCTTTTTTTGCCGAAAGAAGCAAATTTAAACGACTTTCTGTGCATGAATGTGATTTTGCGATTCATTTAGGGTCTGACATAGGTCTGACCCTAAATGAGTAGTTTATTCTTATGAGGCAGGCGACAAATTGGGACAAATATGGCAGTAATCCAAACTCTTTTTTTTCAAGGGTTTTTTTTCTAAACTTGGTAACAAGAGCCTACGCAGGCTTATTAAAAAACATAGAATTTAACAGGCCTGTTGACATTTTGGAATTTGGTTGTGGCACAGGCTATTTGAGTAGGTGGTTGGCTGGAAGATACAAGGTGAACAAAGCCACCTTGATTGATTCAAATGAAAAGATGCTAGATATTGCAAAGCAAACCCTGTCAGATGTTTCCTGTGAAAAGGAGTTTGTCAATAAAGACTTTTTTAAGTTTAAAACCAATGGAAAATATGATATTGTCCACAGCCAAGGGGTAATTGAGCATTTTGAAGAGCAAAAAAGGCGCCAGCTTTTGTCAGAGCACTTTAAGGCAACAAAAACCGGAGGATATTGCATAGTTTATTCGCCAACCCCTACCAGGTTTTATTCATTTTTCAGGGGTTGCGGGGAGGTTTTAAGGCTTTGGAAATTCACTGATGAGGTTCCTTTGAAGAAAAGCATAATTATTAAAGAAATGGAATCTCTTGGATTTAAAAGATTAAAAGTCAATTATTTTTGGAAATATTTTCTCACTGAAGTTGGAATTTTATTCAAAAAAACTGCCTCTTGAAGAACTTCTTTCTTGTCTTGTTAGACATTGACATTCTTTAAACCATTGTATATACTTTAGGTATATGAAAACAGTAATCAACATTAAAACAGAAAAGGAGCTGAAGAAGGATGCGCAAAAATTAGCCAAGAACCTAGGCTTTTCTTTAAGCGCTGTGATTAATGCTTACTTGAGGCAGTTTGTTAGAAGCCGGGAGGTATATTTTAGCGACGCTCCCCGCATGTCGCAAGAATTGGAGAAATTGCTTGGGAGGGTAGAGTTTGATATTCAGAGAGGATGGGGTGTTTCACGTTCTTTTTCCTCTCGGGAAGAAATTAAAAAGCACCTCAACTCTTTATGAAGATTCGTTTTCACAGTAATTTTGAAAAACAATACAAAAAGTTAAGCAAGAAAGAACAGAAAAAGGTGCAGGAACGGCTGCAGCTTTTTTTGGAAAATCCTTTTGAACCTCAGCTCAACCACCACCCTTTAAAAGGCAAATACACTGATTATCGCAGTATCAACATAACAGGTGATCTAAGAGCAATTTTTAAGTTAGTTAGCGACCAGGAATGTATCTTCGTGGTTGTTGGCAGGCATAGTAATCTGTATTCGTAGTTTAATATCATGTTGAAATGGAAAGCAGAATAATACAAGCGTTACAGTGGATAACAGAAATATTGCAGCAGCAAAGCATACCCTTTCAGATAACCGGTGGTTTGGCTGTTAAAATATATGGTGGTAAACGGCTGGTTAGAGATATTGACATTGAAATTCCTGACAGTTGCTTTGACAAACTTACCCCTTTGGTGCAAGATTATATTATCTACGGACCAGAGAGGTATCAAGATGCCTACTTTGACTTATTGCTGATGAAGTTGAATTATAAGGGGCAAGAGATAGATATTTCGGGCGCAGATAGTCCAAAATTGTTTAATAAGACAACAAAGCAATGGAAAGATTGCAGGGTTGATTTATCGAGAGCTAGAAAGAAAATGGTGAACGGCTTAAGTTTACACGTAGCGCCAGCGCAAGACATTGTTGATTATAAGAAAAAGAAAGAAAGTCGGCCAGAAGACATTGAAGACATTAAATTTTTAGAATCATGCCAAAACAAAAAGTTAATTTAAAAGAATATCAAGAGCTTTGCAAGACAACAGCTAAAGGTTTTGGCGATAGAGAAAAAGAGCTTGCTGACTATGGCTTGGGTGTGGTTGGTGAAGCTGGTGATTTGGCTGGCTGTATTAAAAAGACGCTTTTTCACAACAACGACCAGACCCAAGGCATTAGAGAAAATATTGGCGATACAATGTGGTATATTGCTATGATTTGCAACTATTTTGATTGGGATTTAGACGAGGTTTTAGCTGAAAACATTGCCAAGCTCAAAAAAAGATATCCCCAAGGTTTTACAGAAAAAGACGCCCAAAGAGGCGGCACAAGAATAGATTGGAATGAGAGATAGTGAATAATAAATAGCGAAAAAAATAATAGGGAGGGTTGGCTGAGCTTGGTTCAAAGCGCCGGTCTTGAAAACCGGTGGGAGCAATCCCACGCAGGTTCGAATCCTGCACCCTCCGCAAAAGAAGAAACTAGTTGAAATAGGTTTCTTTTTTGTTGGTAAAATGCTTAATTGTTTTAAGGTTCTCTGGCAACAACAATTCCCCAGACCTCTTGAGCCCCCGCTTTTTTGAGGGTGATTGCTGTTTGTTCCATGGTGCTGCCGGTGGTGAAGACATCGTCCACTAAAAATATTCTCTTTTCTTTGACTAGTTGGGGGTTTTTGACAGAAAAGGCACCTTGAATATTTTTCATTCTTTCTTCTCTTTTTAGCTCAACTTGTGGTTGGGTCTTTTTAATTTTGATGAGATTGTCAACTTGACAGGGAACTTTAAAGAATTTTGAGACCTCGTTAGCTAAAAGAGCTGTTTGGTTGAATCCTCGCTTCTTCTCTTTTTGTTTAGAAAGTGGTATTGGCACGAGAAATGAGTTTTCCACAGGTTGAAATATTGCCTTGTTTTCTGAGATAAGAAAGTGTGATATTATTAAAGAAGCTAAGGGAGCAGCTAGGATTTTTAGGTAGGGCTTATATTTGAAGTTAGCTATTAGCTTTTGTACCAGTTGATTTTGGTAGGAGGTGGCAGAGAAGAGGCCGTCAAGCGACATGTTTTGGTGAGAGGCGCATTTCCCTTGTTCAAGAACCCTTTTGGGGGTTTTACAGAAGGGACAGTATTGATACTCTGCAATTTCAACAAGGGATAGGCAGTCTTGGCAGGCAATATCGCCTTCTTTGCCGCATCCTAAGCAGAACTGCGGGAAAAGGGTGGATAGGAAAAATCTCTTCCAGGAATTTGAGGATTTTTTCCACATATTGTTATTATAAATTTTGTGGTAAAATAACAAAAGCAATGAGTCTTTTTACAAACAAAACCTTAGGTATAGATATAGGAGCAAGTTCTATAAAGATAGTTGAGATAGCTTCTTTGGGCAGGAAAAAAAAATTAGAAAATTATATTGAATTCAGGCTTCCCTTAGAGCTTGATTCAGTGAAGACCTTTCACGAAAAAACCTTGCTGCTTGTGAGTGAAACAGTATCTGATATTTTAAACGCTCTGTTAAAAAAAGCGGGCATCAAGCAAAAAAGAGTTGCCTTTGCTCTTCCTGATTTTTCAACCTTTGTTACTAACTTTAGCCTGCCCCCGATGAGCGAAGAGGAAGTTCCCCAAGCCATAGAATTTGAAGCCCGTCATCATATCCCTATTCCTTTGCCTGAAGTAACTTTTGACTGGCAAATAATTGAAAAACAAGAGCTGGAATCAGGAGTGAAGTTACGGGTTCTATTAGTTGCTGTTCCTAACAATGTTTTAGAGCATTATCAGAAAATGGCTACTTTGTGTGGGCTTGAGGTCAGGGGCATGGAGGCGGAAGTTTTCGGCGTTATGAGATCTTCAATCCCACCCGCAAAATCTCACAAACCAATCTGCGTAGTAGATTTTGGCTGGCAAAGCACTACCGTAAGTATCGTTGAGAAGAGCATCCTCAAATTAAGCCATAGTTTTGATGTTTCTGGCACCAGCCTGACCGAAGCTTTAAGTGGAGCTTTAAAAGTTGATTTAAAAGAAGCTGACCGCCTTAAAAAGAAATACGGCTTGGACCCAAGTAGAGCCGACATTTCAAAGATTCTTACTCAAAGAATAGATCCCTTAGCCATGGAGATTGAAAAGGTATGTCAAGATTTTCAACGGACTGATGAAAAAAAAGTAGAAGATGTTCTCTTGGTGGGGGGCACGGCCAATCTCTTTGGACTAAGGGAGTATTTTGAAACACGCATTAAAAAGAGCGTCCAGATAGCTGACCCGTTTGCTTCTGTTGCTTACCCTCCCATTCTCCGTTCCCGATTAAAAGAGATAGGACCTTCATTTGCTGTAGCTTTAGGAGTGGGGTTGATGGGGGCAGGCAGTTAATTTAAACGAGCTTAATTGTCACATGCCAGAAAAAACGGAAAAAGAGGCATTCAGAATTATCCCGAAACCGAAGGTAAAAACTCCTGCCTGGATTAAGTTGTTTTTGTATGTTTGCTTAATCGTGGTAGGGGTTTTGATAGGGGGATTCTTTTTGCTACAAGGACAGGTGGTAGCCTTAGAGCAAGAAAAAGATGACCTGGGTGCTCAAATAATAGAAGTTGAGAGGCAAACTCAAGAGATTTTAGCAAAAGAGATTGTTGACCTTTCAAAAAAAATCAGCACCTTTTCCCGTCTTTTTAGAGAAAGAAAAAACCTATCTAAGGTATTTGGATTCCTCAGGTCTATTTGCCACCCAAAGGTTCAGTTTAGCTCCTGTAAGATAGAGGGCAAAAATAACTTTATAGGATTGATCGCTGTAACCGAGAGCTTTCAGACTTTGGGGGAGCAGCTTTTTATTTTGAAAGAGAATGAAGAGATTGAAACATTAGATCTTTTTGGCGTATCCTTTGATGCAAGGGGGAAGATTCAGTTTGAAGTAAATATTACTTTAAGCGAAAAATTTTTTAAGAAATGAAAAAAGACTATCTCATTCCAATTTTAATTTTTATTAGTTTCGCAATAGTTGTTTATCTTATTATTCCTACGTTCGGTCGGTTAAAGAATTTAAGAGAAGACGTCGTTCAGACAGAACGTAATCTTCAGCTGGCAAAAGATTATCTTTCGAATGTTCAAAAAACTTCCGTTGATTTAAAAGACTACCAAGAGGTTTTTCAGATAATTGATGTGGCAATGCCCTATGAGGCTGACTTAGCTTCTGTTATGAGTTTCCTCCAGATTGAAGCTTCGAGGAACGGATTGGTGGTTGGTGATATGGGCATCGGTAAGTTCAGCTACAAAAAGACAAGGGGAGTGAAAGAAATATCTGAACCCCGAGAAGTTTCTATCAACCTCAATCTTACTGGTCCCCTAGTTTCGTTTGAGAATTTCCTTATGCTGATTGAGCAATCTTCAAGATTTTTTGAGGTTGTAAGCTTCTCTATAAAGGGACAAGAAGAAACCAGAAAAGAAGTTCCTCAGTTTAATTTATCAATTAAAGCTTATTCATATTAGAAACTTACCCATAAATTCAGTCTGAATTTAAATTTATGGGGGCTGATATATGCCAAAAGGCTTTTCCGTTGACAAAAAGCTCAAGCGTTTAATCTTAGGGCTTATTGCTGTTGCAATAATCATTTTGGTTGTTGAGATATTTTTTAGGCCCAAGCCAATCTATATTCCTGTTGCAGAGAAGACTTTCCCAAAGATCGAGATAGATTGGGAACTTCTAAGAGAACCATTAGAGGTAGTTGCCCCCGAACTTTCAGTTTCTCTTACGGCAAATCCCACCTCAACAGCCACTTCCTCTCCAGTAACTCTTTTAGCGGAAATTCCAGGATTGATTGAGGGCCCTTTCACTTATAGATTTGATTGCGATAACGATGGTAATTATGAGTTAGAAATAGAGCAAACCTTAGAGAAAGTTTATGAGGTTCCAAATGTTTGTGTGTATGAAAAAGAGGGAATATATACTGCCAAAGTTAAAGTAACGGCTGATTTAAGCTACTATCTTAAGCCAGGAGAGAAGCTCATTGAAACGAAAACAGCTGAAGGCACAGCAGAAGTATTGATAGCCATTATCAATACTGCCCCGGAAATCTCTTTTTGCGATGTGGTGCCTGTGAAAGGAACCACTCAAGCTAACTTTAAATTCATCTTTAGAGCAAGGGCTGCTGATTTGGACGGAGATCCCTTGGAGTTTGAATGGGATTTTGGAGACGGAGAGGTGTCTAATGAACAGAATCCTTTGTATACCTACAAAAAACCAGGGGGTTATATTCCAAAACTATCTGTTTCAGATGGGAGAGGGGGTACGGATAAATGCCTTGTTTTCTCTTTAACGCCCCTGAAAGCTTTCTTGCCATTTGAGCCACTAATCTTTGTAGAAGAGGCGGGTAGGGATAATCCATTTAGCCCCTACAGCATAGGCGAGATAGGCGAGATAGGCGATTAGGAACTATGGATTTAATTCAACATTTAATCAAGGAAAAGGTATTAGATAAAAAAGGAGGACGTGAATTAAAATCAGAGTCTAAGAAAACAGGGAAAAGCCAAGAGGAACTTATTCTGGACAGGAAAATCATGAAAGAACCCGAGCTTTTTGCCCTGAAGAGTAGGCTTTTAAAAATTCCCCTGAAAGAGGTTTCACCTGGAGACATCACCTCCGAGACCCTATCGGTTATCCCAAAGGAATCAGCCGAGTTTTATAAAATGATTCCTTTGAACTTAATAAAAAAGAAAAAAGTTTTGGAGGTAGGAATGGTTTATCCAGAGGATGCCCAGGTTCAGGAAGCTTTGAAGTTTTTAGCCAGACAACAAAAGCTTACCCCAAAGGTTTTTTTAATTACATTGTCCGATTTCCAGAGATGTTTGGAGCAGTATCGAACCCCGGAAAAAGAAGTAGAAAAGGCTGTTGAGGTATTAGAAAAAGAATTCAAGATTGGAGAAGAGGAACCAGAGAAGATTCTGGAGAAAGTAAGATTTGAAAGGATAATAGAGGAGGCGCCGGTTATTAAAATGGTAGGGGTAATTCTACGTCAAGCGGTAGAGGGCAAAGCCTCGGATATCCACATTGAACCAACAGGAGAAAGGTTAAAGGTCCGATACCGGCTTGACGGTATTTTGCACTCTTCTTTGTTTTTACCCAAAAAAGTTCATGCAGCAATTGTAGCTAGGATAAAGATACTGAGTGGCCTGAAGATTGATGAGACAAGAATTCCTCAAGACGGAAGATTCTCAACGAGAGCTGGAGAAAAAAGAATTGACTTTCGGGTTTCTACTTTCCCAACGACAGTGGGAGAAAAGGTAGTGTTGAGGGTGCTTGACCCTACAGAAGGTTTAAGAAGCTTGAATGAACTGGGACTTGTTGGACACAATTTAGACGCTATTAAAGAAGCTATTAAAAAACCTTACGGCATTCTTTTAGCCACTGGCCCCACGGGCTCTGGTAAGACCACCACCCTCTATGCGGTGTTGCAGATATTAAATAAAGAAGGGGTCAACATTGTAACACTAGAAGATCCGGTAGAATATTACATGGAAGGGGTTAATCAGTCGCAGGTTAAGCCGGAAATTAAGTATACGTTTGCGAGAGGCTTGCGCCAAATTCTAAGACAGGACCCAGACATTATTATGGTCGGAGAGATTCGCGACGAAGAAACAGCAAACCTGGCAATTCATGCTGGTTTAACCGGGCATCTCGTTCTGAGCACCCTGCACACCAACAATGCGGCTGGAGTTATCCCCAGATTGGTTGATATGGGAATACAATCCTTTCTCATTCCCCCTACCTTAAGTTTAGCTATTAGCCAACGGCTAGTCAGAGTTCTTTGTTCTGAGTGCAAAAAGAAAGTGAAAGCAGGGCAGAAGGCAAGCAAGTACATTAGCGAACTGATAGAGAGACTCCCTCCTAATTTGAAGAATAAAGTTAAAGACAAGGTTAAGCCTGGCATTTATATTTTTAAACCTCAAGGTTGTAAAAAGTGTAATTTTAAAGGTTACTCTGGCAGGGTGGGAATTTTTGAATCCATACAAATGAACGACAGTTTGGCTGAGATAGTTATCGGAAACCCCAGCGAGAGAGACATTCTCAATGAAGCAAGAAGACAGGGAATGATTTTAATGGAGGAAGATGGGTTATTAAAGGTTCTTGAAGGAGTAACTACAATGGAAGAAGTGATGAGGGTAGCGGAGGAGAAATGAGCTATCTGTTGATGAGGCTCGTAGGAGGAATTAGCCAATAAAGAGTTATGAAAAAAATTTTATTGGTAGAAGATGACCCTTTTCTAATCAATATCTATGTTAAAAAACTAAAAGGAGCTGGATTTGAAGTTAAGGTAGTAAAAGACGGAAAACAGGCCCTCAGTGCCCTCGGAAAGGAAATACCCGACCTTTTAATTTTAGACCTTGTTTTACCGGAGATGACTGGTTGGCGAGTGCTCAGAGAGGTAAAGAAAGACTTGAAGTTCAAGGATTTGAAGATAGTGATTTTTAGCAATTTAGGACAGAAGGAACAGGTAGAACAAGGGCTTAAATTGGGAGCGGTAAAGTATTTAATAAAAGCTCATTATAAACCAAGCGAAGTGGTGGAGGAAATTAAAAAAATAATTAATAATTAAGAATTAAAAATTAAGAATTTAAGAATCTGTAAGTTTGTCTCTCAAATTTTTGCTCGGCAAAAATTTAGCGGGCTGGCTAACAGCTTCTAACATGGACTACAAAAAACAAATTGAAAAACTCTTAGAGATTGCTGTCAGAAGTAATGCCTCGGATTTGCATATATCCTGTGGCCATCCTCCTGTTTTAAGGATAACCAGAACCCTGGTTGACCTTGAAGACGAGAAAGTAATTACTCCTGAAGATTCGCTGGGTTTGGCCTTAAGCTTAATGACAGACATTCAGCGCGAGAATTTTTTTAAACAAAAGGAAATAGATTTTGCTTACGATTTCAGGGGTAAGGCTAGGTTTAGGGTAAATGCTTTTTTCCAAAGCCAGAAAGTAAGCGTTGCTTTGAGGCTTATTCCTGCGGAAATCAGGACGATTGAAGAGTTAAACCTCCCGCCAGTTTTGCACAAGATAAGCCAAGCCAAACAAGGGTTTGTTTTGTTAACAGGCGCTACCTCTCAGGGGAAATCCACAACCTTAGCTGCTATAATTGATGAAATAAACCATTCAAGAAGGGAGCATATACTAACTATTGAAGATCCAATCGAATATGTCTTTGATGATGACAAATGCATTATAGACCAAAGAGAAGTTAGAACAGACACCCTGA
This sequence comes from uncultured Candidatus Saccharibacteria bacterium, assembly GCA_964348225.1. Classification (GTDB taxonomy): domain Bacteria; phylum Patescibacteriota; class Minisyncoccia; order Minisyncoccales; family CG1-02-41-26; genus CAYGBM01. The sequence goes on along the minus strand of CAYGBM010000006.1, from coordinate 14,832 downwards.
GTTTCGCTAAAGCTTTACGTTCTACTTTGAGAGAAGACCCAGACGTGATCATGGTGGGCGAGATGAGAGACCTTGAAACAATAGCAACCGCTATAACAGCAGCTGAAACAGGGCATTTAGTTTTGGCTACTTTGCACACCAATTCGGCCAGCCAAACTATTCACAGAATGATTGATGTTTTTCCACCCCACCAGCAAAGCCAAATAAGGGCTCAATTAGCCAGCTCTTTGTTTGCTGTCATTTCTCAAAGACTTATTCCTGCCACCAAAAAAGGCTTTCTGCCCGCCTGTGAGGTTATGTTTGGCACCTCGGCCATAGCTAATTTAATTCGAGAAAACAGGATTCACGAAATTCCTTCGGTGATCGAAACTTCAGCGGCGGCAGGCATGATGCCTCTTAATAAGTCGTTAAAGGATATGGTGGCGAAGAAATTTATTTCAAGCGAAACTGCGATGCAATACTCTTTAAACCCAGAAGATTTGAAATCAAGGCTTAAGGGTTTATGAAGTTTTCCTACAAAGCAAGAACCAAAGAAGGCAAGATACGAGGGGGGACTGTTGAGGCCTCCTCCAGAAAAAATGCTTTAGATGTTTTAAGTAAGTACGGCCTTTTTGTTACTTTGCTAACAGAAGAAAAAGCAAAGCCCTTTTTTAAGAAAGAAATTGCTTTTTTAAAAAAAATCTCTGCCAAGGACGTAGTTATTTTTACCCGCCAACTTGGAATAATGTTGAAATCAGCCATTCCTCCCCTTGAAGCCTTAAGGACATTGGTAACTCAGGTTGACAATCCAACTTTCCGCGAGAAAATTCTAAAAATGGCAGAAGCCCTTGAAACAGGAAGTTCTTTAAGCAGGGTTTTTGGTATGTACCCAGATATTTTCAATCCTTTCTTTGTAAGCATTATAAAATCAGGAGAGGCTACTGGTATGGTGGCTGACTCTTTGGGTTATTTGGCTGACCATCTGGAGAGAGACTACGCCTTTAAGCAGCAAATAAAAGGGGCGATGCTCTATCCTATTTTTGTTATTATGGTTTTCATGGCCACATTTTTTTTAGCGACCTTTTTTATAATTCCAAGGTTGACTGCGATTCTAAAGGAATTTGGGGCTGAATTGCCTCTTATTACAAAGATTGTAGTATTCCTGGCTGACATTATCAGGCGGGGAGGCTGGCTTTTTATAGTGGCTGTGATTCTGTTTTTGATTGCTTTCCCAAGATATTTAAAACGTTCCCCGAAAATGAGAGAGGCCTATGAAAAGGTAACATTAAAAATTCCTCTTATTGGAGATTTGCGAAAAAAGATTTTTTTAACTAGATTTGCTGAGAATCTTTCAGTGCTTATTGCTGCTGGCTTGCCTATCACTCAAGCGTTAAAAATTATTAAAGATATAATAGGTGCTTCCGTGTACAAAAGAATTATTCAAGAAACCGAAGAGCGGGTAGCAAGGGGGGAAAAGATAAGCGGTGTTTTGCTTGAGTACCCTGAGCAATTCACGCCCTTTCTAACCCAGATGATTTCAACAGGAGAGGAAACAGGCAAGATAGAAGAAACGCTTTCGGGTGTGGTTAGGTTCTATCGTCAAGAGATAGAGAGAACCACCCAAAAGGTAATGACTATTTTGGAGCCAGCCTTGATTATAGTTTTGGCAATGGGGGTTGCAGTGTTGGTATTCTCGGTTTTTATGCCTTTGTTCAGCGTAGGGTTGGGGGGCGCGCTGTAAAAAAGCTAGGGGTATGGGAGAAAGAAAGCCTAACCATTGCACAGCTGAGGGGTTCACCCCCACACCAAAAGGCCATAACTGTACAGGCAGGGATGAATGGCGAAATAGCAACGAGGGAAAGCCCAAAAGCCACGGGCGTGAATCCTTGGTGTGGGGGTTCACCCTAATTGAGATTTTACTTGTTGTGGCCATCATTGGATTGCTTTCCTCCGTTGTTTTAATCGTTTATCCCAGGGCTTTCAGAAAAGTTAAAGATAGCAGAGTTTACTCTGGTATGGATCAGTTCAGGACGCAGGCTTTTGTCGTTTACGAAAATGATGAAAGCTACAAAGACCTTGATTGCAGTATTTCCGGGGCGAAATGCAGTTGTTCAAATAAGGTGGTTGAGGCTCTTTGTGATGAGATTCAAGGCAATTCTGACCAGCCTTTTGAAATCTGGATTAACAATGATGAGCAAGGATATTGTGCTGTGGCCCATTTAGAAGGCAGGGAAAAATTCTTTTGTGTAGACAGTTCCTTTCAGGCTACCACCACCGACGCTACTCCTAATAATTGTAAGGCAGCTTGCGAGAGTGCCAATAATTGCGGGTGTGAATAACTTTACCCCGTTAGAAATTTACATTGACAAAGACATTTGGTATAATAAAGAGTAATAAGAAATTATTAGATATTTTCACGAGTTTAATGTTTGTAAATTTCTAGCGGGGTGAACTTGCATTCTGGAGAGAAGAAGTAATATAATTAATACTAGAAAAAAGCCTATAAAAATAATTAAAAAGGTAAAAGGTCGACAGTAGGATTCTTAGAATCTGTTAAATTTTATATTCGCGAATATTCAAGAGAAACTCAGGATATTCGCTGCTTCAAAAATGCAATTCCAAAAATCAAGAGGTTTTACCCTTATTGAATTATTAGTGGTAATTGCCATTATCGGAATTTTAGCCTCAATTGTGCTGGTTACTTTTCCAAGTGCTACCAAGAGAGCAAAAGACTCAAGGATTGTTTCAGCCATTGGCCAGGCAAGAACAGTGATGACCTATGCTGGAAGCAATGACGGGGATTACGACGCCTTTGGGACTGCCTGTGCGAGCGGTATTTATTACGATGAAACAAAGCCGCTTTGTGATGAGGTTACAGCCAATGGGGGTACGCTTACGATTGTAATATATCCTGCATCTAATTCCACTTCAGCTTGTATATATTCTGCCTTGAACCTTGGGGGGAGGGGTTATTGTGCTGACAGTTTGGGTTATGCAGGAGCAGCCACGACCGTTGCCGCTATTCAGGCTACGTGTGCTGCGGGTACAAGCGCTTATTGTCCAGCTGGTCTTTTTAACCCCTAATAAGGGTTTAAAAAATTTAGTTTGATAATCATTTTTACGTTGCAAAAATTGCCCAAGATTTTGGGTCTTTGGGCAATTTTTGTTAAGATAAATCAAGCTAGACAATGGAGTTAATTTTCTATTTCATTATATTTGTTTTTGGAACTTTTGTAGGCAGTTTTTTGAACTGTGTGATTTATAGACTAAAGCAAGAAAAAAAGTCTTTGAAGGGAGGTCGTGGACGGAAGACCGTTGGCTTCTTACGAGGCAGGTCTTTTTGTCCGAAATGCAAGCATACTTTAAGATGGTATGATCTGGTTCCGATTTTAAGCTTTTTAATGTTAAGAGCGAAATGCCGTTATTGCTCAAAAAAAATCTCTTGGCAATACCCCACAGTAGAAACAGCAACAGGGTTGCTGTTTCTACTAATTTCCAATTTCCCCACCTTCGCCCTTGCGGGCTACGGCGGGCAGGCAATTTTCAATTTCCAAACAGTGATTAATATGGGCTATCTCTGGTTGGTTGCTTCGTTCCTGGTTATCATTTTCGTCTATGACTTAAAACATTACATCATCCCTGATAAAATAATCTACCCTGCTATTGGTTTGGTATTTCTTTATCGCCTGTTTGAAAATTTGATAATTGAAAATTGGAGCTTCATTGAAAATTGGTACTCGAAAATTGGTCAATTAAAACTTCCTTTGTTGGCTGCTTGCGGGGCTGCTGCTTTTTTCTTTTTGATTTGGTTTGTGTCTGGGGGAAAATGGATGGGTTTTGGCGACGTGAAGTTAGGTTTTTTTATAGGCCTGTTTTTGGGTTTTCCCAATGTTCTTGTTGCTCTATTTTCTACTTTTTTGATTGGTGGTATAATAGGAATAGCATTAGTGTTGTTTGGCAAAAAGAAATTGAGAAGCGAAATTCCCTTTGGACCCTTTCTTGTCTTGGGCGCTTTTATCGCTCTGTTTTGGGCAGAGCCAATAATAAACTGGTACATTAGTCTTATAGCCTGAGGCGTGTGAAGCCTAAAACCTAAAATTTCAATCCTGAGCTAAGCTGTTAAGTAAATGTTTCACGTTTCAAGTTTCACGTTTCATGAACAAAGGTTTTACTCTTATTGAGCTTTTTGTTGTAATAGCCATTATTGGCATTTTGGCCGCAGCCTTATTAATGGGAAGATCAAGGTCAGAGAAGAGACAGGCTCTTTATAGGGAAGCTAATAATTTAGCCCAGAATTTAAGAGAGATAGAGAGTATGACAATGGGGGCCAGGCAAGTAGTTTGCAGTAAAACAGGTGGGATAACCAGGGTTTTTGGTTTGCATGTTAAACAAGTTTGGCGCAAATATTATGTTTTCTTTGGTGACTGCAACAGCAACTATATTCATGATGCCAATGACGAGGATTTTCAGACCATTTTTCTAGAAGAAGGGGTGGAAATTGTTGATGTGGGGGTGCCAGCTGCTTTAAGTTTAGTTTTTGTACCACCCGACCCAATTGTTTATGTCAACGGCAATCTTCCTGTGGCTGAAAGTCGCATCACCCTGGCTTTAGAGTCTGACCCTTCAGCTTCAACAACAATAAAAGTAAATTCAGCAGGAAGAATAACAATTGAATAGTTTATATAAAATGAGATTTAATGAACGCACAAGAAATAAAGGTTTCACGCTTATTGAGCTTTTTGTTGTTATAGCAATTATAGGCATTCTTGCTGCTGTTTTGATGATGGCTGGAACAAGGGGAGGAGAAGTTCAGGCTCTTCATAGGACAGCCAATGAGTTAGCCCAGAACTTCAGGGAGGCTGAGGAGATGGCAATGGGGGCTAAAGAGGTATTTTGTGCCAGCAGCCTCACTAGAGTCTTCGGGATTCATTTTGGAAAGATACCCCCACCCACCAATCCTTGGAATGACTATTACACCATTTTTGCTGACTGCGATGGCAGTTATGAGTTTAGTCCCATAGACAAAGAAATCAACAAAGTTTATCTCGAAAAAGAGGTCAAGATTTGCAGTATCCTCCCGGTGCCACCCCCTACTAAATTAAACCTTGCTTTTGGTCCCCCTGATCCTATTGTTTATCTTAATGGTAGCACTTCGTTTCCTCCTCCTTCAGAAGCAATTATCACTTTATGCTTGAAGTCCGACCCTACCATTACAATAGATGTGAGGATTAATCCAGTTGGGAGGATAGCAATAGAGTAGGGCAGGAACAATGATTTTTATTGGGCCTAACCAGAATATAAGCACTTGCTTCGCTCGTACATTATGTCCTTTAGAGACCTCTCGGTTTCTAACGCCCTCACTTTGCTTGGCTGTTTTCCTACACAGGGAAAACCAGTTCCCCCGACCCCCTTTCTTTGTATCGGAATTTCAATAATTTGAAATTCCGATACAATAAAATTATGGATAAAGGGTTTACATTTGTAGAGGTAATGATAGCTGCATTTGTCACTCTTATTGGAGTGGTGGGTGTTTATGCTTTGGTGCCAAGGCTGGTTGCCACCACTGTTACCAATATTCAGAGGTTCACCGCTTCTCAGCTTGCCAGAGAGGGCATTGAGATTGTCAGAAACATCAGGGATTCAAACGGGCTTCAAAACCTTGCTTGGGATGCCAATGGAATTGACAATTGCGACATCACCTCCTGTGAAGCAGACTACAATGACAGCAGCTTGAGTCCTTGGGCAGCAACCCGTTTCAATATTGATGCTAACGGATATTACACCTATGCCCCTGGTATAAGGTCAACTTCGTTTAGAAGAGAAATTATCATTACTCCTCAGATACCAACTGTCTCTTACCTGGTTAGGGTGGAAGTTAGCTGGACTGGAAAATATTCCCCCTTTACAGTTGAAGAAGAGCTTTATAATTGGCGCTAGGTCAAACAATTTAGCAATGGAAGAATTTAATAATACAACAATGAAGAAAGGATTTACCCTTATGGAGCTTTTGGTGGCTATGACTTTTTTTGCTATTGTTATAACTGCCTTTTTAGGGCTTTTTGTTTCCGCTTTCCGTGAGCAAAAAAAGAATATAGCTGCAGCCAAGCTTTTAAACGCTGCCTCTTACGCAACAGAGTATATGGGCAGGGCTTTGCGAATGGCAGCAACAGATGATGGTGATTGTATTACTGCAGACTATAATTATCGTAATACAGGAGGTGCTATTGACACAGTAAGGTTTTTGAATCACTACGAAGAATGCCAGGAGTTTTTTCTTTATATAGATGCTGTAGCAGGTGATAGAACCCTCAGGGTAAGAAGGTCTAGCGATGACAATTCTCTCAACTGGATAGTGCCAAGCGGAGAAGATGTTACCCCCCGCGAGCTTTTGGTAGAAAATCTAAGGTTTGAGCTTGACGGTGAGAAAGCAGACGAATCTCCTAATCCCAATGAACAACCCCGAGTGACTATTGTTTTAAGGTTAGCAACAAAGGGAGACGACCCTCAAAGGCTTGAGTTTCAAACTACTATTTCCCAAAGGGAGCTGGATGTTCCCTAATCTTAAATAAGGTATTTTGAAAAATGAAAAACAAAAAGCATAAAAATCGTAAACTCTTCCGGATTTTAGGCTTCAAAGTTCACCTTTCAAAAGAACGGGGTATTGCTCTTTATCTGGCGCTTGTAATACTTGCTGGTATCACCGCTGCCCTTTTAGCCTTGATAGTTCTGGCTTTGAGTCAAATAAGGATTGTTTGGACCATAGGCGATTCAGTAATAGCCTTTTATGCAGCAGACACTGGCATGGAAAGGGTATTATATAAGATTTACAAGGAGAACTGGCAAGCGACCAGCACTAATACATGCATTTATCCGTCAGGCTTACCACCAGCAGGTTGCGAGGGTCAACCTTGTCCTGCTGCTCAATGGGAGAGTATGCCGGGTGTGGCTGCTGAATACCAGGTTTGTGTGTCTAATATTTCAACCACAACCATTTGGTCAACTGGAAACTATATTCCCACAGGAACAAAAAGAAAAATTGAAACTAAGTTTGAATAGAGTTTTTGTATCGGAATTTCAATAACAATTGAAATTCCGATACATCAGAAAGGGGTCGGGGAAGAAGAATTCTTCCCCGTGTAGGAAAACAGTCGCTCCAACAGGGCTCCCTTCTAAAATTCAGCAAGTGAATTTTAGAAGGGAGAGCGATGTTAGAAACCGAGGGTTTCTAAAGAACATAGTTCGCGAGCGACAGCGAGCGACTATGTTCAAAGCCTATTTCTATTAATGCAAAAAAAGCAAGCCCTTCAAAGGATTAAAAAGCTTCGCAAGCTGATTAATTATCACCGTTATCTCCAACATGTTCTTGACAAGCAGGAGATTTCAGAATCTGCTTTAGACTCTTTGAAAAAAGAGCTTTTTGATTTAGAACAAAAGTTTAAAGAGTTTGTTACTCCTGACTCACCCACCCAAAGGATTGCAGGTAAGGCTTTGGAAAAGTTTGAAAAAGTCCAACATACAAAGCCCATGCTTTCTTTTAACGATGCTTTTTCCAGGGAAGATATGTTGGCTTGGGAGGAAAGAATCAAAAAGCTTCTCAGTGAAAAAGAAATCAAGCAGCTGGATTATTTTGCTGAGTACAAGCTTGATGGTTTGGCTGTGAGCTTGCTTTATAAGAAAGGAGTGCTCTTGAAGGGAGCTACCCGGGGAGACGGCAGGGTTGGTGAGAATGTTAGTCAAAATCTGAAAACAATTGAGTCCATTCCTTTAAGACTGGAACAGGATATTGATTGTGAGGTGAGAGGTGAGGTTCTGATTAAAAAGAAAGATTTTACGCTGCTTAATAAGCAGAGAGCAAAAAGGGGCGAGACGGCTTTTGCCAACCCAAGGAATACAGCAGCTGGCGCTGTTAGGCAGTTAGACCCTAAAGTAGTTTCTGAAAGAAAATTAAGTTTTATAGCTTACCAAATGCTTGGCAGAAAGACTCAACATCATGAGTCTCAAGAGCTGAAGAAGCTGGGCTTCAGGGTGGCTGAGGGTAAGTATTGCCCGGATTTGCAAGCTGTATTTACTTATTACAGGGAGGTGCTAAAAAAGAGAAGAGGTTTGCCCTTTCAGATTGATGGCATTGTGGTGAGCGTCAATAACAACAAAATCTTTGAAAAATTAGGCTCTGTTGGCAAAGCTCCCAGGGCGGCTATAGCTTATAAGTTTCCTTTAAAAGAGGCTCAAACAATAGTTGAAGATATAAAAGTGCAGGTTGGCAGAACTGGCGCTATTACCCCGGTTGCTCATTTAAAGCCAGTGAATGTGGGCGGTGTTACTATCACTAGAGCAACTTTGCATAACGAAGATGAAATAAAACGATTGGGAATAAAAATAGGCGATACAGTGATTGTTGGCAGGGCAGGAGATGTTATACCCCAGGTTGTAAAAGTTCTTAAAGAATTGAGAGGTGGCAAAGAAAAGGTATTTCAGATGCCCAAGACCTGTCCGGTTTGTGGAACCAGCTTGCTAAAACCAGAAGGAGAGGCAGTAATTCGCTGTCCCAACAGCGACTGTCAAGTTCGTAGAAGAAAGCAGCTTTATCATTTTGTCAGCAAGGCAGCCTTTGATATTGAGGGTTTAGGGCCTAAAATCATCGACCAGTTAATAGCTAAAGGACTAATTCAGGATGCAGCAGATCTTTTTGAGCTCAAAGAGGGCGATTTAGTGCCCTTGGAAAGATTCGCTGAAAAATCAGCTGAAAATCTGGTTGGAGCAATTCAGGTAAGAAAAAAGATAAGCCTGTCCAGGTTTATTTTTGCCTTAGGCATAAAAGGGGTAGGTGAGGAGATGGCCGTTGTATTGACAACGGCAATTTCTAATTTCCAATTTCCCCGCCTTCGCCAAGGCTACGGCAGGCAGGCAATTTCCAAACCGAAAGAAGTCCTCAAGAGATTTTTGGAACTACAACAAGAGGACCTAGAAAAAGTTAAAGACATAGGTCCATTGGTTGCAAGCAACATTTATAATTGGTTTCGTAATAAAAGGAACACTGCTTTTTTAGAAAAACTAGACAAAGCTGGCATCAAAATCGAAAAATTAAGAAAGCCCATGGCTCTGTCAGCTCAAAAGCTGATGGGTAAAAAATTTGTTTTAACAGGGACATTACAGAGTTTAACTAGGGAGCAGGCTAAAGAAAAAATTCGTGCCTTGGAAGGCGATATTTCAGGTTCAGTTTCTAAGAAAACTGATTTTGTGGTTGTTGGGGAAAACCCTGGTTCTAAATTGGAAAAAGCAAAAAAATTGGGTATTAAAACTCTCACTGAAGAAGAATTCCTAAAAATGTTGAAGTAATTTTGGACGAAATAAGGATATCTGTTTCAAATTTTAACGATCGTTAAAATTTGAAACAGCTTGATGAGCATCTAATATTATGCCGACGAAGAAATATTTCTTTCAAATGAAAAAAAGAAATTTTACCCAGAGGTTATTCAAACAGAAGCCAAACGCTGCCTCGTGCATTTTATTTGCCCTCAAAGAAAGCGGTCGCGGCTTTTTAGAAGATTTACCCAGTTCCTACCCTGGATTTGCATTAATGAAATGGACATTTGGGATAGGTCCTTATAAAAAGAAAGCTGTAGAGTTTCAAAAAGCAACTATAAGAACAAATCTCCATCGTTTGATAAAAGATGGCTTGATCATCAAGGATCCAAAGCAGAAGATTTATTGTTTAACTGATGAAGGTAAAAAATTTGTCGCTTATATTCAGAATAGGTATTCAATTTTAAAAAAGAAGTGGGATGGAAAATTGCGGATAGTAATCTTTGATGTTCCAGAAAAGAAAAAACATTGGAGACGACTAATTAGGAGAGAACTTCTTTTAATGCAGTACCAGCAACTGCAAAAAAGCGTGTATGTAGGAAAGTACCCCTTGCCAGAAAGTTTTTGCAAAGAAATGGAAGAAGCAGGTCTTGGTAGCTATGTTTTCATTTTTACAGTTGATAAAGTTGACCGTAAAGCAGAGATATTAGAAATGTTAGGAGATAAGTAAACGTTTCAAAATTTTCCGATCGTTAAAATTTGAAACAGGCCGATAATATGAAATTCTTGAAGTTTTTTAGAAAAAATGATTGGGCTTTAATTCTGCCGGCTATCCTTTTGACTTCTTTTGGGCTTTTATCTATTTATAGTTCTTCAATCTCTGGAGGAGATTTTACCAATTTTAAAAAACAGATTATCTTTTTCGCCGTTGCTGTTTTTTTATTGATTTTTGTTAGCTTCTTTGACCTAAGGTTTTTGAGAACAAATTCCTACTTGGTGTTTGGCTTGTATCTTTTTTCCCTTTTAAGCTTGGCTGGCCTTCTTTTTTTTGGCACAGAGGTGAGGGGGGTAAGGGGATGGTACAGGTTGGGCTTTTTTTCTTTAGACCCTGTGCCTTTTGCTGCTATTGTTTTAATTATTGTGCTTAGCAAATACTTTTCTACTCGTCATGTTGAACTCAAAAGGTTTCAGCCGATTTTTTCTTCAGGGCTTTATGCTCTTTTGCCTGCTCTTTTGATCTTAGGACAACCAGATTTGGGTTCAGCCATTGCCTTAATTGCAGTTTGGCTAGGTATTATTATTTTTTCCGGGATAAAACTTCGCCATTTTTTGGTTTTAACCTTAATCTTTTTGATTCTTTTTGCTTTAGGCTGGAGATTCTGGCTGAGAGATTATCAAAAGCAGAGGATTTTGAGCTTTTTAAACCCCCAGCTTGATAAAAAGGGAATCTCTTGGAGCGTAAACCAATCAAAAATTGCCATAGGGTCAGGCGGTTTGTTTGGCAAAGGAATTGGAAAGGGGTCGCAAACCCAGTACGGATTCTTACCAGAACCCCAGACCGACTTTATTTTTTCCTCCATTGCTGAAGAAACAGGCTTTTTGGGTGTTTTTATATTGTTGGCTGGCTTGTTTTTTCTTTTTTGGAGAATTATTAAGATTGCAGTTAGAGCCACTAATAATTTTACCCGTTTGTTTGCTCAAGGGCTTGGTTTTTTGATTTTATCCCAAAGCTTTATCAACATAGGCATGTGTCTTGGGCTTTTCCCGGTTGTTGGCATTCCTCTGCCCTTTGTCAGCTACGGGGGCTCCCAGCTTTTAGCCTTTTATCTTGGGCTTGGCATTTTAATGAGCCTGGAAAAAGGGAGTTGACCCCGTTAGAGACCTTGGGCAAAAAAGAATTTTATAAAATTCTTTTTTGCAGGTTATTAACAAGTCAATATGCTAACGTTACGTCTTTTAAGTTTAGTAAAACATACACATACCACATAAGCGGTCTCTAACGGGGTTGACATCACAAGTAGGGGGGGATATTATAGGATAAAGGTTTAAAAATATTTAATTTATCTTTCTGTTATAACCTTTTTGCAGAGAAAGTAAAAAGATTATGGCAAAAAGAAAGCTATATGTTATTAAAAAAATCTTTTCTTGTTGCTTTCTTAGGGATGTTCCTTTTATCCCTTTTCAGCACTGCTCCAAAGGTTCAGGCCATAACTGCTGATGAAATCCGAGCCCAAATTGCTGAACTTCAGCAGCAAATCCTTCAACTCCAACAGCAATTAGCTGAAATTGAGGACGGAGAAGAAGCTTGGTGCCATGATTTTGAGATTAATTTAAGAATCGGGGACCAGGGAGCCGAAGTGGAGGCCTTGCAGCTTGCCTTAGGCAAGGAGGGCGATTTGGTCTATGACAAAAACACGAATGGCATCTTTGATGAGTACTGTGCTTCAGCCGTTACTGGATTTCAAGAGAAATACAGAGAAGATATTTTAGCCCCTTGGGGCTTAACTTATGGCACTGGCTACGTGGGCAGAACCACCCGAGCAAAACTGAATGAGCTTTATGGCTGCGCAGTTCAGCCAACGACTTGCGTAAAGGAGGGCGAGGATATACTACGACAAGGTTCGCAGTCATGTTGTGCTGGCCTTTCTCAAATTAGCAGAGTAAGTGCCTACGATGCTACTTGTAATATTCTTGGTGCGGACCCTTTTGACGTTTGCACTTACTGCAGCAACGGTACTTGCGGCAAGGGCGAAAACAAATGTAATTGCCCTCAAGATTGTGAAGTGACAGCTTGCACTGATTCTGACGGAGGCAAAAATTATTATGAAAAGGGAACAGCCACACAGGCAAATAGAAGTTATCCTGACTATTGTTATGGCGCTTTTTCAGTAAGAGAATATTTTTGCGAGGGAGATCTTGTGAAAGAGGAAGTGCATGTCTGTGCCGATAATGCCAGTTGTAGTAATGGCGCTTGTGAACAACCAGCTCCTGAACCAGCCAAGTCCGTTAGTGTCAACTCTCCCAACGGAGGCGAACAAATTACCAGAGGCAGCAGCTACACCATCACCTGGACTTCCGAAGGCCTAAGGGACTATGTGATGATAGACATCCTGAAAGGCGGCCTGGTTCATCAAACCCTTAGCCAGCTGGTGCAAGGTATTGGTGTGCCCAGCATACCCAATACTGGCAGTTATGTTTGGGAACTGTCTGACTCATACCAACTGGGTTCTGATTACAAAGTGAAGATTAGGGATGCCTATGATCCTTCTGTTTATGATGAGAGCGATGATTATTTTAGTGTTGTTGAAGTAGCAGAAAAATTAACTGTTTCTATATCTTCTTCATCTCCGCCCCCTCAGCTTATAAGGGCTGGTACTGCAAGTGTACCAATATTTGCCTTTGAGCTTGAAGCTGGAGTAGATGCTAAGGTTACAGGGATTCTTATTACTGTAGAAAAAGATGTAACTGACACCTTCAAGTATCTTAGTTTCGGAGACCTTAAGAATGCCCGGTTGTTTATAAACGGTGAACAATGGGGTGCAACACAGGGGAATCCCTCCTCTAATATGTGGTTTCATGGCAGTACAATACTCAAGAAAGGAACTCCGGAAATCTTTAAGCTTGTAGTTGATGTTCCAGAAACTACAACCGCTCATTCCTTACAAGCCTTTATTCCCATAGGCGATGTTGCAAATTATATAGATTCGTATGAGTATCCTTCAGGTGTGCCGATTAAAGAAACCGGCGGTGCCACCGGGAATATAATGACCATCATTGTTTCTCCTGAGCCTGCAAAAGCTTTGAGCGTGAACTCTCCCAATGGAGGAGAAAAAATTACCAGAGGAAGTAGCTACGCTATTACCTGGACTTCACAGAATCTCAGAGAGTATGTGATGATAGATATTATGAAAGCTGGCAGGGTTCACCAAACTTTAACTCAGCTTGTGAAAGGAATCCCTGTGCCCAGCATGCCCAATACAGGAAGCTATCTCTGGACTTTGTCTGATAGCTATCAAATAGGTTCTGATTACAAGGTGAAGATTAGGGATGCCTATGATCCTTCTGTTTATGATGAGAGTGATGATTATTTTAGTGTTGTTGATTGCGCAGCAGAAGGAGAAACATTTTCTTCTGTTTATGAAGATTATCCAGCAAATTGTTGTTCTGGCTTGACAGAGTGGCAGAGCGGGATGGATACAAGGATTTCTATTGCCGATTTATGCTACGATACTGGACGAGAGGTCGGTGCTCCGTGGGGACGTTGTATAAATTGCGGCAACGGAGTTTGCGAGGAGAAGGAAAATCCATGCAATTGTCTGTCAGATTGCTTGGGGGAGAATAAATCTACCTTTGCCAGCGTTGAAGAGTTTTGTCAAAGTGATGATTGGAAATTGTCCTTTTCTATATCATGTGATACTTTGCCCTATATGGAGGATTATCCAATATGCGCACTTTGCCCTTAAGAATAACCAGACGTACTCCGCTTTGTGGAAAAGCAAAATGGTCAGCCTTAGGCTGACCATTTTGCTTTTTGATTACTCTAACGGGGTTGACAAGCTTTTTTAAGTTTGTATAATAGACTTACATTTTAAAATTACCTTGGCTATTTTAGAAATTAATTGTTAAATAACGTTCACCTTTTTTGAACCCTTCCTGGGGAGGGGGGATTTTTTCGTATTTAAATCAAAAGTGCGAATCTATTTTTTGGTTTATTCCTATGAAAGTCAAAAGCTTTTCAAAATCTAAACTCTCCTTTCATCTTGGCTACTTGCTTCAACTACAGAAAGATAGTTGGGAGCAGTTTTGGAATAGGGATTTGGGAGAACTTTTTCAAGAGATGTTCCCAGTTTATGATTATACAGGCGAACAATTTGAGCTTGACTTTGTCAGTTTTAAGCTGGGTAAGCCGAAATACAAGAGTGGCTTTGAGGCTCGAGAAAATGATGATTCTTTTGATGCTCCTTTAAGGGTGAAGTTCCGCCTCAAGAATCTGAAAACAGGAGAAGTAAAAGAGCAGGAGGTGTTTTTAGCCGATTTTCCCTTGATGACAGAAAACGGCATTTTTATTATAAACGGAGTGGAAAGAGTGGTTATCCCCCAGCTTATTCGTTCTTCAGGCGTTTTCTTTACAGCCAGAAACTTTCATGGAAAAAATTTCTTTGGCGCTAAGGTTATACCCACTAGAGGGGCTTGGCTTGAGTTTGATACAGACACCTCTGGTTTTATTGGGGTTCGTATTAACCGCCAAAGAAAGGTTGCCTCTACCACCCTACTTCGGGCTTTTGGGCTCCATGAAAAAGGAAAGCTCAAAAAAGAGTTTGAAGATGTAGACAGGGGAGAGATAAAATACATTGATAAAACCCTGTCTCGGGATTCAACTTCAAGCAGAGAAGAGGCTTTTGTTGAGGTCTACCGAAAATTAAGGCCCGGCGATTTGGTTAGCCCTGATGCTGCTAGAGAATTGATTACCAATATGTTCTGTAATTTCCAAAGATACGACCTCAGCAAGGTTGGCCGATGGAAGATGGAGGAAAGGCTGGCGGAATATCG
>CAYGBM010000005.1:0-2039 GCA_964348225.1 uncultured Candidatus Saccharibacteria bacterium | reverse complement strand
GTAAAAAATTGCTATTTTAACTGTTTCCCCCAGCCTCTTCTTTAAACTCCTTTTTTACTACTGATTTCTTACTCTTGACCCCCTATCTTACCTTTTTTACTTTTTAATTTTTATTTCAGTTCCCCTTTTTGCCATTCGGTTGACTGCTGCTGTTTTGCTGCTTTCGTCATTTGAATTTTGGTAATTTGAATTTGTTTAGTGCTTTGATATTCGGATTTAACATAATTGACACAAGATTTCATACAACAAGACCGTGCAGACCTTAGCCAATGGTAAATGGCGTTTTAGTATTAGACACAACGGCCGTGCCCCGTTTTTATCCACTCCCTTGCACCGCATAATGATGGCTAAGGTATTTTGAATCCCAAAATCAGGAATACTCCTGTAGAATTTTGTCCAACTTTTGCAGATTATAGAAAGGCGCACTATATCTGTTTTAGGTTCGCCTCTTCAGCCTGACGGCTCGGGCGCCCTCAAGAGCTGGGGTTTTCACCCTTGAGGCCGAGAGGCGAACCTTCGCACAAAACCACCTCCAAATCTATTTGACTTCTGATTTTCTAATTGAATCTCGGGGCCTTTGTCATCTTGGAACTTCCACCCATGTTGAACATCTCGGACACCGACCCGTTTTACCGGCATGTTCCTTGCGCACTTTGACTTTATGACCGTGGGGACATCTAAAACGAATAAACCCATCGTCAGCTTTCTCCACCTCCACCTGCTCTCTTTCAGGTTCAGCTTTCTCTTCAACAGCCATCCCCTCTTTTTTTCTCTCTCCTCCTTCTTCTTGCTCTTCCTTCTTTTTTCGGCTTAGCATCTGCAAAAGCGATTTTTCATCCTTCTCCATTACCACCCAATTTTTCTTGAGCATCAAAATCGCCAGTCCAATCCCCGCTGCAAAGCACCCAATATGTACACAACACAATATGTTTCGGCCGCTCATTATCGACGCCACTACATCAAAAACAAACCACAGAAAAATAACCCAGAAACCCGAAATGCTGAACGTCACAGGATGCGGCACAAGAAAGAAGCAGCTTATCAAGTTCTCCGGGAAAAACACAAGATACATCCCCACAATACCGCTTATCGCTGCATTGGCCCCAACCGCCGGGCCTCCCCCAAGTATTAGATGACTTACCCCCGCAAGCAAACCAAGTACCACATAAATCGGAAGATAGACCCCATTGCCAATCTTCGAGCACACCGCATTGCCGAAAGGCCACAAAAAAACCAAACTGCCTATCATGCAAATAATATTTATGTGCAGCCACATATGTCCAAGCAGCCCCTCTATCCGCCAGCCGTCTAAAACAAACCGGCCCATTGGCCCGGTAACCGCCTGCTTTTCATCTATTGCCTTCTTAGTTACTTTCTCTAATGGTGCATCAATTACCTCTAAACGTGTTTCGGTTACCCGCTTTTCGCCGGTCACCACCTGAAGGGCAAATACCAAAACCAACCCACCCAATATCAGCCAGTTCACCACTGGCTGCCTGTCGAACGGAGCATCTACCGCATAAGGTATCACGCCTCAAACTCCTCTTAAAGGCAATATTCCGACCGTTCAATTTACCAGTTCATTTTACCCGCAAATTCCAATAACGAAAAGTATTTTTGCCAGATATAATTTTGTCCTTTTATTGATTCGCTGAGCTGATTTAATCCTCAAAACTGCTCACAGTGCAGGGCGGTCTTTTTACCGAAATATTTTTTTTACTTAAAACTACTTGAATAATAGAATTAACTAAGGCATAATATGTCAGGGAGTAGAGAAAAACAAAAATATTAATCGGTAAAACAATTAATTTAACCAACGCATTAAAGCTCTAAGGAAAAAGAAAAAAAACACTAAACGCTTATTGGCGCTACGCAATAAGATAACGAAAGTATGCGATGGAAATAAAAAAGGGAATAGCCGTCTCGCCGGGCGTCGCCATTGCCAAATCACTGATTATTGATTCCGCAGGTTATCGAATTGCTCGCCGTTCGATAAAGCCTTCGCGGCGAATCATAGAAATTCGACAAGTTAGGAACGC
>CAYGBM010000004.1:0-8259 GCA_964348225.1 uncultured Candidatus Saccharibacteria bacterium | reverse complement strand
TTGAAAATTGTTCCTTACAAAATCCTCGTTTTGAGAATCCTCCTCTCGGGAATCCTCCTCTGGAAGACCATCCTTCTGTGACATTTAATATCTCCTTTACCTGAAAAATTTTCGCCCTCAGGCGGGGGCTAGGTGTTTGTATGTCACTTAAGTCCTTAGGCCCTCATTGTGGCAGCTGATTGCAAGCTTTAAAAAGTTAAGTCTGTCAATCAGCTTGCAATCAGCTGCCACAATGAATGTTTTAAAATAAAAAAGAACAAATACATGTTCAGCTTATAACAAAGTTTATTTTCTTGTCAACTCCCCCTGGTAATGGGGTACCTTATGGTATTAGCTTTCTTATTGGAAATTGGACTATCTCTTGACAGCCCAGTCTTTTCAAGTGGGGAATTAAGACTCTGGCGTATTTCACCCCACAGCCCACCATAACATTGTACAGATTTTCACCAATGATTTTCTTAACGGTAGGCTGTTCCAATTCTGGTAAAACCTCTAATACCTTGTTTAACTTCTCTTGAGGGACATGCATCATTAGATTAACCGCGTTCTTGCTTTCAGCAACCCCTCTCAGGGAAATAGCTAATTCTTCTATTTTTTTCTTTTTCCAATTTTCTTTCCAGGCAGTTCTAGCAGCAATTAATTTTGTTGAGCTTTCAAGCACGGTGTCTAAAATCTTCAAATTGTTAGCGCTCAAAGAAATTCCTGTTTCTATTACACAAACAATGGCATCAGCAAATCTGGGCGGTTTTCCTTTGGTGGCTCCCCAAGAAAATTCAACTTTTGCTCGGATTTTGTTTCTCTTCAAATAATCTCTTGTCAGATTAACCATTTTTGTTGAAATCGTCTTGCTGGCAAGCTTTTTTACTGATTTTATCTTTGAATCCTTTGCTACTGCCAAAACCCATTTTATTTTTTTTATCTTCGGATTAGCCTGTCTTAAATCACAAACCTCAACTATTTTTGCTCTTGATTCTAAAATCCAATCCTTGCCCGAGATTCCAGCGTCCAACAATCCTTTGTTAACATATTTCGGTATTTCCTGGGTCTGTAATAAAAAGGGCTCAATTTCAGGGTCGTCAATCCCCAAAGAATATCTCCTTCTGGGAACTTTTATATCAAAGCCAGCGTCCCTAAAAACCTCCAAGATATACCTTTGAAGCGGACCCTTTGGTATACCAAGTGTTAACTTTTTGCTGGGATTTTGCATATTTAGGGAATAACCTTGTCTAGGGGAAACTCAACAATGTCAGTACAGCCGATTTCTTTAAGCTTTGGGATGAGCTTTCTTGTTTCTTTTTTATTAGCCACGGTTAAAACATCAAACCTATTTTCGCCCCTTAATTGAGTAACAGTGGGCTTTCTCATCCCAGAGAGAATCTTTAAAACCTTGCCCATTATTTCATTGGCAGCGTGAAGCATCAGCCCCACCATCTCCTGCCCCACTCTTGCTCCTTTGAGTAAAATTGCTAGATCTTGGATTTTTTCTCTTTGCCATTTCTTTTTCAAAACGTTCTTGTTGGCAATTAGGATTACAGAGGTTTCCAATATGGTAGCTATGCTTCTCAGATTATAGGATTTTAAAAGCTCGCCACTTCTTGTGAATTCTATAATAGCATCAGCCACCACTCCAGCCATCGGCTCATTAATAGAAGCATCTGAATATCTAATCACAGCAGAAATCTTATTTTTTCTAAAAAACTCTTTAGCAATGTTAGGAGTTCTGGTAATAATTTCCTTGCCAGCCAGCCCTGATATTGATTTTATGGAAGAGGACTGAGGCACAGCCACCACCAATTTAGTTCTTCCAAACATAGGCTTGCTGTACTCAAGGTCGCAAACCTCTTCTACCTTAACTTTAGCTTCAAGCACAGAGGCTTGGGTAGATATGCCAGCATCTAAAATCCCTTTTGCTACAAATGAAGCCATAGGTACTGGCCTGGTTAGAACGCATTTTATCTCTGGGTCGTCAATCTCCAGTTTCTGAAGCTCCTCAGAAAACTCAACCTCATAGCCAGCCACCCTCAAAAGCTCTATCATTTCTCCTTGCCAGGGGCCAATCGGAAATCCGAATTTTAACTCATTTTTCCTTGGCATATTTTTCTGAAACTTTTTTGTAAGCTTCTCTAAAAGGCAGACCCTTCTTTACTAAATCGTAAACCTCTTTGGTGGCGTAGATTTCAGGAGTCAGCCCTGTTTTGCATCTCTCTTCGTTAACCTTTAGATTTTGAATTACCAGCTTCATTATAGATAAACTGCGCGTTACTATATCAAACCCCTCCATCACGGGCTGCTTTGTAAGTTGGAAATCTCGATTGTAGCCTGAGATAAGATTTCCGATTATGGTTTTAATCCGAGACTCTAACGAAACCATGTGATAGTATTTTGCCCTCAAAAGCTCCAAGACATCTGGATTTCTTTTGTGGGGCATAATCGAGCTGCCCGTGCAAAGATACTCTGGGATTTCAAAATAACCAAACTCAGGCATGCTAAATGTAATTAAATCAGAAGACATCTTATTTAAATCAAACATTATCTGTGAGAGCGCATGAAGAACTGTTGATTCAAACTTACCCCTGCTGTTTTGAACATAGAGAGGATTCTCTTGGACCCTTCCAAAGCCCAACAGCTTTGAGGAGTATTCTCGGTCAATCTCTATTGGAACTCCATAGCCTGCCCCTGTTCCAAGAGGAGATTGATTTATCAACTCTGCGCTCCAGCCAATCAACTTTAAATTGTCATTCATTGCTTCAATAAATGAATTGGCCCATATAGCAACCGATGAAGGCATTGCTCTTCTTGCGTGAGTATAGCCAGGAATTTTTATCTTTCCATACTGCTTAACAAATCGTTTGAGCTCTTTATTTAGGTCGCGAATTAAATCCTGGCAAATTTTTAATCTGTCTCTGTAATATAGCCTTAAAGCAGTTAATACCTGGTCGTTTCTTGATCTTGCGGTATGAACCTTTTTTCCTACCTCTCCTAATTTCTTAGTAAGATAATTCTCAATGGCAGTGTGGCAATCTTCCTCTGCTTTTAAAATTCTAAATTCACCTTTTTCTGCTAAAGCAATAATCTTTTTGAGTTCCTTGCTAATAGCTCCTACTTCTTTTGCAGTAAGTATTCCAGCCCTGCCAAGCATTTCGGTGTGGGCTATAGAGCCCAAGCAGTCATATTTAACCAAGGCTTGATCTAAGGAATAATCTTCACCCACTGTGAAGTCCTCTATTTCTTTATTTAATTCGTATTGATTCCAAAGTTTCATACTTAATATCTTTTATTTATTATACTATCTTTTATTTATTATACTATATTATATAATTATAAATAAAAAAATAAAAACATAACATTAATTATAAACATAAAAACAAAAAATTCAACCCCTTGGGATGAAACTGTAATAAGGCTATCTTTCTTTTTCCAGCTTTTTGTTCCTTAAAACGTAATTTATGAGGCGAATAGCTTGGGTTTTTATAAACCCAATAGAATTTTTCGGCTCAAACCCACCAGCAACATCCATGCTTGATTGAGCTTGGTCGTAAAGAGAAAGGGAAGATTCTCTTCCAATAGACATGACATTGCCTTTATACAAAGCCAATCTTACTTTGCCAGAAACATATTCCTGGGTTTTATCAAAGAAAACTCTTAAAACTTCCATTTCTGGAGAATACCAAAATCCATAATAAATCGTTTCAGCAAACTTGGGAATCAAGCTGTCTCGCAAATGCATTACTTCTCGGTCCATGACAAGGCCCTCTAAATCCCGGTGGGCTTTACTCAAAATGGTTGCAGCTCTGGTTTCATAAACGCCCCGAGACTTTATTCCAACAAATCTATTCTCTACCATATCCTCTCTGGCAATGGCATTTTTACCCCCAAGCTCATTTAAGTAAGTGAATAATTCCAGAGCTTCTTGTTTTACTGTTCCATCCTCTAAATTTGTTACTTTTGTTGGATTGCCCTTTGTAAATTCTATCTCAATTTTCGTTTCTTTATCAGGTGCTTCCTGAGGAGAAGCAGTTGATTCAAACATCCTTTCCCTCGGTCTTCTCATAGGGTCTTCTAATTCCCCGGATTCATAACTAATATGCATAATATTTTCATCTGAGCTCCAAGGGTCTTCTTTTGTAGCTTTAACAGGAATCCCGTGCTCCTTAGCATATTTAATTTCATCTGACCTCCCCTGGAATTTATTCAAAAATTCTTCATCCTTCCAGGGAGCTATAACCTTAACTCCGGGAAAAAGAACATGATAGGTGAGCTCAAACCTCACCTGGTCATTTCCCTTGCCCGTTGCCCCATGAGCTACCGCGGTCGCCCCTTCCTTTTTGGCTATTTCAATTTGCGTCTTAGCAGTTAATGGCCTTGCTAAAGAAGTGCCCAAAAGGTATCTGCCCTCATAAACAGCATTTGCCCTTATGGCTGGAAATATAAAGTCTTTTACGAATTCCTCCTTTACATCTTCAATGTAAACCTTGGAAGCCCCAATTTTTAAGGCCTTCTCTTTTAATGCTTTAAAGTCCTCTCCTGGCTGACCCAAATCAGCTGTAAAGGCTATCACATCGTAGCCCTTTTGAATCAACCAATGGAGAATAACTGAAGTGTCAAGGCCCCCGCTATAAGCTAAAACTACTTTTTCTTTTGGCATAGTTTTATTTTATTCTTTTTTATTTCAAAAACACCTAGTTTGATCTTTATTGGCGAGACCGCCAAAAATTTTGATATCTTTTGATATCTCAAGAATATACTATTATTACACCTTTATAATAAAATTTTTGCAGTCAAATGTCCAGAGGGGACAACTGATATAGATTTTAACATATTTATTCTTTTTGTAAACTCTAAAGCACGCTCTATTGATTTTGGACTGGAATTTTTTTTCTTAAAAGTTAAAATAAGGTATGAAAACTTTGGTTATTGCAACCCTATCTGCTCATCATCTGGCTAGGATAATTCAGAAAAAGAGCCAGGATTTTAAAACGATATTTCCCTCTGAGAACAAAGAAGGCAAAAGGTATTTTCCTGATGGTGAGATTTATATGAAAATCCCAGAGTCTTCCAAACTGAAAGGGAAAAGGGTTATTGTTCTGCACGCTGGCATGCCCAAGCCCAATGAAGGGTTGGTAGAGCTTGAGCTTATTTTGCAGATATTAAGAGACAGCCAAGCCAAAGTTGAAGTATTTTTCAGTTATTTCCCTTATGGCATGCAAGACAATGTTTTTGAAAAAGGAGAAACAAATGTTGCTGAAAATCTAATTGAAAAAATAGTAAACTATTATAAGGTCAAAAAAATCTATATCATTGACCCTCACTTCGGCGGAAAAAAATGGCTCAAGAAATATCCCATTGTTGATGTTTCAGCTCTTCCTCTTTTGATAGAAAAAGCCAAAAAAGACTTCAAAGAAAATATTCTTTTTCTTTCACCAGATATCGGCGGCAAAAGGAGAACAGGAGTAGCCAGGATCACCAAAATGGAAAAAAAGAGAACAGATTCTTACACAGTAGAGATCAAAACCCCAAAAGACTTAGAAGGGCTTTTCAAAGGAAAAGTAATCGGGGTAATAGATGACTTGTTAGAAACAGGCGGAACCTTGGTCAGGTTTTGTGAAGCTGGCAAGAGACTGGGGCCAAAAAAAATTATTGCCTTAATTACCCACGGTGTTCTGCCATCTGGCATCTCCAAGGTCAAGCAAAAATACGCCAAGCTTTATTTAACCAACACTGTCAATCAAAAACAAGCCAACATTGACATCACTGATTTAATTTTAGAAACAATCAAATATGATTGAAATTGACGGCTCAACCGGATCTGGAGGCGGCCAAATCCTAAGAACAGGTCTGGCTCTGTCAGCAGTTACCAAAAAAGACTGCCGTGTTTTTAATATAAGAAAAGGCAGACCTAAACCAGGGCTTGCTGCTCAACACCTTTTGGGTATTAGAGCTCTGAACGACCTTTGCCAAGGAAAGCTAGAAGGTGATGAATTAGGCTCTGAAGAAATAATTTTTCAGCCAGGCGAAATTCAGGCAAGAGACCTTGAGGTGAAAATCAAGACAGCTGGCAGTATTACCCTGGTTTTGCAAACATTAATTTTACCTTGTCTCCTCGCTCCAGAGCCAATCAAGGTTTCTTTTCAGGGAGGAGCAACCGATACTTTTTTCTCCCCCACCATTGACCATTTTCGTTTTGTTTTCTTGAAAACCTTAGAAAAAATAACGGATAAAAAACCAGCTGATATTGAAATAAAGAAAAGGGGATTTTACCCAGAAGGCGGCGCTGAGGTTGAGGTTAAGATTTATCCCCACCTTCGCCAAGGCTTCGGTGGGCAAACCCCCAACTTAAAACCAATCAATTTTACAGAAAGAGGACCGATCAAGAAAATTACTATTATTTCTGGCGCCTCAGAATCCCTGAAACAAAAAAGGGTGGCGGAGCGTCAAATGGCAGCAGCCAAAGAAATCTTAGGCAAATTCAAGCTGCCAACTGAAGAAAAAATAGAGTATTACCAAACTTCCTCAACAGGAAGCCAAATAAACATTATTGGAGATTTTGCAAACACAATAATCGGTGTTGATGACTTAGGAAAGCTTGGCAAATCAGCTGAACAAGTTGGCAAACAAGCAGCAAACAACTTTTTAGCAGAGGGCAAATCAAACGCCTGCTTAGACAGTCACACAGCCGATCAAATCCTGCCCTTTATGGCACAGGCCAAAGAAAAAAGCTCAATCACTGCCTCAGAAATCACTGAACACTGTAAAACCAACATCTGGGTAATTGAAAAATTCTTAGAGGGTAAATTTGAAACAAAAGACAAACTAGTCTCGTGGATTCCAGCTATTCAATAGCCACTTAGGTTTTACTTCGATTTTACAAATTAAGATGAAAAATATTTTTTGAAAAAAATTGGGCAGCAAGTACTCAGACAAGCTGCCACAGTTATTGAAACTCCCGCCAGAATCGCAACGAGAGAAAAAGATTGCCCAAAAGTATAGGCAGTGAGCGTGTTCGCTGCAAAGAGGGGGCTATTGCATAGAAATTTCGACAACTTCGTTGAAATCCTTCTCGAAGCTCTTTCGCTGACATACCAATTGGTTGGTATACTACTTCTCGAGTAGTATATTGCGACCAATCACTAGTCAGAATCCTTCCCTCACTGTCAAGACGTCTATGTAAAGAGGTACCTGGGTAGGGAGTAAGAATATGAAAGCCAGCAAACAAGAGCTTTGTCTCTCTGCAAAACTCAAGTGTTCTTTGAAATATCCCTGGCCCTTCTCCATCAAAACCAAAGATAAAAGTTCCAGCTGGCCAAATTCCCGCTTCATGAATATTACTGATCGCCTCTTTATAATTCCGAACTGAAAAATTCCCTCCCTTGCTTTGTTGGGTTTCCACCGACTCAATTCCGCAAGCAAGACACTTACAGCCGGCTCGAGCAGCCAATCTTAAAAGCTGTTTATCCTGGGCGGTCTTGACAGAAATTTGGGAGAACCAAAGCTTTCGTAGGGGAGCCATTCTTGCTAAAAATTCCTCGGCATATTCCCTGCAAGTAAAGGGATTATCATCAACAAAGATGATAAGTTTGCCTAAGGTCTTGAGCTCCTCTATTGCCTCATCAATTGGTTTTCTTCTGGTTGTCCGCCCAGAGAATTCTGAAACTGAGCAGAACTCACATCCATGAGGACAGCCCTTAGTAATCTGGATTGTCTCTAAGATAAGTCCTCTATTACCCCTGGAATAGCGTAAGTGATAAGCTACATCTCGTGCCTCGCGAGAAATCACAAGAGGGCCACAAGGAAAGCCACAGTATGAAGGCTGAAGGTTATCTTCCAGAAAATCCCTTATAACCCTAGGCCAAACTCCTTCTCCTTCGCCTATTACAACCGATGTGCTGTGAGCTCCTGCCTCCTCTGGTAAAACAGAGGGATGGATGCCTCCTATTACTACTGGTATACCCCTCTTGAGAAAATAATCTCCGATATCATAAGCTGCTGGTGCAGCAAATGTTCTAACCCCAGCAATCACTACTAAATCAGGGTTATCTTGAGGTGATGGTCTGAACCCTCCGTCAATATGCTCTGTGTGGACCTTGACCCTGAATATGTCTCTTGGCAACAATTCAATTAGAAGAGCCGGGGTGAGGGTAGGGATGACAGCAATCTTATAACCAAGTTTTGCTATGTCACTGGTTGCCTTCCCAGGCACTATAATTAGTAGCTTCTTCACAAACTTCACCTCCTCTCTGGTGTTTCCACTTCTTCAATTAT
>CAYGBM010000003.1:0-4313 GCA_964348225.1 uncultured Candidatus Saccharibacteria bacterium | reverse complement strand
AACTTTCTTCCCTTAGTGGTTCTCTCTGGATCGCCCGCTGCTGTCATAAAGGTAATGCCACCTATGATAACAAAGATTACAGTTAGAGCGATGAAGATGAAGAAGACCCAGTCAGTAACAGTGTATATCGTGTTCATTAAGCAAAAACCTCCCCAATCAGCATCCGGTTTAGTGATTTGTCCGTATTTACAAAAAGCACCCGCTACAGGAGAACCAACCACGTCATTCTCAGCATGTGGAGGGATAGCCTTTCTCAATCTACAACATTCTGAAAGCTCAGGCTCTTCAACCTGAGCATTAGCCACCACTGGCAGAGCCAAAACAGCTAAAATACTTATCAGACTTAGACTTAAAAGTATCTTTTTCATTTTAGAAATGACGGATATTATTTAATTAATAAACATCCGCTAATTTAAAGCGACCTTTCTAAAGGGCTTTATTCCTTATTATGTCTTATTTTAACAAAGTTTTCAACAACCAGCAAGTCAATTGTGGAAAACTAAGACTGTTTTTTTTCAAAGACTTTGAAGACTTTTTCTTCAACCACCCTTGTGCCAAACTTGATTAAAAAGACAAGTCCTATCAAAGCCAAAAGCAGGTCAGCTGCTCGCCAAACCATGCTGAAAATAGTGCCTGTGCCAAAACCCAAGCCCAAAACCCCAAAAGCAAAGCCTTCGCCAAGCTCAAGAGCTCCCAGGGTAGCAGGTATAGGGGCTAAGCCAGCTAGATTGGCAAACCCGTAAATAGCCAAGGATTTAAAGGCTCCGATATTGCCAACTAAAAAGAAAACCAAAATAGCGCACCTGAGAAACAACAAGCCATAGCGCAAAATTGTTAAAAGCAGGGCTTTGTAAAAGGCTTTGTGCTTTAGAGAAAAAAAGCGAAAAACCTCTTTTTCTGCCTCAAAAAAAACCCCGTTTTTATCGCTGAAAAAACGGCTTTTAATTTTAAAAACCCTGAGAAACCACTCTAGAATACTTTCTCTTCTGAATCTTTTGAAATAGAAAAAAAGCAAAAGACCCAGCAATAAGAGAGCCACCACAATAATGCTCACGCCCATAAGGCTGGTTGGGAAAGTGCCGTAAAAGGCAAAGGCTAACATTCCAATAATCAAGAAAATAAAAAAGACGGTGGCATCAAGAATTCTGTCAACAATAACAGAGGCTATGTTTTTTTTAACAGGCAGAGCAGGAATTTTTTTGGTTGTGAAAAAAATCCTGAAAAACTCACCACCCAGAAAAGCAACGGGAGTGAGATAGCTCATTGAAAAACCAATCAGCCAGAGGGGGCTTAATTTTTTCAATGAAAGCTTATGGCCTTGGGCCTCTAAAACCAGCTTCCACCTAAAAATACCTATGCAAGCGACCACGAATGTCAAAAGAATAATCACCCAGCCTTCAAATTGAAAAAAAAGCAACAAGGCTTCCTTTATATTGCCAAGCCCAACCCTTTGCATCACAACTAAAAAAATCGCCAGCCCAATTACCAGAGAAATCAAGAATTTTAAAAGTCTCTTCATTTTAATATCTACCATTATAGCCTATTTTTAAATAAAACAAAATCCCTGTTAAGGGATTTTGTTGCTAGCTCTTTTGAGAATCAGCGTTAAAGCGGACAATCCCAGGGGCAGGTAGCGTTGCTTTCAAACTTGCCGCATTTACCGTTGCAATTGCAGTACCTTCCATTGCTCTGACACTGTGGGGTGCTTACAATCGGCAAGCCAAAGCCTGCCTCTATGTCATCTCCTGCCTGTCCATAGTCAAAAATGCTTTCAGTGTAGGTCTTTGCTAAACCTTGCAGATAGGTCCTTGTTGCTGAAGCTGATCCCTGCCAGTCTCTGGCAGCTATGCCTGTTATATGAGGAGTAGCCATTGAGGTGCCTGACATATAACCATAGCAGCCATCATTATAGGTTGATTCAACGTAAACGCCAGGGGCGGTAAACTCTATTTCTTTTTCCTCAATTATCCAATCGCCATCATTGATTCCCAAAGAAGAAAAGTTCGCCATTTTGTCTGAAGAATCAAAGGCAGCCACTGCTACCACATCCTGGTAAGCTCCAGGGTAATCAATTGAACCGATGCCATCTTCTCTGTCATTTCCAGCAGCAGCCACCACCAACACCCCTTTGTTAACAGCATAGTCAACAGCTGGTGTTACGAAAGGATCTGGGTTGTCACCACCCAAGCTCATAGAAATAATGTCAGCGCCGTTGTCTGCTGCATAATAAATGCCAGCTGCTACATCATCGCCCCAACAACCTGTTGGACCGCACACTTTAACAGCCATTAGACTGGCTCCAGGAGCAACACCAAGTATCTTGCCATTAGCCAGCACGGTTCCAGCAACATGGGTGCCGTGGCCATTACTATCCTCACAAGAGGTGGCATAAACAAACCCTGTACAATCAACGATATTTCCTATTAAGTCAGGGTGGTCAGTATCAACACCTGTATCCAACACTGCCACTTTTATGCCCTCGCCCCCAGAGCCACCTTTCACCTTAACAATGCCCCAGGGTTTTTGGCTGTTAGGGTAACACTCGCCGCTTCCACCGCAATCTTGAGAACAGGTTTCTGGAGACTCATGCCCCTGACAAACACCATCCCCACACATATTAGGAGGAGCAAGCAGCTTATAAAACTGAACCGGCTTGGTTTTTATTAGCCCTAAAGCTTGAAGAGCTTTAACTTGAGCAGAAACTTGGGTGGAAAAGGCACTGGGAAATTCCTGGTTCACCCCCAGCATTGCCTTCAAAGCTGCGTTGTCTGTTAGAACATAAACCCTTTGCCCTGTGTTGCTGCCAGAAGCCGCCAATACTATTCCTGAAACCATTAAAGCTCCTGCAATTAATAATCCTAAGGTTATTTTTAGTTTTCGCATAAACAATTTAACAGAATAAATTAAATTACTAATTTCCGACCTTTACCTTTTGTGATAATAAAATTATCAAGCTTATACTAAATTTAAAGCTATCTTAACCTATCTGTCAAGCCCTTTGGCATTTTAGGCAGATCTTATCGCAATTTATTGAAATGCCAATAAAACAAAAATCCTCGGAAACTTCCAAGCACCATTTCTAGTAGCTGGTAACCGAGGTAAAAGATACAAAGAGTAATTTGCTCTTGCTTATTTGTATCGTATTTTCTTTATTTTATAACCAATCTTAATGGGGGAGTTAATAAAAATTTCATCTCCTACCTTATGGTTTAGCAGGGCTTTTCCTATGGGAGATTCATCTGATATTTTGCCAGCTCCCGGGTTAGCTTCCAAAGTACCCACTATAACAAATTCATCAGCCTGGCCTTCAGTTTCTACTACAACATGGGCTCCCAGATTCACCTTATTTCTCTCTTTATTGGGAGGTGGCTTGATGAGCTCGTAATGCTTTAAAATATATTCCAGCTCCTCAATTCTTGACCTTAAAAGGTCAAGCCCCTCTCGAAAAGAAGCAAATTCAGGATTTAATTCTTCTGAATGCAAAGCTGGAGGACTGCCTGTTTTCGCCTTGGCTTTCTTCAGTTTCACCAAGCCTTCATATTCTTTCTTGAGATTTTCCAACCCTTCTTTAGTTAAATAAAACTTATTTCTTTTTGTCATAATAGATTTTTTGAACTTTAACCTGTTTACAATTTTATTCTAGCTGTTTTAGAATAGCTGTCAAGGGTTGAGGGATTTTTGCTCCTGAACCAAAACAAAATGTGCCGTGTTAGTCACAACACAGCACATTACTGTCACAATGAACCTAAGGGTTATAAAAACTAAGGATTAACAACGGTTTGAGCTGTCGCATGAAACAGATCTGGTCTATTCCTCCTGATAATAAGCCTCTCGAGAACCCTGATCATCGTCTTTGTTTCCTCTGAGGTTTCCTCTGAAGCAGAAGCCCATAGAAAGAGATCGGATCCAGGATCATCCAAATCATCCATTATTTTATCCCAATCCTCGGGAACCTTAGGGGAACCGAGGGCCTGCAATGCCATGCATAACACTTGTTTTAAGGCAGGGATAGCGGGCAAGATGCTTCTCTTTGCTATGAATTGGTAAAGCTTCAGCCTTACCAAAAAAGCAGCAAAATTAGCCTGTAGTTCAAAGAAGCATGATCGCTCCCCCATGCTCTCTTTGCTTCTCTGCTCAAAGGCAAGCCAGAGCAATCTTATACATTCTCTTAATTGAGAAATATATGGCTCCCTGTCAGGAATCCAACCCTTTAGAAAATAGGCTATGAGATCAGAGAAAAGATCAGGTCGCAACTCAAATACAAGAGGCCAATCTGATCCCCTGATCACTTCTGGAATGACCCTACGAACCAA
>CAYGBM010000002.1:0-15209 GCA_964348225.1 uncultured Candidatus Saccharibacteria bacterium | reverse complement strand
GGGCAGATAGCTCAGCTATGTGCCCGAAACCAGGGATTGGTTAATGTTTCTTGTCGAATTTTTTTGCCACATCAAGTGGCAAGGAGGATAAAGATGAGATCGAATAAAATCTGGGTAGGGTTCTCGCCCTGTCCAGAGGGCATAGGTCTTCCAGCAAGGAAGGCTACTCCGGAAGAGCAGAGGGAGATTGCTCATCTCGAAAGAGAGAGGCAGATTTTCTTCTGCCACGAATGTGGTGAGAGGAGAATAAAAAATCCTCCCCCCGCGAAACCAGCGTTGAAGGGACCCCGTTGCTTTTGCTCGGGATGTCCATTAAGTGGCCACTGCTATCGTTTAGCAGTGGAGTAGGGGGTGATCAAATGCACAAAAGAGTAATGAATAAGAGCTAAAAAGCACAAACTTAGCTCTTATTCCTATCTTAGTCCGAGATTGCAAGATTTCGGCTTAAGGTGGGAATTGAGAGCGTAAAAGTTAAACATCATTCCTCCGCTGTTCCCACCCTTACAGCGGAGCAAAAAAGAAAGGAGGAGCGTTGATGGACTTTGAGGTTATACTTGGTGGAAGTGGTGATTGGACTGCTCGTCAAGTACTCGGCCGTTTTAGGAATGGTCGAGTTGAGGAGTATGGCACCTTAACCTTCGTCGGGAATGTGCCAAAAAGGGTTGCCAACCCGAAGAAGGTTATTACCCGTTAGCTTCGCCGAATGGTGAAGCATGGGCAAGATAGAAGGTATAGAAATATACCTCCTACCAGGGGGGGGCACTATTTTTGATTTAACCATTCCAGAAGGAGTTTAAGAAGCACTTATGAGGGACTCTCCTTTGTTAGATAAACAAAGTCCCTCCTATATCTAAGTTTGGAGACTTATAAGTTGTAAGCTTAGATGTGGGATTGCAAAAAAAACACTTGACAAAATTTGTAGGTGTGCTATAATTTGGGCATGATGGAGAGAGTAATTAATTGCGGAGCTTCGTGATTAATAGAAGCCTTTGGTCGAAATTAATCACGTGAACATTTTAATTGACCGCAACAACCGACTCTCTTTGAAAGTCGGTTGTTGCTTTAAAAGATACACAAACTAAGGACAAGAAATAATAATTTCTCTTTCCTGAGCCGCGCTTAGCGCGGCTCAGGGGGAGAAGGGCGGGGGAGATATCTAAAAGTCGTTTTTAAACAAATATATCTCCTCTATCCTTTTCCCGAATAGAGAATTTTAGATCTTAAAAAACTTTAACTTTTTTCCGCTTCGAGCGGAGAAGGGAGACAGAGATGTTTTGGGTTGTTCTTTGTGCTCTACCTCTTGGCGGAGCAGTAGCGGCACGAATGTTAAGTCGGCGCTGGCAGGCCTGGGTGACGTGGGTACTTGCTTCGATCATAGCAATTCTAGTGCTGGCAAGTACTCGGCTGTCATTTAACTGGGCAGCCGGCATAGTGGCGGCGCTCTCTGGATTCGGGTTTTATGCCCCCGAGTTCGTGAGAGGAAGTAGGGGCGCTGTGCAGAATACTGTACAGCAATACCTAGTAGGGATGATTCTGTTAGGAATAGGAGCCTTCCTATTTTTCACAGGAAGATGGTCCCTATTAGTTTGGCTGGCTGTAGTCTACTTCGTCCTCAGGTATATCCGAAGGAGATTGAATCGGTCAAGGCAAAGGGCTAGGAGGTGATACTATGGGGCTGTGAAAAAAAGATACTTTCCAGCCCTAACCCTTTCTTAGTTCAGCAGTAATTTATAAGTTGCTGGATTGAGGAAGGGTTATTGAAGAAAAATAAAAACACCCTTGGGGGTGGAGGAGATGGAGTTCTCTGAGAGGAGGAAATTCACTTTTTGCCTTTTCTCGTCTTAATGAATTCTTGAGGAGTAATTTGAAGGTCCTGCAAGATTGCTTTCAAGGTTTTTCTTTTTATTGATTTTGAACCATGATGAGGGATGGTAGTGTAGCGGCCGTCAGCTCGGCGCCAGACTTCATGACTTCCCTTGGCTTGTTTATAAAAATAAAAGCCCAATTTCTTGGCTACTTTTACAACATCCGAATAATTGGCTTGAGGAAATCTTCGAGCCATAGATTAAATAGAGATTGGGAGAGGCAGAGACAAGCGAAGATTTGTTTTATGGGGAATAGAAACTTCTGGTAAAGGTTCATTATGGGTTTTTCTAGCCTCTACATGAACTTTTATGACGTCTTGAATATTTTCAATTGCCTCACCATAGCTTTTACCTTCAGCTCGACAACCCTGAAGAATAGGGCACGTAGCTAAAAATCCCCCTTCATCAAGAGCTTCAATGGTAATTGGGAAAAAATAAATCTTTTTATTCATACAATTTCATTATATATCTTAAAAAAAGCAATGTCAAACTTTTTACTCTTTCTTAGTTCAGAAATATAAAAGTTTCTGGGTTGAGAAAGAGTTAGTGCAGAGAAATAAAAAAACACCCTTTAGGATGGTGTAGAAATAACGTTCTTTGAAATTTAATAAGGAGAGATGGATTGATATGGGTGATGTTCAGGGTCTTTGGCTCATTTTTGATTCAAGCAGAGCTACTCTTTTTTCCAGCATGGCAAATTCATTGCGGTCAATTTTCTGCTTTAGTTCGTGTTTGATGAATTCAATATCCGCTTTGATAACAGATATATCTTCTTCAACAGTTACCATTTTCACATTTAAGACCTCAACGTCATCTTTAATTTTGGTAACATCTTTTTGCATCCTATCAATCTTTTGAGAATTAGAAGAGACTCCTTCAGCTACTTGCTTAATTTCGTCTTTCAAATCTTCAGCTACAACATCAAAATGCCGTTTGGTTTCTTCGGTTTTTTCATCAAGATATTGTTTAATATTTTCTTCGGGCATAATCTCTGTTTTTAGTGTATCATTATAGAACTTGGTGTCAAGGATTTAGAATATAGCAGGATGATGATAGTTAGTAAAATGGCTGTGGGAATGGCTATTTTACTGCCTATCATTTTTGTTGGGCAGAGTTCAAAATCAAAAAACCGCGTACCCCTGCGGTTAAAATTATTTGGACATTACAATGCTTTCAAAGAGTGGGAAAAGAAGGCAATAGACCTAAAGGAGGGTCTAAGATGAGAAGCATATTTCTAGTAGTTGTTGGTCTATTGTTGGTTAGTGGCGTGGTATCAGCACAGGAGTATTATACTCCAGAATGTGCTGTAGCCGGTGAAATGGAGAGGCAGCCGTGGTATTATACTGTTGAACCAGGGGATTGCCTCTGGATTATCACGGAAAAAGCCGGCAATCATGGAATAAACTACACCGTATTGGTCGCTTACAATAAACATTTGTTTATTGAGGGCGGTCGTTCGGTGGATCTGATTTATGCGGGTGAGAAACTCCGGGTCCCAGAGGGTTGGGCTTATGGTCTAGGCATAGCTAAGGTTACGGTTCGCCTATTGGATTCGTCTTCACAGATTGATAGAATAGTCTCTCTAGGCGAGGCAAAATCAAAGCTGGCTGGTGATTCGCCCTTTGCAGGATTGGGTGCCCTGTTCTTAATATGTGGCATGGCAATGCTTTTGTACTTCTGGCGACCGTGGAATATTTTTCGACCGGGGAATAATGCCTTTGTGCCTTCGATGGTTGAAGGAGGAGTAACTACTGCGCAAGGAGCGGTAGAGACTATCCGACAGCACATCGCGGAGGATATCCAGCGGAATCCGGAACGCGCCGTGAGCATTCAGCAGCCATTCGTGATTAAACGGCTTTGGGAAGTTCGCTTGTATGGACTTCTGCAGGTTCGATACGCGGATGGCTCTGTGGAAGAAATCCGTTGTGGTGTAGGACAGAAGGGCTGGCTGGCAGAACTCTCGGATGGTTCAAAACACATCTTGCTGCAAAAATGCGGCAATGATGTGAGAACATATGGTCGTACTAATAAGTTGATCGACGGCCGATACGAAATCATCCGGGAAGTACGCCTAGACGACTTCAATACTACAATTGAAGTACTGGAGGTTGTTTTGCTGCCTTCGGTGATAATTGTAGAAGAGGAAGATTCCGAAACTGAAACCGAGCCGCAACCAGAACCACAGCCGGAGGAAACGGCGACGAGAAGGAGAATGATGTACCCATTTCACCCCTGTGTACTGGGCAGGACGGCTCGGATGATTCGTTTGGCTGCTGCGGTTCGTGGTGGTGGGCTTCGTCGTTAGGTTCATTAGATAATTGAGAAAGGAGGTGAGCCTTGTGTTTGCCGAGTATGAAGAAAGAAAAGAGGCGTTACGTCGCCTCACTAGGATATGGAATGCAGTAGGTATCACATGCTGTATTCTCTGGATCCCCTCTATCATCTTAGCTTTTGTAATTTGTTAAGAGGGGCTAGGGGGTTGGAAGTGTTATGATATGGCTTCCAACCTTCACTTCTAAGTTCATAATCTGTTTTGTGGGTTTAGAAGTGGATTATTGCCTTCGGAGAGCTGTCAGTGGAGCTTCACTCCATACTTTCTTTGAAGGTGTGGGGTAAAAATCTCTCTCCTCGCTGGGCACTCAGCTTTTGCTGGATGCTTGGTTGGTTCTGCTGGCAGCTCTCTGAAGGGAATGGTATTGACATTTCCTTGAGGATTAGTAACATAATAAATAATAAGGTAGCTTTGCAGGAAGATCGATTCTCCGGTTTACTGAAAGAGAGAATCGTTGAAAGGTCGGGCTACTAGTAAAGCTGAATTTTTGATTAGATATTATGCCTAAAGAACCAGATAAGGATTTTCTTGAATTCTTAATTAAGTCTCTGGTTGACCATCCTGACGATGTAAAAGTTGACCGAAAAGTTGATGAGATGGGTGTTTTACTTACTTTAAAGGTAAACCCTGAGGATATGGGTCAAATCATCGGTAAGGCTGGCTCAACTGCCAGAGCCATTAGGAATCTTGTTCGAATTGTTGGTCTCAAAAATCACGCAAGAGTAAACTTGAAGATTGAAGAGCCAGCAGGAGGAGCAAGAGGCGGAAGAAAAGGAGCAGGCGCTGAAAAGAAAGGAGATTTAGAAGATTTAAATCTCTAAACCTTACAAATTCTGAAGCTCCACCAGCCCCGCCGCGAATGCGGCGGGGCTGGTTTGCTTTTTGAGAGCCTTGTGGTAAATTAAATAAATATGAGAGTTGATATTATAACAATTTTTCCTGAGATGTTTGAGTTTTATTTGCAGCATTCCTTGCTTGCAAAGGCTATGGATAGCAAGATTATAAAAATTGGGATTCACAATCTTCGCGATTTTACCACTGATAAACATAAGACGGTGGATGATAAGCCTTTTGGCGGTGGAAGGGGAATGGTTTTAAAAATTGAACCTGTTTGTCGGGCGGTTCAATTTTTAAAAGTTAAAAGTCAAAAATCAAAAGTTATTCTTTTTACGCCGAGGGGTAAAAAGTTTAATCAAAAAATGGCAACAGAGTGGACAAGGCTTGACCAGTTGATTATGATTTGTGGCAGGTATGAGGGCGTTGATGAAAGAGTGGCAAAATATATTGCTGATGAAAAGGTATCAATAGGGGATTATGTTTTAATGGGGGGTGAACTGCCAGCTTTGGTGGTGGTTGAAACAGTAGCAAGGCTTGTTCCGGGAGTTGTTGGCAAATCAGAAGTTTTAAAGGAGAGGATTACAAAAAACAAAGGTTTTTTGGAATATCCTCAATATACAAGGCCTGAGGTTTTTGAAATAAACGGCAAAAAAAGGCGAGTGCCCAAGGTTTTGCTGTCAGGCAATCATAAAGAGATAGAGGAGTGGAGGGAAAAACATAGTAAAATCATTGAATAAAAGGCATTTTTTTGATAGAATAATAAAGCAATTAAGGGGTGCGTAGTCCTGTAGAGGGCAGGAGCAGTCTGTAAAACTGTTGTCCATTTGGGCTCCGTCGGTGCGACTCCGACCGCACCCAATGCTACCGAAGGAAAAACTAGAAGCACTATATAATAAGGGCCTATCAATGAATGAGATAGCCCTTAAGGAGGGGTGGTCTTATGATAAGGTAAGATATTGGGCAAAAAAATATGGTGTTTTAAAAAGAACGAGAAGAGAGATTTCGTTTTACGCCTATTGGAATCGACAAACAGGGACTCGACCTAAAGGATTGCTTAATGTTAATGAAATTAAAGAGCTTTATTATCAGAAAGAATTAAGCGTACCCCAGATTGCTAAGATTTTAAAGAGGTCAGATAGGGTTATATATAAATTTATGGAGTGCCACAATCTTGACCGCAGGAATGCATCGGAGACAAACGCTATAATTTTTAAAAGGCAGAAGCCATCTTATTGCTTAAAAGAGAATTTTACATTTCCTGATAGAATGTTAAAATTAGCAGGAATAATGCTGTATTGGGCAGAGGGGTATAAAACTCCTGCGGGAAGAAATTCAACATTAGATTTAGCTAATAGCGATCCGATGATGATAATGATTTTTCTTAAGTTTTTAAGAAGCATCTGTGGGGTTGATGAAAACAGATTGAGAGTGCAGCTTTATTGTTATGCGAATCAGAACGTAGAGGCACTTAAAAGCTATTGGAGCGAAGTTACCCGTATACCTTTGAATCAGTTTATTAAACCATATATCCGACAAGATTTTTCAGAAACAAAGAAGAACAAGATGAAGTATGGATTGATTCATATTAGATACTCTGACAAAAAGTTATTTTTACAGGTTCAGAATTGGATTAAAGAATATTTGAACAGTGCGTTATGAAAGCTTTGTTGCCGATGTAGTTCAGTGGTAGAACATTCCCTTGGTAAGGGAAAGGTCGGGAGTTCAATTCTCCCCGTCGGCTTTCATATCAGTAAAAGGTGAAAATAAGAACTCGTAAATTCACAAACGCTTTGCGTTTGCTCATTAACGATTTCTAACATGCCAGCAAAAAGAAAACCATTTATAAAGCTCCAGTGTAAGGAGTGTAAAAACATTAATTATCATACCCGCAAGTCAAGAAATGTTGAGGGTAAGTTAGAATTGAAAAAATTCTGCAAGAAGTGTAGAAAACACACATTACATAAGGAAATGAAGAAATAAGAAATCTTAAGATAAAAATGACTAATAAGGTTGAGGAAAAATACATAGAGATAATGCGGAAAAAGAGTGGTGAGGAACGGCTTAAGATAGCTATGGAGTTGAGGAGTTTAGTTTTAAAAATGGCTGAAGAAAATATAAAGGATCAAAACCCTAATATTTCTTCCGAAGATTTAAAAGCCCGTCTTCAAGAAAGAATTTATGGATTTAGTTTCCCTTTTAAAAATAGTAACTAACAGATTAGAAAAAGCTGGAATTTCTTATATGGTTAGCGGTGGGGTAGCGGTAAGTTATTGGGGTTATCCCAGAACAACCCATGATATTGATATAGTTATAGAGGCTCAAAAAGAGGATAAAGATAAAATTACTAAACTTTTTGAAAATGATTTTTATATCTCGCCTGAGGCAGTAGAAGATGCTATCAAAACGAGGTTTACTTTTAATATTCTTCATTATAAAAGCGGTTTAAAGGTGGATTTTTGGTTGCTTAAGAAAGAGCCCTTTGGAGAGTCGGAATTTAAAAGAAGATTGAGAAGGAAGATGTTCGGTAAAGAAATTTATATTATTTCAGCCGAAGATCTAATTTTAAGTAAACTATTAGGACATAAAGAAACCCAATCCAACCGCAGATTAGAAGACGCTAAGTCAATTCTAAAAACTTCCGAGGTTGATTTAGAATATATCAGGAAATGGGCAGAGAAACAATCAACCATTGAAATTTTAGAAGAAATAATTAAAAAACAAGATTAAATTGTTTAATTTGAAAAAATTCTGCAAGAAATGTCGCAAGCATACAGTGTATAAAGAGATGAAGAAATGATAAAGGTCGAAATGGTTAGAAAACAAGATTAAATTATTATGGATAACAGAGCTTTTTCTAAAATTGGAGTACTGATTATTCTAATCGTCATTGTTGGCGGAGGGATTTTAAGTTATCAATACTTATTAAAACCTGAAGAACCACCTGGCCCGCAAGTAATACCAACAGACGAAACTACTGACTGGGAAACTTATAGAAATGAAAAGTATGGATATACGTTGAAATATCCGAAAAAATGGACTATAGGACAAGGAGATGAAATAAGCGATGAAGTTTATTGGGCAACTCCAGAGAAAGGATTTGAGGTGCCCTGGGTGATGGATATAAAAGTTTTAGCAAGAGAGGGAATGACGGTTAACGAATGGATTCAAAAGGATGATTCTCGGAAAGATTTCCCTTATGACATAATTAAGAATATAAAGGTAGGAACAAGTGAGGGGTTAATAGTGAGAGATCCAGTGACAATGGGCAATGAGTATCATGTAGCTTTCTTCCCCAGAGAGGACTATATGTTTTCAATAGGGATTTCCTCAGACCCTCCAGAAATTCCCGACGAGCCCGTTGAGTTGCTCGAGAAGATTCTTTCCACCTTTGAGTTCACAGATTAATCTTAGTAGTGAACTCGTATTTCATATGATAGAGTCTGTTATGAATGATTTCTATACAGAGCCTCTTATTTTAATTTGAAAAAATTCTGCAAGAAGTGTAGAAAACATACATCACATAAAGAGATGAGGAAGTAAGAGGTCAATAATGAGCATGGGAATAAAAATTTTAAAAAATACAATAAGCAGAAAAGAGCTTGTTGATGTTACTAAAAAAGAATATGGCAATTTAGTGAAGGCAGTTGTTGATGTTGAACAGGAGATAATGGCTATAGGGGGCGAATTGCACTCTGATGAAGAGGTGGCTTTGATGGAACAGGAGGGATCAAAGCGTGAACATACCTGGGGGATTAATCTTTACCCTGAAGTGAATAGCGAGGAATGGATTGAATATGATTCGGTAATTAATTTAAAGCCTGGTTATGATAATCGTTCGCGGGGAGTTGATAATCCTGAAGTTCGCAAGAAAATTAGAAAAATTGTGGAAAAATTAGTTTCAAAATAATTAGTTTCAAAATGAGAAAATTTATTCATAAAGAATTAGCCTCGGGCAGATGGTTTAAGCTATCTTTGGCAGAGCAAATGTCAAATATTGGCAGTGAGGTGAGCCGAGCGAGCAAGTGGCAGGGCAAGAATAAGAATATTTTTTGGGGCGCGGTTGAAAGAGCCTTGGAACTTTTTGACTTAACATTGCAAGATTCCCGTTGGCGAGGACGGCTGCGGGAAATTGCCAGGGTGCGGGAACTATTTTGTGGCGCTGTTTTAGAGAATAAATATTACCACACTTCTCTCGGAGACCTTGAACATTATTTTTTACCTTTTACTTTTTTTGCCAGAAAACACTTATTGCAATGAAGAAATAATATTATGTCTTTAAAGGAAATGCAAAAACAAGTTGATAAGTGGACCGGGCAGTATAAGATTCAGTATTGGGAGCCGCACGAAATACTAGCTCGTTTAATAGAGGAGGTGGGTGAATTAGCCAGAGAAATCAATGCCCTTTATGGCCCAAAGAAAAAGAAATCTTTTGAAGGTGCTAAGGCAATGGAAGATGAAATAGCTGATATTATTTTTACCCTTATTTGTTTAGCGAACTCCAAGGGCATAGACTTAGATGAAGCTTTTCAAAAAGTAATGGATAAATGTTACAGTAGGGATAGCGACCGCTATGAAAAAAAAATAAATAAGAAAAGATAATTTGTGTTGACCTGAGGCAATAAATTCATTACAATATAATATGAGAAAGACATTACGTTACAATATTATTTTTCGTCCAGAACCAGAGGGTGGTTTTACTGCAATTGTTCCAAGTTTACCAGGTTGTGTTACTTATGGGAAAGATTTAAACGAAGCAAAGAAAATGGCAGTTGATGCAATTAAGGGCTATATTGTTTCTTTGAAAAAACACAAAGAAGCAGTTCCTACTGATGAAGAGAATTACTTTACTTCGGTAGAAGTTAAAAGAATTCCTACTCATGCCTAAATTACCGAGCATTAGTCCTAGAAAGCTTATAAAAATTCTGAAATTGCTTGGCTTCGAGTTAGATCATTCTACTGGAAGTCATTTTATTTTTTACCACCCTAAAACTAAGAAAAGAGCTGTTGTGCCATATCATGTAAAAGATTTGCCCAAGGGAACAATAATGAGTATTCTAAAAGAAGCAGGGGTTAGTAGAAAGGAATTTGAAGATTTATTAAAACAAAAGAAATAAAAGGGTCTGTAGCTCCAATTGGTAGAGCGCTTCTCTCCAAAAGAAGATGTTTGCAGGTTCGAATCCTGCCAGACCCGCTGAAGGAAATACTTTTGCTGAAATTAGTCTTGAGAGACTGTTGGTACATCAACGGTCTCTTCTGCTTTTTGGATTTGTTTATTGCTTTTTGAAATTAAAAAGTCTATTATTAAATAATAGGTTTTTTGATTTGAGATTTTGAATTATGATTGAGATAATTTTTGAGACTCACGCAACAACAATTGATAATGAACGGCAGGTGGCATCTGGGCACTATGATGTTGGGCTTTCGGCTGTGGGGGTGAAGCAGGCTAAAGAATTGGGCAAACGTTATAGCGACGAAAATTTTGATGCAGTGTTTTGTTCTGATCTGCAGCGCTCTTATAAAACAGCTGAGATTGCCTTTGCTGGCAGAACATTTCCTATTGTTAGAGATAAAAGATTAAGAGAATGCAACTACGGCTACTTGACGCGGCACTCAAAGGAAGTGGTGGACAAAGCCAAGCTTGAGCATATTCAAAAGCCTTTTCCAAATGGTGAAAGTTATGAGCAGACAAACCAAAGGATGAAAGGTTTTTTAGAAGATCTGTTTAAGAAGCACAACGGGAAAAAGGTAATGATAATTGGTCATCGAGCTACCCAATATGGCTTGGAGCACTGGATAAACAGAGTTCCCTTGAAAGAGATTATTGCTGCTGACTGGAAGTGGCAGCCTGGCTGGAAATATAAGCTTGTTAAGATTTAGTTTGTAGTTTGTAGTTAGTAGTTGGTAGAGTTTGTAGTTGGTGGTTTGTAGAGTAGTGGATTGGTTGGTGTTTAATGCCAACCTTTTTTATTGGAGAAATGAGATAAGTAAAAAGCACTGACCATTTAGCCTGAATCTGATTCCTCGTCTGTCGTGCTCTGTTAATGAGAGTCATATATTATTGACAGCTTGAGAAATTATGGACAGTGCTTTTAATGCGGTTTCAGGAGGCAAGGAGATTGCGAGTTAGATTCATCCCTCCTTTCCTTTATTCTTTTTGAAGCCTGATTCGAGGATTCTCCTTGCATCCATCAATCAAATGAACTGCTTTGTTTGATTATAAACATTAAGATTTCTTAGTCAATATTTTTGAGATTATTGTTGATTTTAGGTGGGAAAAAGTTGTATGCTGGAATAGGAGAGGGAGTGAGTGTTAGCACATTAAAAAGAGAATAAAAAAAGGTCGAAAAAAAGAATAAAAACATATGGCAAAAATAAAAAACCTGCCAGAAAAATTCAAGAAGTTATGGGAAAAATGCGTGCCATTGTTGAAGCAAGCAAGACCCGATGACCTTGAGGACACCAAGGAAATGGCTGAGTATGTGATGCGATATAAAAGAAAATTAAACTTTGATTTGGATGTTCTTTTGCCAGTGGCCATGATGCACGACCTCCACCACAGCGGGATTTTAGAGGAGCACTTCAGGTCTGTTCTAATTATTGAAAAGCTCAATGGTGAAGGGGTGGTTCCTATTTCACCTGGCGCTAAAATAGCAAAAGATTTATTAGAAGAAATTAAATACAACCCAAGCAAAATAGAAGAAATCATTGATATTTTAAATGTTCATCATATTAGCCACTTGAAAAGGCTTGATATAAATAAAATTT
This sequence comes from uncultured Candidatus Saccharibacteria bacterium, assembly GCA_964348225.1. Taxonomy (GTDB): domain Bacteria; phylum Patescibacteriota; class Minisyncoccia; order Minisyncoccales; family CG1-02-41-26; genus CAYGBM01. Next base: position 3,410 of record CAYGBM010000002.1, on the reverse strand, counting down.
ACAACACGCCAAACAAAAAAGCCTTTCACGACATTGAGCTTCTCACTCGTTTTACCCGAAAGAAAATGCACGAGATCAAAAAAATATGCCCCACCCGAAAAGAATTTATAGAATTAATGAGGGGGCAATTAAAACTTTTTTTCTACGAAAAACTCAAGGACATTCCCAAAAATCAATTTATAGAATTAGAAGACCTGAAAAGACCCTACGGCCGTTTATTTGAATAATTCTTTCCAAAACATAGCGTTTTTCGCATTGCTTAAAAATTAGGAAAATTGTATGATTAAATAATGAGGAGGAAAAAAGGTAAAAATTTGGGGGCATTGGAAAAAAGGCCTATTAATGATTTAATTATTTTTGCTATTTTCAATGTCGAGAACAGGGGAAAGAAATGTACTTTTGGAACACTGGTTAAAGAGTGTTTCATTTTGTTTCCAGCCTCTTTCAAGCTATCTGGTTATTCAAAGTGGCCTGATGCGAGAAAGCTTGACCGTCCTTTGAGGAGCCTAAGGGACAAAAGGCTAATTAGAGGGGATCCAAAAACATGTTTTTCTCTTACAGCTCAGGGCAAAAAAGTAGCTCAAGACATACTGAAAAGTCTTCGTCAAAAAAAGCTTTTGTGAGAGCTTTATGCTTCCTGAAGAATTTGAAAAGTTGGTTCAAAGGGCAATTGTAGGCTTGCCCCCAAATATTAGAAAGAAGATGGACAATATAGCTGTTTGTATTGAGCAAAGACCTTCTCAAGCTCAGATCCAGAAAACAGGCATTAGGATTTCAAATGCTCTGCTTGGTCTTTATGAGGGAGTGCCAAAAACAGCTTGGGGGAGAGAGCGATTCTCTGTGAGGCTGCCTGATAAAATTACTATTTTCCGAGAGCCCATTGAGAATTTGGCAAGACAACGTTTCTTTAAGAAAAACGTAAGTGCAGCGCCTCAGCTAGAAAAAGAAATAGCTGAGTTGATAAAAATTGTGGTTTGGCATGAGGTTGCCCATCACTTTGGATTTCCAGAGAAGGAGGTTAGGGCATTGGAAAAGAAATGGAGAGGACAGTAAAAAAAGAAAAAGAGGCTCTTGCTTGATTTGGCAGTTTTATTGGGTTAAAATAATCTAAGGTAGTTTAAATATGAAGATTATCACTAAAAAAGAAATAGCTCCCTTGGCTTTAATTTTGTTAATGTTTATTGTTGGCGCTTACTTTTATGGCAGCTTGCCAGATAAAGTTCCCACCCACTGGAATGCCCAAGGGGAGGTTGATGCCTGGAGCAGTAAAAAGTTTGCTGTTTTCTTTTTTCCCTTGCTTACAATAGGGGTTTGGTTTTTGATGGCTTTTGTGCCTCTAATAGACCCTTTAAGAAAAAACTACGAGAAGTTTGCAACCGCTTATTATGTTTTACGTTTGGCTTTTGTTATATTTTTTGCCCTGCTTTATTTTTATACCTTAAGCTCTGGATTGGGGCTAAAGCATGATATACGGTTCTTTATTATACCCTTTATGGGTCTTTTGTTTATTGCCATAGGCTTGGCTTTGCCCAGAATGAAAAGAAATTGGTTTGTTGGCATTAGAACTCCTTGGACGCTTCAATCAGAACAAGTTTGGAACAAAACCCACAAGCTGGGCAGCCGGGTTTTTATTTTAATGGGGCTTTTAAGCGCTTTCAGTGTTTTTGCTGGTGATTATTCTTTCTTTGTATTCTTGGTTATAATTTTAATCGGTGCTTTTATCCCTGTTGTTTACTCTTATATCTATTACAGAAAACTTGGTTTTTTTAAAAATCAAAAGTCACACCAATAACAAATTAATGCTTCAGCATTAATTTGTTAAAAACTATGGATGTTGAAAAAGCCATTATTCAAAGAAGAAGCGTTAGGGATTATACCCCAGAGCCAATTGAAGAAGAAAAGCTGTTTAAGGTGTTGGAGGCAGCAAGAATGGCTCCATCAGCTCACAATGCCCAGTTGTACAAATTGGTAATTGTTAGAGACGAAGACAAAAAAAGCCAGTTAGCTGAAGCTGCTAACAGCCAAACCTTTGTTGCTGAAGCTCCAATTGTAATTGCAGCTGTTGCCTTAGATACAGACAAGCTTATGACTTCTGGGGCACCCATTTTCCCTGTTGATGTGGCAATTGCTGTTGACCATATGACATTACAGGCAGCGGAAGAAGGGCTTGGCACTTGCTGGATAGGGGCATTTGACCAAGACAAGGTTAGGGAGATTTTAAATGTTCCAGACAAATATTTTGTGGTAATGCTAATGCCCCTGGGTTATCCTGGCGATAGACCTGGAAAAAAATCACGGAAGTCTCTTGACGACATAATCTGCTTTGATGAATTCCATATCTAAAATAAATTTTTAATATGCTGAGAAGATCTCACTTTGAAAACCCATTAAAACGCTTAGAGGAAGAGCAAGAAGAGCCGGAACAAGAAAAACAGTTGGAGGCAAGATTGGAAGAGATAAAAAATTTTCTTGGAGAAATAGCTGGAGAATTGAGGAAAGAGGGAATTCCGGTTAATGACGACTGCCGTATTGACATGGAAGCTTTTAAAGAAGTGTATTCTGCAGAAACTTTAGAAAAAGATAAGGAAATTGTAAGGGGATGGCAGAAGTTGGATAAACGAAAATTTAAAGATTTACCAGAAGAACAGGTAGAAATAAAAAGGTTAAAGAAAGAGGGAGAGCAGCTTGAGATATTAAAAACAGTTGTTTTATATAAGTTTTTAAGTGAGAAGTTTATAGTCGCCAGAACTTCTGTCTTTGATGATATTGAGAACAAGGTTGACAACCTTATTTTAGAAAAAGAAACCGGTAATTTGGTTTGTGCCTTGGACGAGATAAGCAATGTTTCTAGTGTAGAGTTTGAGCGCAAACAAGCTAAGGTTTTGGAAAGAAATAGAGAAGAAGGTGGAGGAAAATTAAAATATGGTTTTAAAAAAGAAAAAGACAAGTTCGTAATGGAGGAAGCTGAGCATTTACCTATTTTTTATTTTGCCCTGCCAAGTAAATATATAAAAGAAGGAATAAATAATTTAATTCCAGAGCTTGGACAAAGCTCTGATTATGAAGAAAAATTATTCAGTTATTTTATTGCTTTAATAAAGTCTCAAATTTCATCTCTTCATTTAGAACCTTCTTTAGATGCTGATTTTCGGGAACGGCTCGATGAATTTGGGAAATCTATCCAAAATATAAGTTAAAAAATCTTTTGCAAATTCAAACAGTTTTGATGCTGTGTTAATTTAAATTAAACGTGCGGCTCATTAAAAAGGAGAAAAAGAGATGTATCAAGATGTAGAAAAAGTAATAAAGGAAGTAAGGCAAAAGATGAGATCCGCAGATAGCCGTCCGATAGCGGACATCGTGCGTGAGATAGCAAAAAGTTATAGTAGACAACCCTCTAAGGCATTGCT
>CAYGBM010000001.1:0-9717 GCA_964348225.1 uncultured Candidatus Saccharibacteria bacterium | reverse complement strand
AAGCGTGAAGTTGAGCGGTTGGGTCTTAAGAACAATGTTAGGTTTTACAACAAGTATTTGCTTCCGGAGGAAGTAATTGCCTACCTCAAAGCCACAGATATTTACCTTGCCCCTTCTTTAGACCAGCAGCAGTCAGTCAGTGGAACACTCTCTTACGCTTTGGGATGCGGCAGGCCGGTTATCAGCACCAAATCTTCTTATGCAAAGTATATTCTAACCCCTGCAAGAGGAATACTGGTGGAGCCAAAAGTTCCAAAAGAAATCACCAAAGCTTTGCGCACCTTGATTGAAAACAAAAAGCTCCGCAACCGCATGGCAAAAAACGCCTATACAGAAACAAGAAACATGACCTGGTCTAATGTTGCCCTGGCTCACTTTAAGCTTTATCGTAAATTAACCAAGCTGGACCAGGAAGAGAAAATCCCCTCAATTACCTTAAGGCATCTCGCCAATCTTACCGACTCTTTCGGGGTTATTCAGTTTGCCAGCCACATAAAGCCGGACAAACGTTTTGGCTACTGCCTGGACGATAACGCCCGAGCCGCCATTGTTGCTGCTGGATACTGGCAGCAAACCAAGGACAAAAAAGCCTTAGAGCTCCTGAAGACATATTTAAATTTCATCAGCTTCACCCAGCAGCGGAACGGAACATTCATAAACCCGGTAACAGCCAAGAGAAAAGTGGTCGTTTCAGAAAAAAGCGAAGACCCTCAAGGAAGAGCAATCTGGGCGCTGGGTTATCTTATTTCTCAAAACAAACTGCCCCTTGCTATCAGGAAAAAAGCAGAAGCCATTTTCCGAAAAGCCATCCCCCAAACTAAAAAACTTAAAGCGCCAAGAGCAATAGCTTTCACTATCTTGGGGCTTTATCTCTACAAGCAGGCTTACCCAGAATCACAGTACAAGAGCCTGCTAAAAAAGCTGGCTGATGCCCAGCTTAAGTCCTTCCAGAAAACAGCATCAACTCATTGGCCCTGGTTTGAAGACTCCCTCACCTATTCTAACAGCAAACTGCCAGAATCTCTCTTTTGCGCCTATCTTGCGACCAGTAGCAAAAAATATCTTCAAGTGGCTGAGAAAAGTTTGAAATTTCTTATCAGCATTACCTTTAACCACAGCGACTACTTCTCCCCTATCGGCCAAAACGGGTGGTGCTTTAAAAACGGCAAGCGCGCCTACTTTGACCAACAACCAGAAGAAACATCCTCTATGGTCCAAACCCTTCTGCTTGCCCACAAAGCAACCAAGAAAGGGTTATATAAAAAATACGCCCTCAATGCTTTCCAATGGTTTTTGGGAAAGAATTATTTGAATCAAATGGTCTATGATGATGTAACAGGAGGCTGCTGCGATGGATTAGGCCAGTATTCGCTTAATATAAACCAGGGGGCGGAATCCACTATATCTTATTTGCTCGCCAGATTGGCCATAGAAGAAACGCTCAAGCAATAATATGGATTTCACAGAACAAGCAAAAACACAAGCAATCAAGGCTCTTGAGCACTGCGCAACAAAAAAAGGGCTTTATGCTTCGGGCACCAAACAAGGCTATACTTCTGTTTGGTCAAGAGACAGCAATATTGCCTTTTTGGGCGCATCGCTTCAGGGAACCCAATTTAAGAAAGTTTTCAAAAACACCTTAGCTACCCTTAGAAGGCATCAGTCTCCTAAAGGACAAATTCCTAATGCCATTGGCATTTACGAACCCCTCCGTAAATCCTATGTTTCTTACAACAGTATAGATTCAAGCCTGTGGTACATTATTGGAGAATACGTTTATCAAAGAACATATTCTGATAGCCGCTTATTCAAAAAACATAGAAAGTCAATTGAAAGAGCATTGAGATGGGTGCAGTATCAAGACCTGCCAGAGGAAGGCCTGCCTGTTCAACTGCCAACTACTGACTGGCAGGATGCTTTCCCCCATAAATACGGCTACACGATTAACACTCAGGCTTTATATTATATTGCTCTCCGTTTAGGCGGCAAAAAGCGGGAGGCCTCCAAAGTCAAAAAGCTTGTCAATGGCAAAAGGACTGACCTGGTTTTATTCAGTAAAAAGCTTGGCTATTACCTGCCCTGGGCTTGGAAAGACCATGATGGAGACAGAGAAAAAGAGGAATGGTTTGATTCTTTGGGCAATCTTTTAGCCATTGTTGGAGGCTTAGCTAACCAAGAGCAGGCTCTTTCAATTCTAAGATACATAGATGTAAAAAAAATCAACCGGCCCTATCCGGTTAAAGCAATTTTCCCGCCGATTGCACCGAGAAGCAAACTCTGGAAATCCTATTTCTCAAAGTGCGATGCCAGAACTCCCTATCATTATCTTAACGGAGGCATCTGGCCCTTTATCGGCGGATTCTATGTGGCAAGCCTGGTAAAAGCAAAACAGCTCAGCAAAGCTAAGAAAGAACTTCAAAAATTAGCTGAAGCCAATTGTCTTGGCAGAAAAGTGAAGTGGGAATTTAATGAATGGTTAGAAGGAAAATACGGAAAACCCAAAGGAGGGGTTTATCAAGCCTGGTCAGCTGGAAGCTATCTTTTTGCAAAAGAAGCTGTCCAAAGAAAAAAAGTGCCTTTTTTGTCATAGGAGCACTTTTTTCAAACAATTTAAGCTAAATTCAGCTTTTCTTTTATGCGATTTGTCATGGATTTGGCAAGTTCCTGGTAATGAAAATTCTTAACAGCATGCTCTCTTGCTCTCTTCCCCATCTCAATCCTTTTTTTATTATCGGTTAAAAGGGTGAGAAGATATTTAGCAAGCTCCTCAACATTTGCTCTCAGAGCAAATGTTTTTGGTTTCTCAAAAAAGATTCTTTTTTCTTCATTAAACCCCATATGAGGATAGACCAACTCGCTGTCAAGGTCAATCTTAGAAGCCACTTTTGCCAAATATCCTGTCTTGCCTTGTACCACAGTTTCTTTCGGACCCATAGCATCAATTGAAATAACTGGTATTCCGCAAGCTTGCGCCTCAACCTGAATCATCCCAAAGCCTTCCAGTCTGCTGGGGGCGGCATAAATATCAGCAGTATTTAAAAGAAAGGGCATAAAATCCCAAGAATAAGCACCCTCAAGAAAGATAATTTTTTTCGCATCAAGCCCCAACTGCTCCAACAACTCCACTTCCTCTCTGCGGTGCCCGTGAGCACAATCGCTTTCCCAAGACTTGCAAACATATTTCCATTTATTAAAGTCCTTGTCAATAATTTTCAAGGCTCTCAGAATCTCCTGAGCCCCCTTTGAAGTAACATCTCCGCCTACCGTTAAGATTAATTTCTCATCGTCCCCCACTCCCAACATCTCTCTCAGCTTTTTAATTCTGGCATCAGCTTTGGCAATAGGAGAAAACAAATCCGGCTCAACACCAACATGAGCCACTTCAAAATTCTTTGTATCCACTCCGTCACGTTGATAGGTTTGCTTCACCCACTCGCTTGTTGTAAAAACAAGGGGTAAATTGCTCAATATATCGTGATAGTTGGCAACCCAGCCATCTGCCACCAGCCAAGGAACAGGTATTACCCCAAACTTTTGAGGATCCGTGATAATATCTGGGGTCTGCCCCCAATAACCAACACCCAAAGCAACATCCGGCCCAAAATGTTTATAAATCCATTCCTTTTGCAAAGCTCCTTCAAAATGGCAAGGCATCACCGCCTCGCCGTTCTCTTTCATTCCCCGATAGAGCATATCACCCTGCAGGCTCAGCCCATCGGGCTGGGGAGGATAAGCATATAGAATTACTGATTTCATGTTTTATAGCAGCAGAGACCCGACCTCTACCAACTTGTATAAATATCATATTCAATTTAAAAGAGGTCAGGTCTCTGCTGCTTTAAAATTTGTCTAAAAGTTTCTATCTTGGAACAGCTTCCGTTCTCAAAAGACATTTTATTGAAGCCGTAAATGTTTTTGATAACTTCTCTTTTTATTCTAAACTCTTTTTCAGAAAGGGCAAGATAAAAATCTGCCTGAGCGGGAAGGGAAACTCCGCTGTCTTTGTCTTGTTCGTAAGCAAACAAAAAAAGCCTCTGCCCTACCAGCTCTTTTCTTTGAAACAGCCTCTTTACAACTTTGCTAACCCCCTTGTGCCTCAAGTGCCCGTACTCTCCATTTAAACCATGGGTAAAGATATAATCAAATTTTCTCGTGTCCATCTCAGAAAGAATTCTTTTTTCAATCTCTGGCAGGCTTTCTTTAAGAGTCATTATCCCTTCATCTTCTAAGTCAGAGATAATAGATGAGGCATTATAAAATTTTGCGGCTCGCAGAAAATTAGCAAATCTCTCAGAGTCGTTCCTGCGGCAAAGCGAGAAAACTGTCCAAGCAACATTCGGATGTCTTAAAATAGTTCCGCCCATCCAAATGGTTTCATCGTCAGGATGAGCAACAATCACCAATGCTTTATTATTACTCTCTAAAATTAATTTCCTCATTGCAACTCAGCTTAAATTACAATACATATATTACCTCTCTTTAGCCAAACAGCAAAGCCGCCCCAATAGCACCAGCATCATCACCGCGCCTGCTTAACACAATCTTAGCTTTTTTAGCCAAGGGAGAAAGAATATACTTCTCAGCCGATTTCATATTAGGAACCTTAGCTGCCCTGCCCCCTATGACAATGAGCTCTGGATTAAAAATATTTATTAAATTAGCCATTGCTTTTGAGTGAATCTCTTCTGCTTGGTCAGGCTTGTTTCTCAACTCGCGGTAAAGCTCCTCCCAAGTCTTACCATCTTGGATAACCATCTGGCCGAACTCTCCAGCCGACCCATCAGCTCCTTTATAAATCAAATCGCCCCTCCTGTTCTTTAAAACAGAGGATTTTTCTTTAATAACTATCCCTCCTCCGATGCCAGTGCCCATAGTAATCCCTAAAACATATTTATATCCTTTCCCAGCCCCTAACAAAGCCTCTGCCCTTAAAAAACAATTGGCATCATTATCAACCCTCACATCTTTCTTCAAAATCTTTTTCAAGTTGAGCCCATCAAAATTCTTCAGATTCTGGCACCTCAATGTCTTGCCTGTTTTAAAATCTACAATTCCCGGCACTCCAATACCAACCCTTCTCACCTCAAAATAAGAAACCCCTTGTTTTAACGTCTCCAAAGACACCTCCTCTGTCTCCCGCCTTTCAACAACCTTTTTCCCATCCCAAAGCCCAAAATGTATTTTAGAACCGCCAATATCTACCCCTAATATTAAATTGCCATCAGCCGCTTTTCTTCTTTGCATTGTCATAGTAAGAAGGGGAAACTTTGTCTAACTTAACTAATTTTTTTGATTTCCTCTTCAAAAAAATTTTTGACCTCTTTCCATGAAACAGGAATTAACATCTTAGACATTGGCTCTTTATCAGCATCTTCAAAATAAATTAAGCTCTTCAAAATATGCAGTATATTATAATTTATGTCCTTGTATTTCTTCCTAAAAGCCTCTAAAAGTTTCTCAAAAGCTATTGTTTTTTGGCAAATAAAAAATATATCTACAAAGTCCTTCTTGCTGCCGCGAGAAGAAATGGCAGAGAGCTTCATACAGCCAATATCTCTGATGTCAGCCACTCGTATCTCGCTAATTGTTTTTAAAGGAAAAAGCAAGGGATATTCATATTTAAAAAAACTTAGATTCGTTTCATTAAACCGAACTGTTAAGGTATTCTCAGCTTCCTGATTTATTGAAAGCCTGCCCAATTTTTTAAGCTTTTGAATAAGCATCTTGGTGTTGATGTCTCTTTTTGTAAAAAAATCCAAATCAATTGAAAGCCGATGCTTTAACTGCAATGCCAAACCAGTGCCTCCAGCCAAATAAAAATTCTCTAACAAGCCAGCACTTTTTAATACCTCCAAATCAGCTTGTGTTTTTTTTGAGATAACTTTTTTAGGCACGATATCTTATTTTTTTTCAAACCAAAAATAATATGCCAAAAATTAGCGCTTTTGGCAGACAGATTTTTTGAATCACACAGAATCTTTTTAATTTTAGGTAATTCAAAATTTTTTTTGAGCCAGGCAACAGCCTTTCTGTTGCCATATTCTAAAATTCTCTCAATAATAAATTGAGAGTGCTTTTTTTTGTCCAGCTTGGAAAAATCTACATCCCAAAAATATTCTTTTAGAAAAGAAGGCAATGCTCTCATACTTCTATTTTACTATAAAAACACCCGCAAAACAACCAACAAAAAGACATGATTCACTGAAATCACTAGAGAACCATGCCTACGTTGAGGGTTAAGATTAATAATGCTGACTGTGTTGACTGCTATGGAGTTGGCGGTGGAGGCGGTAAAATGGCAATGGTGCCAATTTCTGCCTCAGCTTCAACGCCATTGACAGTTCCGCTCACTTTTGGCTTCAAGAGCCCGATAAAGCTCCTGAAGTTCAAAGTGAATCTGTATTCACCCGGCGGCAACGGCCTTTTGCCCTTTGTTGGTTCAGCTCCGACTGAAACCTCGTTTGTTCTAAGGTCAATTCCAATCCATGCTAACCAACCCTTAGGCAAGTCAGGCAATTCTATCCTCGGAACAACATTTTTCTGGTCAATTGGATCGTAGAAAACCATAGTGATAGCAAATGACTTGACAGGCCGATTAGCTGCAAGAAACATTTTAGCATTTTCGCCTTGACAAATCGCCTGATCTGGCACTTCCAGCACGTACCGGGCTTCCTTGGCTTCAGCCAAACCGACCAGAACCAAAAGGACGACAACTGCTACACAGGAAAAATAGGAAAACCTTTTCATTGTCTTCCTCCTATTAAATTGATTGTGATTAGTTAAACCTAAACCCTATGTAGCTTAATCGCTCAACTCCCAGAATTCTTACAGATTTTTATCCTTGTTCTTGTATTTTAACCAAAGCCTGATGCCCGTTCCTGAAATAATGATGCCAGCACCAATACCAGCAGAAAAGATAATAGTTCTCGTATTGCCTCGCTTTTGCTCTTCTGGTTCCTCTAGCTCCTCTGCTATTGCAGATTCATCAAAAACTTCTTCTGAAGTTGCTGCTGGGGGGATTGCAGCTTCCTGAAGTTCTTCTTTTCTAGCTAATTCTTCTTTTGCTGTCTCAACAAGGGGCGGTCGCTCGCCTGGTAAAGCAAGGTTACCAACTAAAAGCACAAAACAAACCAAAACAACCAAAGAACCATAAGCAACCAGGTTTTGCGGTCTCAAAGAAAATATAATGTTGAAAAAGCCGGGGTATGGTATTTTTTTCTTAGCTTCCAATTCATCCATAATTTGATTCTTCAAAGCAAGCTTATGCCTTTGGTTTATTTCCACTTTCTTGGGTGTATCTTCAATGATTTTTTGAGACAAAGCAGCCAAAGGCTCTGAAGAATCAACTTCCTCGCCTTTTTTCATTTTTTCAATATCCTTAAAAAGTTTTTGATGGGGTTTTTTAGTCATAGTTATTTTTTATATTATCTTGAATTACGAAATGCCCGAAGTTCAACTTCCAAACATTGAAGGAATTCAAAGAATTCCTATAAATATTTATTCAATTTGGGGAAGTTGAACTTCGTTAAAAGCATTTCGTATTATTTTTTGATTAATGTCTTCAATTTCTTCAAAGCCCGGTGCAGTCTCACATAAACCGCATTAACTGAGCAATTTAAAATCTCAGCTATTTCCTGATTAGTCATTTCTTCAAAAAAAACAAGGTTAATAACCTGTTGGTCTTTTTTTGAAAGCTGGCTTATCGCTTTTTGTACCTCTTCCTTGTTTTCTTTCAAGATTGAATCCCTCTGGGGGTTGCCAAGCTCATCTGCTGGCAATTCCCCTACCTCTTCTATATTAATCGTTTTCCGCCTGTATTTCTTGCGGAAATAATCGCAAATCTTGTTGTTGGCAATTTGATAAATCCATGATTTAAAGCTTTTCTCGCCCTGCCATTTAAAACTCTTGATGCCTTTCATCATATTCAAAAAAACGGCTGATGTAATATCTTCAGCTGCTTCTTTTGAAGAAGTACGTCTGAAGCAGAACCTGAAAATCCTGTCGTAATAAGCGTTAAATATCTCTCCAAGCGCCTCCTTCTCTCCCTGCTTGATTTTCTCAATTAAAGCTTTTTCTCTGTTCAGTTCAATCATTTCTCCATTCTAATCAAAAACCACAAAAAAACAAACTTTTTTTATATAAAAAAGTGTTTTATATTTAACGTTCAAAACAAAAGAGCCTGATTTAAATCAAGCTCTTTTGTATTTCTAATAAAGAAAGGTCTATTCATCGGCAAGAAAAGCCCACCAGGGTTTATCCACTTTCTCAACCTTGCCTGTCGCAGCATCCACGTTCGTTTCCACAGTCATTTTCTTCGGGATAAAAAAGAATAGCCTTGAGCTTTTCACGCCCTTTACAGAATAAACTGGCTTATTATCCTGTTGTTTCAAGTTTACTTCCTGAACTGAACTAATAACGGGCGTGTCAGATACTGAAACCGCATACTCTGGTAAATAATTAATTTGAGAATTCTCCAATATTAATTTTTCACCACTAATGCTTAACTCTCCCGAGTATGTGGCTTGAATACCCCCTGCCTCTAAAACTCCCGTATTTGGAGCTGTGCTTTTTATCTTCACCTCAGATGATACTATTTCGTTATGTCTGGTAATTGTTACTGTATGCGTTTCCACATTAAAAGAAACTATATCTTCAGCATCTTCTGGTGTGGACTTGATGAACGGCTCACACATAACAATACCAGGGTAAATTTCAGCTATGCTAGGCTTACCAAGATCTGGACAAAGATAATAATCAAAAGGATCTGGCTGAGCACATCTTAACCCTATATTAGGGAAACTATAACAGGTTAAACCCTCAGGACACGGATTCTTAGCATCACAGGTAGTTTTAGTAATATTGCAGATAGGCAAAGTATCTATTATTCCAGCAAGATATTCCAACAATAAAGCAGCATCAAAGGGAGTTATAGCCCCGTTAGCGCTGACATCAGCACGTTCTATTTGGTCAACAGACAACTGAATATTACCTACTGAATATTCCATTATTAGCCTGGAGTCTTCTGAATCAATAAGCCCATTGCCATTAATGTCGCCAAAAGAAGGACAAGGAGATGGTATACTCCACTGGCAAGCAGACAAACTGGGGTATTTGTCTAACAAAAGGGCTGCATCGTGGGGGCTGACAACGTCATTGCCGCTTAAATCTCCGCAGGCATTCTGGGCCTCTGTTAAACCCACCGAGGCCTCTAAGATTTGCATAATATCCAGGCAGTTAATAACCCCATCAAAATTAACATCGCCACTTGCCCCTTGATAATTAGGGTCGCTCATCACTAAGCTGGCATCATGAGGTGAAACAACTCCATTGCCGCTGATATCGCCACACATATTAACTGGTCTTTTTTCAACGCTCATCTCTAAAATCTGTCCAACGTCAGTGCAATCCAAAATGCCATTACCACTCACATCGCCAAGTAAAGGACAGTCAGCTTGAGCTCGAACAACGGCAAGGCTTATTAAAAGACCCCCTATACTAACAACAAGTAATATTGTTCTCTTCATATTTTTCTCTCCTTATAGCTTACAATCGACCTTTTATTTTATATCGTTGATAATCAATAATTATTACAACTTTTAAGGCAGGCAAGCACCATCTTGGCAGGCATTGGGGCATTTGTAGGACTTTTGCTTCATTGAGGCTTTGTCTTTCTTGGTTTCGCAAAAATACTCTATGAGTGATTGACTGTCTTTGCAG